>JBDSZP010000065.1:0-44949 GCA_039925065.1 Luteolibacter sp.
GATGGGAGATGGGAGATGGGAGATGGGAGATGGGAGATGGGAGATGGGAGATTGGGGATTGGGGATTGGGGATTGGGGATTGGAGATTGGGGATTGGAGATTGGAGATTGGAGATTGGAGATTGGAGATTGGAGATTGGAGATTGCTGCGGATAAAGCAGGGATAAGGCGCTGTCGGAAGGTTTTCGGAGGGGACGACTGATGGGGTTGCCGTGTCGATCGGTCCCGCCCTGCATGAGGCGTTCCTTTCAGGACGCGATCGGGTTGCGGAGGTTACCCGGCACTTTGTGCCGGGCTGGTATGAATCGTCCTGTTAGGACGGGAGAATGGTGGACGCGACCTTGATGAGTTCTGGGAAATCGCAGGAATGGCCAAGGCCCATGGATGGGACGGGGGCGTCCCATCACCTTATTTGAAGAGGCTTGAATTTACGCATAAGAGGCATGGACGTCTCGTCCATGTGAAGGGACGAGAGCTCCTTTCGTCCTATTTAAAAAGGACATCCACGCCCATGGCGGATTTGCGCATGAGTTTGGGCATGGCTTGTGGGTTTCGGGGTTGGAAGGCGCGGTAAATGATTCCTAGCAAACTGAGGGTGAAAAGGTGGTCGATCATGCGATAGCCGCGTTTCCGGCGCAGCAAAAGCCCGGCTGCCCAGGAAAGCGTCCGGTGTTTGAGTTTGAACGGCTCGAAGGAGACTTTCACGCGGAAACGCTGCCGGAGTTCGCGGGGCCAGCGTTGTTTGTAGCGCTTTTTGGCCTTTTGAATCTGGCTGGAGAGCTGTTCATCGAAGGGTAGGAAATAATATCTGCGCGCCAGCAGGATCAGGGAGAAGAAGTCCCGCATGTGTTCGATATCGTCCACCGGGAGCCGGGCTTCGCCGGCAAGGGCAATCATGCGTGGAAAGAGTTCGGCCGCAGCTTCTCCACCGCGGAGCACTCGTTCGGGATCGGTGACGAAATGGCGGAGGATTTTTTTCACCGCATGGTTGATGAAAAGGGAATCCCAATAGACATGCAGCAGCGGCGGGATTCTAACGCGACGGAAGAACAGTTTCTGCCGCGCGAAGTCTTCGATGTAAAACAGCTCGTGGATGACTGTGTCCGCGTGCCGTAGGAGTTCCAACGCAGCGGGCGCCTTTTCGTTTCCTAGCAAGCCGGTGATGGCCGTTTCCACGGAATTTCCGTATTTGAAAACAGCGATGGCGGCGGCGGTGTTCAGTCGGATCCAGATGTCCCGGTTTTCCTGTTCGAGATAGGCGAGGCGGCGGAAGCGGTGCCAGCCGCCGGTCTGACACCAGACGGACATGCCCACGACGTTTTCCGCAGTGCTCAGTTCGCGGGCGAAGCGCTCGCAATCGCGGCCGATGAAGGAGGGGAACTCGCCGGCTCCCTCGTATTCGCGGCGGGCCTGGAGCTCGATGATCTTGCGCTGTTTGACTTGGAAAAACGCGCGGTTGAGCGGCAGGTAGCGGAAAAAGTCGCTCTCGCCGTGTTTCATGGAGACGATGAAATTGGGCGAATCCAGTCCCTTCAACGTTTCTGCCAGAGTGTCCCGATGCCAGATGAGATCGCCGATCTTGTGCGCGCCTACCGTCCAGGTTCGCAGGATCAACTGGCGGCCGCGTTTTTCGAATTCCGGGAGTAGATTGGCGAGAAGCCGGTTGGTTTCGTTGGCGCTGCGCAAATGGAGACGGGTGCGGATGGGATCGAGCACGTCATTTCCATCACTCTCCCCGATTCGCAGGATCAGCCCTGCGATCAGAGGGAAATCGTCCAACACGCCGCAAACGAGGCCGCGATAATAGTGTTCCAGCACGGTCGGGTCGTTCCCGAGTCCAGCATTGACCGCTGCGGTCATCGGCAGGACATCGGTGGTGAGAAAAATTTTCAGTCCGAATTCGTGATGGAGAATGGTGAACAAGCGTCCGAATTTTTCTCGGAAAACAGCGATGCGCCCGGCGATTTCCGGTTCGTGAAGCGGATGAGGGGCAAGGTGCGCGAGATCATCCAAGGTGACGGCGTTGTAGCCTTGGTCGGCGACCTGACGTGCGAAGTGGCGAAGATCCTCCTCGATCCGTGCCCATTGTTCCGGCCCGGCCTTGGCCAGATGCATGAACGGGATTTTCGACCAATTCACCCGGCTTTTTTCATATCCGCGGAAGAACGGACCAATGGCGTCGATGAGAAAAAGCTCCATGTGGGGTGACAACTTCACGCTCGCCGGACAATCTGTCCGTCACCAGAATCGTTGTCTGACAAATTCGTCACCTGATGGATGATGGCATTCTTTCGAACTCAAATGATAGGCGTCTCTCGATTCCGCAATCTTGGCTGGGTGTGCTGTGCGTTGGTGTTGCTCGCATCGTGGAATCGGAAGGAATCGGCCGTTTCACCTCTGCCTCAGCGGGCTTACGTGTGGCAGCGGGATTGGAAAAAGCCCGTCGGTGATGCCATCGCCCGGAGCCAAAACGATCTGGCGGGGTGTGTCATTCTTGCCTGTGAAATTGAATGGCAAAATGGCCGGCCTCATCCGGTGGTTCCGCCGGTGGATTGGGCTGCTGTGCGGCAGGTGAAAGGTTCGTTTTCTCCGGCAATCCGGGTGATGCCCTATTCCTGTTCGTTTTCTGAGGACGATGAAACGATCCGCTTTCTCTGCGAAACTGCCCGACATCAGCTTTCTATCATTCGCAAGGCTGGTGTCGAACCGCGCGAACTCCAGTTGGACTTTGACTGCCCGCAAAAGAAACTGGCGGGATATGGCAAGTGGGTGCGCGCCATGCGCCGTGCCATTTCGCCGCTACCTCTGGTCATCACCACATTGCCATGCTGGCTGGATGAACCCGGGTTTCCGGGCTTGGTCCGCGATGCTTCCAGTTATGTTTTGCAAGTTCACTCGGTCGCAGCGCCACCCGGCGGCGGACCGGGCGTGGTTTGCGATCCTGTGCTGGCGAGGAGTTGGACCGCCCGGGCATCAGGCATTGGAGTGCCATTTGAAATTTCGTTGCCCACTTACCGGACGGTTGCCGGATATGGCGCGGATGGCCGGAAAATCGGCGCCTACTCTGATAGCGTCCGTCTCGCATGGCCACCCGGTACGACGATCCGCGAGTATGCCACCGACCTCGATGCGATGGCCGCGCTCGTCGCTTCATGGCAAGCCTGCCATCCGGAACATTGCTCGGGATTGTTATGGTATCGGCTGCCGGTTGATGGGGATCGTCAGAATTGCCCATGGCCTGCATTCCGCGCGCTGACCCAAGGTCGCCCGCCTGTCCGAAGCTGCGAAGTGGAGGTGAACGGACAAAAGCGAAACGAGCAAAGTCTCTCTCTGGCTGATCTCTCGCTCGTCAACACGGGCGAGACTGACGATTTTTCCCTCACCTGCATCACCGTGAAATGGGATTCCCCGGCCACGCTTGCTCTAGCGGAACCGCCGGCTGGCTGGCGGACAATTCATGGCGATCACCAGCTAACATTTCTTTCTGCCCTGACATCCGTGCGCTTGCTCCCGGGCGCAAGTCGTGCCATGGGATGGCTGCGATTTGATCAACCCGCACGAATCCATGTCGATGTCCTACCCGAAAATCGTTAGCATTTTGTTCTTCTCCGTTGGCTGCGCCTGTTTGCATGCCACCGGGGACTTTGAATCACCGACGCTCTTGTCTGATGGAGGGCGGCAAGTCATCGGGACACCCGAATTTTTCTGGGAGTTGGAGTGCAAGCGGATCGCCTTGGAATTCGTTCCCGATGAAAAACGCGTGGTTTCGCCAGATGCTGTTCCTGCCAAGCCCGACGAGGAGGAAGTGCCGTCCGATCGCCACGGAGATTTCACCACGGCGATGGATCTCGCTGATTTCAAGAAGGCCTTGCAGGATGGATCGCTCAAACCGGCCGACCCGGATGCCGCGATCCAGATCCATGTGAAAGCCCGTGACGTGGTAAGCGACGCCAGTTCCACCCGCGTCGACGCTCAACTCCCGGATGAATCGCCCGGCGAATTTGCGGAATATCATCAAGGCGCACTCGCTTATAAAACAAGGCATCCCGAACAGGCCCGTGCCGCATGGACCGCGCTGCTCGCCAAACCCACGGCCGAACGCAAATACCGCTCCACTTGGGCAGCCTACATGCTGGGCCGCTGTGCTCTCGATGAAAATGAGTTCGCCAAAGCAGTCCAATATTTCCAACAAACCCGCAAACTCGCGAAGGAGGGATGCATCGATTCTCTCGGGCTGGCTGCCGAAAGTTATGGCTGGGAAGCACGCTGCGAATTGGAACTCGGGCATTCCGAATCATCCGCCAGGCTCTATCTGAACCAACTTGCCACCGGCGATTCCTCGGCCGTCGTCTCGTTGAAATGGTTTATTCCGGACTGGGGGATGACAGTCAAAGGCGTGGAAAGTGCGAAACCCGGAGTGGGGGAGCCTGAAGCCGGAGTCGAGATTTTACCCGTGCAGCAAGGCCCCGCTGCCAGCGTTCCGCGTGGTGCCAATGCCCTCGCTGCTGCCGTGCGCAGCCCGTTGCTGCGTCGGCTTGTTTCCATCCATATTCTGGCAACCACCACACCGGTGGACAATCCGGACAGCGAATATCGCGATTCGAGTGAGCCTGGCGTCGCCCAGGCGAAGTGGTTGGAAGTGCTGGATCGAGCGGGAGTGAAAGACACGCCCGACGCGGAATACCTCGGATGGATCGCCTACAGTGCTGGCAAATACGACGATGCCAAACGCTGGCTCGCCAAATCGCCCGGGACCTCTGCTGCCACACTTTGGCTGCAGGCGAAATTACTTCTGCGCGAGGGTAAAATCACCGAGGCCGCCAAGCTGTTATCAAAAGCGTTGCGCGTTTTCCCGCTGCCCCATGAGGGACTCGAAAATTCAGTGATGTCTGGAGGTTATCGCGTCCCATCTGAAACCGCGAGTGGTGAACTCGGGGTGCTCAAACTCGCTCAATCTGATTTCATCCAAGCTCTGGACGCCTTCCTCGCCGCCGATTTGTGGGCGGATGCTGCCTATGTCGCCGAGCGCTGCCTGACCAAAGCGGAGTTGCTCGACTATACCCGCAAACAGAAATTCGCCGAGGTGATGCCTAAGAAAGACAGCCAAAGGAATGGCTGGTTCTTGCCAGTTTCCCCCGAACGTTTCCGGGATCTGGTCGCGAGGCGAATGGTTCGTGAGGATGATTACCTGACCGCGAAGGAGTTTTTTGCTCCTGATAAAATCAAGATGCTCGATGATTACACCACTGCTCTGGCCAAGGGCGCGGATGTTTCGAAGCCGAAATCAGAACAAGCACGCGCTTTGTTCCATGCGGCATGGATCGCTCGCTATTTGGGGATGGAATTGATGGGTACCGAAGTCGGGCCGGACAACTCGTCGGACGAGGGGGCTTTCAACGACGGCGATCTCGCGATGGCCCGCTTGACCGGCAGGCAACCCGTGATTGAGGACACGGATGAAGGTTCTGATGCCAACAAGCGAATCCAGTTTGTATTGCCAGTGACCCAACAGGAAAAGGATCGTTTGCAGGCGACCAAACTCGTCGTGGAACGCCGGTTTCACTATCGGCACGTCGCCGCAGGTCTCGCATGGAAAGCCGCAGGCATGCTGCCTGACAATTCGGATGAAGCCGCCGATGTTTTGAACTCCGCCGGCAATTGGTTGAACGCTAAACACGAAAAGCAGGCGGAACGGTTCATTCAGGCTCTGGAAAAGCGTTGCCCAAAGACGGAAATCGGCAAGCAAGCCGTGACGAAACACGGGTTCGTTGAGATCGACGGCCCCTGGAGCACGGCGGAACGCAAACTCATCCCGCCGGAATAGTTTCCAAGCCCTCGCAATGGCCAATCCGGCGGCTGAAAGTAGTGGACATCAAGGAGGGACGGAATCTGTCCGCCCATGCCCATGAGGAGCCAATGAGGTGAGAGAATCGCTTTTTCATTGTCCCCGCATGGGCAGGGCGATCCGATATCGCCCCTCCGTGCCCTCCGGAGGGCGAACTGGGATCCGCCGTGGGCGATGGAGGGGCGATGACGCCGAGTGAAAACGACATTCCCCCGACTATGCATTGGCATGGGTGATTCGGAGATCACCTTTCCTTGCCTTGCCCACATTTTCAGTTGCTCTCCAGTCCGGGGCTTGTGAAAAATTTCACAATCCACTTGAGCGGCGGGCCAGCCGTGGGCATGTTCCCGGCAGCCGCAACGTACTATGGTCAGCCCTTCTCCCAATATCGTCCACACTGCCTACGATTCGAAGATCGAAGGAAACGTGATTATCACCCGTGTGGATGCCGCCATCAACTGGATGCGGAAAAACTCGCTTTGGCCGATGCCGATGGGCCTTGCCTGTTGCGCGATCGAGCTGATGGCCACCGCCTCCAGCCGCTTTGACATTTCCCGCTTTGGCATGGAAGTGATGCGCTTTTCGCCGCGTCAGGCTGACGTTTTGATTGTTTCCGGCACGGTGACTTACAAAATGGCGCTGGCGGTGAAACGGATTTGGGACCAGATGCCTGAGCCGAAGTGGTGCATTGCAATGGGGGCCTGTGCGTCTTCCGGCGGCATGTATCGCAGCTATGCCGTGCTTCAGGGAATCGATAAACTGATTCCGGTGGACGTCTATATTTCCGGTTGCCCGCCGCGGCCCGAAGCCTTGATCGAAGGCTTGATGAAGCTTCAAACGAAGATCGAAGGCGAGGGATCCACGATGGACCAGAAGCGTTCGATGATGGACGAAATCGCTTAATTTTCGAACAGAATTTACCAATGTCAGCCGCAGCCGATGTCACGAAACTCCGCGAATTGTTCGGAGAAAAGATTTGGGAAACGCTCGAATTCCGAGGCGAACACACCGTCCGGGTGGAGCTTGGCTCCTTGCATGACGTGTTGGCGAAGTGTCACAAGGACCTCGGATACGAGATGATCCTGGATATTTCCAGCATCGACCATTTTGGTGACGATCCACGGTTCGAGATGGTTTACGAAATTGCCACTCTGGATGATTCCAAGCACCTGCGCGTCAAGTCGAAGGTCAGCGAGGATGAAACGGTGCCAAGCGTGACGAACATCTGGATCGGTGCGGATTGGCATGAGCGCGAGGTTTGGGACATGATGGGAATTCCGTTTTCCGGTCATCCGAATATGAAGCGCATCCTGATGTGGGAAGGTTATCCCTTTTTCCCGCTGCGGAAGGATTTCCCACTCGCGGGAAGGCCTTCGGACATGCCGGACGTGGCATTCAGCGGCGTGGCACCTCTCGAAGGTGGTCCGTTCGTGACCAGCGCCGGTGCCGAGGACGTGGCCCGTCGCGAGCCACGTGCTCAGGTGGTGGAGTAATTCATCCGCTACGGATTCGCAGGGTTATCTTCCTTCCACCGTCATGAAATCGACTGGTGGGCCGTTTTCCAATGTCGCGCGGAATTTCCAGCAATTGAGGAGTTCGCCTGCTTCATGGGCGGTGGTTGGCGTCATTTTGGTGATCCATGGGTTCATCGAGAGCGCGGGAGGAACTCTCAGGCAACCGGGTTTGTCCTATTATGAAGCGTTGGGTCTGACGCGTGATGGCTTTCTGGCGGGGAAGATTTGGAAAATTTTCACCTATGGATTCCTGCATGGCTCGTGGTGGCATGTTACCCTGAATGCGCTGTTTGTGTTGCTGATCGGATCAAGGATCGAGCACATGGCAGGATGGAGGGTGATGCTGAAAGCGCTGCTATTCGGGATCATCGGCGGCGGGGTAGGGCATCTGTTACTGGCTGCGGGCGGGCACCGTGCTCCTTTGTTGGTCGGGCTGTCCGGTGGATGCATCGGCCTGCTGCTGTTGCTGACCACGCTCTCCCCGCAGTCGCGGATGATGCCGCTGCCGATTTCAGGGAAGAGTCTAGGGCTCGGGATTTTAGTGGCGGAATTGATGCTCGCACTGGTCAATCCGGCCTTGCGGGTGCCCGGCTTTTCAGGCTTGGGAAAAACCCTGATGGATCACGGTATGGGATCGTGGTTCGATATGGGGCATGCCTGCCACTTCGGCGGTGGTATCGCGGGTTGGCTTTACGGACGCTGGCTGTTACGTCCCCGTATTACGCTGAAACGCCTCCGCGCCGATCGGAAACGGCGGGAGGCGAGTGAGTCTTAATTTTGATTTAGCGGATGATCACCGCCAGCCACGAGTGTGCTTGTCCTCGTCGCTGGGTTGATTCTGATTCTGTTTGTTACCTTTGCCCTCTCTGTGGGGCTGGCTTTGCTCTCTGGGAGCTTGATTACGGGCTCCTTGGTTGTGGTAATTTCCAGCAGCGTTGTATTGCTGTTTCTGGCTGCGGCCAGCTTGTTCGTGCGACCCGTATGGGTTGTTTTTCTGGGACCCGTATGGATTTTTCTGCTGCTGCGAATAGGCATTCACCGCCGAGTTGTGGCGGTATTGCTGTTGTTGGTTATACTCCGAGTTGGAACGGCCGGCTCGGTTGCTCTCAGTTCTCGTCTGGCTTTGGCGATAGTTTGAGGACGATCCGCCGGAGGTCGCGTGATAACCCGAGGTGGAGGACTGGTTGCGGAATTGCTGGTTAGGCCGTTCGCCTTGGACTCGGCCTTGTCCTACCGGTTGCTGACGGACTTGTCTCGCCCAGGAGTAGTTCGTGTTGTGGTAGGCGACCTCGCGGTTCCGGTAATTCACGACGGTGACGCTGCTGACATTTCTTGGTGGCGGGAGATAGCCATGACCCGGACGCCATCCATATGGGTGCGGGACACCATAAACCACGGCCGGACGGTAACCCAGCGGGTAGTAGCCGTTCAGATAGGGATCGTAATAGCAGTGGCGGTGATAATCGTAATAGCTGTAGCAGTAGGGATCGTAACCCCAACGCGGATCGCCGGTGCCGACAAAGAAGGAGGTGCTGAAAGAGCTGCCGCCGTAGCCGTAACCATCACCATAGCCGGAGCTGTAGGATCCTCCGACAGAGGAATAGTAGGGATCATAAGCACAGGAGGTGAAGGAAAGCGAGGCCGCAGCTCCTACTGCGGCAACAACCAGTGAGAGAAGATTTTTCTTCATACGGCTAAGACAGCATGGGGTGGTTGAATATTCGAATGGTTTTTCAGGGAATTTGCCACCTGAGACGGCCATGGGTTGACAGCGGGAGGGATTCTTCGGTTTCCTCTCTTCAGGAAAATCATGATCACATCAAAAGCACCGATTCTAGTAACTGGAGGAGCAGGTTACATTGGCTCCCATACCGTCCGTCTTCTTGCCAGCCAAGGTCGCAAAGTAGTCGTGTTGGACAATCTGGTTTTCGGCCACGATCAAGCGATTGTGGACCCGGAAGTGGAATTGGTCGTCGGCGACGTGGGGGATCAGGATCTCGTGCGCTCGTTGTTCGCAAAACACCAGTTCGGGGCTGTCATCCATTTCGCGGCTTATGCCTACGTGGGTGAATCGGTGACGAATCCGCTCAAGTATTATCAGAACAACACCGCGGAGCCGATCAAGCTTCTGCAAGTGATGCAGGAGGCCGGCTGCAAGGTGTTTGTGTTTTCCTCGACCTGCGCCACCTACGGAGTACCGGACAAGCTGCCGATCACTGAAACCAATCAGCAGAATCCGATCAATCCTTATGGCCAGAGCAAGCTGATGGTGGAGAAAATCCTCGCGGATTGCGACACCGCCTGGGGCTTGCGGAGTGCCTGCCTGCGCTATTTCAATGCCAGCGGATGTTCCCCGGATGGCAAGATTGGAGAGGATCATAACCCAGAGACTCACTTGATTCCTCGGGTGCTGATGGCGGTGACCGGAGAAATCGAATACCTCGAAGTTTTCGGAACCGATTATGAAACTCCTGATGGTACCTGCATCCGCGACTACATCCACGTCGAGGACCTCGCGGATGCCCATGCCCGTGCGCTCGATCACTTGGCGGCGGGTGGCGCATCGGTCCGCTGCAATCTTGGCACCGGCGTCGGAGTTTCGGTGAAAGAGATCATTTCCGCCGTCGAAGAAATCACAGGCAAGGCAGTTCCCGTCAAATACGGACCGCGCCGGGCTGGAGATCCGGCCTCGCTGGTTGCTGATCCGGCACTGGCCAAGGAACTGCTTGGTTGGGTCGCTGCTCGTAAGGATATCCGCGATATGGTCGGTCCGGCGTGGACGTGGGCCAGCGGTCCCAATGGCGGAAGATACCCCGAAAACCGGAGTTGACGTAATTGCGATGTATTGACATTTGCACTTGCGATCCTCCACAATTCGCGCAATTTAAAAACAACCCGAATTTCAAACCCATGTATTCACTTGATTCAAAAACCCGCCCCAGACGGCAATCCCGGGCTTTCACCTTGGTGGAAATGCTCGTGGTCATTGCCATTATGTCCATTTTGATGACCGCAGGAGCGATCGGCTTGGGCGGTATGTCAGGAAAAGGCGTATCCACGGGTGTTGCGGCTTCGGAATCATTGTTCGACGAAGCGAGGGCCACGGCGGTCGGCCGGAATCTCCGTGCGTGCGTTTTGGTTGCCAAAAAACTGGACAACAGCCCTGCCGATGATCTCCGCCGGATTGTGATCGCTTACGAAGCGGTGGAGACAAACCCGGCAGCGGCAAATTTCGGGCAGGCGAAAAACCCCGACATCGTTGATCCCAAAAACCTGAGTTGGGTTCTATCCAGCCGTGGATCGGTACTGCCGGAGCAAGTGTATTTCAGCGATAAGCTAAGCAAGCAAAACCATCAGACGGGGACGGGGGCAATCGATACAACTTCCAATATTGTGGATGCGTCAAACCAGCCCATCAAATCCTCATCACCCTTAAAGGGCACCTACTACATCTATGCATTCAATGCCCAAGGGATTTGCTACACGCCGGGTGCTAGCTTCATTATCGGCAATGGCACACGGAACACCACGAAGTCGTCCACCGATGAGCCACCCAGAGTGACGGCCGCCAGCAAGCGTGACTTTGGGGGCTTCGTGGTATGGCGCAACGGCCGCACATCGATTTTCCGCAGTCCGGAACAGATGGGAAGCGCCCTCACGAATCTGGACTCAGGTAAGCCATTCTAATATATGAAACCCTCACATTCTAAACGCCCACAAGGCTTCACCCTTCTCGAGACAGTTATCGCCATTGGTGTTCTATCGGTTCTGCTTACCGGATTCATCGTTGTTTTCACTCCTGCCGCACAGGGGATCCGTAAATCCATCAATGTTCAGGACGCGGATCGGCTTGCTTCAGCTCTTGAACAGGAGCTTGTCACCCACCGTACGGGTGATGGCTACTCCACTGGTTTTGACAAGGCGTTCAATTGGATCAGAACTTCGGACAAGGCAGCCAGTGCGGTGCTGGTATACCAATACCGTGGTGAGCTTGGTGGTACTACTCGCGACGATGGAACACCGAAACCGGTCGCGGCAAAGGACCTCAAGGGCAAGGTCCCCGGTAAAGACTATGTGGTGGTGCCGATGGCCCGCAGCCGTGGGGATGCGAAAAGCGCAGGCTACTTCAATGAAGATCTCGATGCTCTCGAAGGTGGAGTTTATTTGGTGAAATGCACGCAGCTTGTATTTTCGGCTGCCGGTGCGACACCAGGTCTGATTGTGGGAAAAGCAGGCGAGATCAAGGATCCGAAAGGGGTTGTTGATTCAACTTTTACCACATCAGATACCTATCCTGAAGCTGTGATTGCCTTTGCTGCGGAGTTTCACACGCTGCCCGCCAAGACCGATTCTTTCTTTAAAAGCGGTTTCAACGCCGCTTTCACCAAGGCCAAAACTCCTGTCTTCACCCGTAATCTGGCAGTCCGCCGATAACACTTTCACGGAACCCATTTATGAAAACCCAAAGGAATCCGATTTTAAAACGCGGCTTTACGCTGATGGAGCTGATGGTCGCTATGGCGATCACCACCATCATCGTGACCGTTCTGGTATCGATCACTTCAATCGCGCTCGATACCTGGAACAGAAGCCGTTCAGAGCTGCGTGCCGCCCGTCAGGGGAAAGCCTTGATCGATGCCATGGCTCGCGATTTCGAATCGTTAGTGACCCGCCGCGGCAATATCAATGAGTGGCTTTCCGCAGTTACTTCCACCAACATGCCGGGAAAGAATGGCTTGAATAGTACGAATGCCTGCGACTTGATCTTCTATACTGCGGCAACCGACCGTTATGACGGGAAAATTGGCGATCCGAATGCGGATTTGGGCGGAGATATTTCCTGCGTTTCATACGGCTTGCAATACACAGACCCGATCGCGGGAGCGGGTGGCAAGTTTGATACCTTTGTTTTGAATCGTTATCTGTTGGACCCGAATGTGACATTTGAAAAATTTCTCGGACAAGAGCACTTAACGGCTGCTTTCGCCTCTTATAAAACCGAGCTTGATAAATCGGTGAACTTCGTTTGTGAGAATGTCTATCAATTTTCGGTGACCTTCCATGTTCAGGTCAGCCAAGCCGGCTCGAATGCTAATAGTCCTCCCACATTGATCGATGTGCCGGTCACGGTGGGTAATGGCAGCTCGCAGGTGGCCAAAGAACTTATAATCACCGGTGAAGGTATTAAAGCCGATGTTTCTGGCGGTAAAGCCACCTCTGCCGAGTTGAAAGCCGGACGCCTCACTGCAGTGGAGATTTCCGTCAGTATTATTTCTGATTTCGGAATCGATCAATTACGTAGTCGGAGCTTTAAAGATGAGACCGCAAAGGTTGAGTTCCTCACCAAGAATTCCTACCAATACACAAAACTCGTTCAACTGCCGAGTATGTGAAAGCAGGCAAAGGTGGATGATTTTTTTGAGAGCGCGGATTGAAATCCGCGCTCTTTCTTTTTCAGAGGGCACCGAAACGCCGATGCCTGCGTTGATACTCTTTGACCGTTTCAAAAAGGTCGCCCTGACGGAAGTCCGGCCAGAATTTTTTGACGATCACGATTTCCGCGTAGCTGATTTGCCATAACAGGAAATTCGAGACCCGCATTTCCCCGGACGTCCTGACCAGCAGATCCGGATCCGGGATCCCGGCCGTTTGCAGGCGGGACGCGAAGAGATCCGCGTCGATCTGGTCGGGAGCAATGGTGCCGGCGACGGCGTCAGCGGCAAGCGAACGGGCTGCACTGACGATTTCCTCACGACCACCATAAGAGAGGGCCAGGACCAGGGTCATCGTCGTGTGATTGGCCGTCCGAGCTTTGATTCGTTCGATCAGAGCGCGGGTTTTTTCCGGAAGACGGTCCAATTGGCCAATGACCAATAACCGGACGTTCTGCCGATCCAGATCCTTGGCTTTTTCATCAAGAAATCGATTCAGCAGCGTCATCAGTGCTGAAACTTCGGACTCGGGCCGACTCCAGTTTTCCGATGAAAACGCGTAGAGAGTCAGATATTCCACGCCCAGCTCGATGCAGGCTTCCATCACTTCACGGACGGATTCAGCACCGGAGCGATGTCCTTCCATGCGCGGGAGTCCACGCTCTTTGGCCCAGCGCCCGTTGCCATCCATAATGATGGCGATGTGGCGTGGGATTTCGGGATGGGAAGTCATGGCGATAAGTCTTATAGGACCTATAAGACTTATTTCACCACCAGCGTTTGCACCCGATCCGGGCCGACTCCGACAAAAGCAACCGGGGCACCACACAATTCCGAGAAGCGCGTGAGATAAGCCTTGGCGTTCGCTGGAAGATCTTCGTATCGGGTGATTTTGGTGGTGTCGGATTTCCAACCGGGAAGCGTTTCGTAAACGGGCTTTGCCTTGTTCCACGCCTCGCGGTTCGCTGGTGGCAGTTCGTGAATTTCACCGTCGATGTCATAGCCGGTGCAGATTTGCAACGTCTCGTATTCGTCAAGGCCATCGACGTTGGTGATGGCAAGACCGGTGACGCCATTGACCATGCAGGCGAAGCGGAGAAGGACGGTATCGAGCCAGCCGCAGCCACGAGGCCGACCGGATACGACACCGAATTCGCGGCCGAGGCCATGAAGATATTCGGACAGACCTTCGTCAACGGTCGGGAAGGGGCCGGAGCCGACGCGGGTGGTGTAGGCTTTGCAAACACCGATGACGCGTTGGATGGCATTTGGAGGAAGCCCGGAACCTGTGCAGGAACCGCCCGAAGTGGTGTTCGAAGAGGTGACGAACGGATAGGTGCCGAAGTCGATATCGAGCAAGGTTCCTTGGGCTCCTTCGAAAAGGATCGTCTTGTCCGCCTTCCATGCGGTGTGAAGCACGGGAATGGTATTGGTGACGTGAGGGCGCAACCGCTTGAACGCGGTGTAAACTTCTTCAATGACCTGATCCGCCGTGAATTGAGGCAGATCGTATTTCGCGAGAATTTCGTTCACTTCAGCGACCCGCCGCGTGACTTGGGCGCGGGTGAATTCCTCGTCCAGCAGGTCTGCGATCCGCAGGCCGCAACGGTTCACTTTGTCCGCATACGTGGGGCCGATGCCGCGTTTGGTAGTGCCGATTTTCTGATCGCCGAGGGAAATCTCGCGAGCCGCGTCGAGTTCCTTGTGAAAGGGCAGAACCACGTGGGCACGATCCGAAATCAGGAGTTTGTCCGGTGTCACGGAAACTCCGAGTGCTTCGTTACGCTCGATTTCCGCGACCAGGCCGGTGGGATCGACAACGACGCCATTGCCGATGATGTTGACTTTTCCGTCCCAAAGAATGCCGGACGGGAGCAGGTTGAGAATATAGCGCACGCCTTTGGCGATGACGGTGTGGCCGGCGTTGTTGCCACCTTGGCCACGCACGATGACGTCTGCGGTTTCGGTCAAATAGTCAACGATCTTGCCTTTTCCTTCGTCTCCCCATTGGAGACCTACGACGATAGTGTTCATTATAGAAATATTTAAATCTTAAGCATTAAATTCTAAACCGATGGGAAGATTGATGCTCTTCGTTTCGATTTAATGCTTTATGTTTGGTGCTTTCGAATCGTCGATCAAGGCCGCGAATTCCTCGAAGAAGTAACTCGCATCATTTGGCCCTGGGGCTGCTTCCGGATGGTATTGGACGCTGAAGACCGGCAGATCACGATGGCGCATGCCTTCGACAGTGCCGTCGTTCAGGTTGACGTGGGTGACTTCGATTTCCGGCGGAAGCGAATCTGGATCTACTGCGAAACCGTGGTTTTGCGAGGTGATGGAAATTCTTCCTGTGCGGAGATCTTTCACCGGTTGGTTTCCGCCACGGTGACCGAATTTCAGTTTGAAAGTGTTGCCACCGAAGGCGTGGGCGAGGAGCTGGTTTCCGAGGCAGATACCAAAGATTGGCGTTTGGCCGATGAGTTCCTTCAACTCCTTGTGGATATAGCCGAGTGCGGCGGGGTCGCCGGGGCCGTTCGAGAGGAAGACTCCATCGGGCTTTTTCGCGAGAACATCCTTGGCCGTGGTGGTGGAGCTGACGACTTCCACTTCGAAGCCTGCCTGACGCAAGCGACGGAGGATGTTGAATTTCAGGCCGAAATCATAGGCCACGATGCGATGGCGGACAGGAGGAAGCGCCTGATAAGGTCCCGGTTGCTCAGTGGAGGCGTTCGGGAGGATCCATTCGCGGGATTCGTCGGTCCACATGTAGGATTCCGGAGTGGAAACTTCCTTCACGTAGTCCATTCCTTCCATTGAAGGCGAGGCTTTCGCGGCAGCGATGGCGGCTTCGGCATCGAGCTCGGTGGTCACGCAGGCACGCATGGCTCCCCGCGAGCGGAGGTGTTTCGTGAGCGCTCGGGTATCGATTCCCTCAATTCCGAGGATCTTGTTCTCCGCGAGATAAGCGGAAAGCGGCTGGGTGGAGCGCCAGTTCGACGGGACCTCGCAAAGCTCGCCGATCACGAACGCCCGGATGTGCGGGGCGCGGGACTCGGCGTCCTCGGGGTTGATTCCGTAATTTCCAATCTGTGGATAGGTCATCGAAACGATCTGTCCGCGATAGGACGGATCGGTGATGACCTCCTGATATCCAGTCATGGAGGTGTTGAAACAAATTTCTCCGGTAGTGGTTCCGGTGGCTCCAAAGGCAGTTCCTTCGAAACAGCGTCCATCTTCAAGGGCTAGAATGGCATTAATCGGCACGGCGGCGGAGGCTAGGCAGCCGATTCCGACGATGCAAGAGAATGCTCATTCTCTCTCGCGTGTATCGATGAGAATTGTGACAGGACCGTCGTTCACGAGCGAAATTTTCATGTCCGCACCGAAGACTCCGCGTCCGATGGGCTTGCCGAGCTCACTTTCCATGGCGGCGCAAAATTTTTCATAAAGCGGTTCTGAAACGGCTGGAGAGGCGGCGCGGAGGAATGAGGGGCGGTTTCCCTTCTTCGTCGAGGCGTGCAGGGTGAACTGGCTCACAACGATGACCTCGCCGCCGATGTCGGTCACGGAGAGGTTCATTTTTCCCTCGGCGTCCGAGAAAATCCGCATTCTCGCGATTTTAGCGGAGAGCCAAGCGATGTCTTCGGCTCCATCGCCATCTTCAATACCGAGTAGGACCAGTAGGCCCGGGCCAATTTTTGAAACAATCTCGCTATTGATGGATACGGTCGATTCAAGCACTAGTTGGGTGATGGTGCGCATATTATTTATCTGGTAAAACGGACACTGCGTGAAGATCGCGGTTTCGCCATCCATGCGATAAACCGGGCTGTGTTTCTGGGTGGTGCGACGCGACAATTGACCTCTGAAATTGCTTTTCAGAGGTGAATTTCGGGGAATGTTGTGAACCAGCTTTGGTTGACACGGTCGATTCAAGCATTCGTTGGATGATGGCTCGCATGTTATTTATCGTCATGAAACCGACATCAATCGCATAACTCGCCAGGCTGTAGTTTCCCCGCTGCGTAGTCGGCCAGTCCCGATTTTCTCAGCGTTGGCTGGTGTGGAGAGGAGGTGCGGCGTTTCTTCCATGGATGCATATTCGTCAGACGAGAGCATCACGACAGAGAGAATCCTGTAAAGCGGGTTCGAGGCGATTTTTCCCAATCCGCGATCCCCGCCAATTCAAGTAAAACCACGGCTTTCGTGAGTTATTCATTGTTACTCGGATGTTATTCACAAGCGGGGTGATTGACCCGGAACTTTCTTTGATTCAATCATTCCTGCCCACCCATGGCCGTCGAAACAAAAGCTCCTCCTTCATTTAAAAAAACCGCGGATTTACAACAGGGCGCGACGACGGTGGACGATGTGACCCGCGCTTTGCCGCATGCGCTGGGGCCGGAAAAAAGCCTGCTTTCCTCGATGTTGCAGGATCCGCAGGAATACATCGGCATGGCGATCGAGGAAAAGCTCACGCAGGAGCATTTCTACCTTCCGTCTCACTCGACGCTGTTCGGTTTCCTGATCGAGCTCTTCGAAGGTGGGCAGGAAGTCGAGCTGGTTTCCTTGATCCAACGTTTGATCGACCGTGGCTTGCTGGATCGGATCGGTGGGCCTTCCGCGCTGACGGATCTTTATACGTATGCACCGAGTGCCGGGCACTTCCGGCATCACCTTCAGCACGTGAAGGACAAGTTTGTCCTGCGCTCCATCATCCAGAATTCCAACGAGGCCATCGCCCAAGCTTACGACTCGCCGGACGAGGTTGCAGCGCTGTTGGATTCGGTCGAGGCCAAGGTTCTCGCCATCCGCGAAGGTTCGGAAACGAACCGTGCGCCGACCGTCAAGCAGTCCGTCAACGAGGTCATCGAGCAATTTCAAGCTCTCCTTGCCGGCGAAAAAGGTGCCCAAGGCATCACTACCGGATTTGAAGAGCTGGACCGGATGAGCAGTGGCTTGAAGGCGGGGGAAATGTTCGTTGTCGCCGCCCGTCCCTCGATGGGAAAAACGTCCTTCATGATGAACATCGTGGAGCACATCTGCATGAACGAGAACAAGCCCTCGATGGTTTTTTCCTGCGAAATGAGCGCTTTCCAGATCGTCCAGCGTCTCGTTTTCTCCCGCTCGAAATTCGCCATGAGTCAGCTTTCCCGCGGCTACACGCCGACCAAGGGCGACCTCCAACGCATCCAGCGCGCCGCTCTCGAAACCTCCTCAGCCAAGCTTTTCATCGACGATACAGCCGGGATTTCCATCAACGAACTCCGCGCCAAGGCCCGCCGGAAAAAGCGCGACGAAGACATCCAGTTCATCGCGATCGATTACCTCCAGCTCATGAAATCCCGCACCAAGCAGGCGGAAGGCTCTCGTGAGCGGGAAATCGCCGAAATTTCCGCAGGGATCAAAGGGCTCGCCAAGGAACTTGCCATTCCGATCCTCATCCTCGCCCAGCTCAACCGGGGACCGGAAAGCCGGACCGGCAAAAACGTCGGTGTGCCCCGGATGTCGGACCTTCGGGAATCCGGTTCCATCGAGCAGGACGCCGACATGGTCGGCCTGCTTTACCGGACGGCTTACTATGCCGAGGATGCTGAGGAAAAAGAAGCCGAAGCTGGAAAAGCCGAACTCGTTCTCGCGAAGAACCGGAATGGCGAAACCGGCCACATTCCACTCACCTTCATTGCCGATCTCATGCGCTTCGAAACCGGCGCACCTGCGAGAGAAGGCGAAGGGGGGTGAAGATTGGAGATTGGAGATTGGAGAGGTTCTTCTTACTTCGGCGTTCGATGTTGGGCGTCGATGTTCGATGTTCAATTTTGGCTTTGCAGGGCGGGGCGATCCGTTCACTTTCTCCGCCCAATCATGTCCATCCCGACCTCCACTCCAAGCATTGTCATCGGCGGCACGATCGCCATCGATCACGTCAAAACACCCGAAGCGGAGGCGCAGAACCTGCTCGGGGGATCGGCGGCGTATGCGGCGCTGGCATCCTCCTTTTTCAGCCGTCCGGTGAATCTCATCGGCATCATCGGCCACGATTTTCCGAAAGAGCATCTCGACATGTTGGAAACCCAAGGCGTGTCCTTAGGCGGCGTCGAGCGTTCTGAAAACGAATCGTTCACGTGGTCCGGTGAGTATCACACCAACATGAACGACCGCACCACGCACCGTGTCGGCCTCAATGTGTTGGAAAGCTGGCAGGTCAAGGTTCCTGCGGAGTCCGCCAGCTCGGAAATCGTCGTTCTGGCCAACATGTCGCCCGACAACCAGATGGAAATGCTCACCCAGTGCGATGCCTTGAAGGGCGTCAATGGGAACGCCTCCGAGCGCTTCATCATCGCGGACACCATGGATCTCTGGATCGAAATCGCCAACGAACGCCTCCACGAAGTTCTCCCGCACCTTGATCTTTTCGTCCTCAACGAAGGTGAAGCCCGCGATCTGGCAGGCACATCCAATCTCGTCAAAGCCGGCAAGCTTCTGCTGGAAAAAGGCCCCGGTCACGTCATCGTGAAACTCGGTGAATTCGGTGCCATGCTGTTTTCACCCGGCGGCGAGGTTTTCCGCTGCAGCGCTTATCCGCTCGAGCAAGTCGCCGATCCTACCGGCGCCGGCGATACCTTCCTCGGCGGCATGGCTGGCTATCTTGCATCCCAAGGGCACCCGCCATACTCCGGCGCGGTTCTCCGCGAAGCCATCATCAAAGGCTCCATCCTCGCCTCCTTCACCTGCGAAGCCTTCTCCACCCGCAAACTCGAAGGCCTCACCGAAGCGGATATCGAATGCCGCCTCGAAGCCTTCCGTGAAGCGACCCGCTGGTAATCCACAGGGCAGGGGATATTCTCATGAAAACCGGGGTGCGTCCGCGCTCCGGTTTTTTTGTTCCGTCAGCTACTTTCTCCGTAAATCATTGCCCCGATTGTTTTGGGGAAAAGCGGCCACAAAAATCCTCGCCAGATTCCGGTTCCCTTGATAGATCTTCATCTGAACGATTCATGATGCCATGCCATAAACAGAAATAATCGGATGCTCGTATTCAAGCGCTTCTACATCTTTTCCTCCGTAATCCTTATCGTCATTGTCGGGCTCTCCGTGATTGCCGGCTTCAGCACAGGTGAGCTCGGAATCGGCTATTCGATGGCCCTGTTGGCTGTAGCCGCTGTGGCACTTTTTCCGATCTTCTGGAACGGCGGAATATTGAGGAATCCGCGACTGTCGATCAGCATCGCTGTCCTTTTTACCATTACATTTGCGAGCATGGTGGGTCTGAGCTTTATGAACTTCCTCCAGAGCGTGGGCGGCGAAGAGCCCCAAGGGTCACCGTTGGCCAACATGATGGCCATTGCAGTTTCAGCCGTACTCTTCATCTGCCCCTGGTTGTTCACCTCTCTCCACGGCTGGCGTCACTGGAATAGCCAGAACAGCCCGAGTCAGTCATGATCATGCGCTGCTTTAGCCTACTGTGGAGCCATTGTTTGGCCCAGCCACAAGGCATAAGACGCGTTAGTCCAAGAGGAATCACATGTTCAACATCTTTAAGAAGCTCATCTCCAAGAAGCCGGGAGTTATTTCCCTGAACGATCCGGACTTCGGTCACATCACGTTCGACCCCTCGGATTCCGATCCCACCGTCGGCATTTGGCAGATGGACCAAGATTGGGAAATTCCAGAGGATTTCGCCAAGGTCGGTTGCAGCAGTATTCCGGGAACTGCTGCCGGTCCTGACGACAACGCCCGGGCATTCCTGCTTGCTAAGAAGAGGTCGTTGAAGTCGGTTTGGGATTTGGTGTTCGTCCGTTTGGAGGCGATCAGGCAACGATGGAGGCCGGATACCGAACAGCAGGATCTCCGCCAAGTGTTTCCGCTGACGAGTCTTTCACTGGATGAGCCCATGACCGATCCTCCGAATTGCCAGGTGTCGTTCGAACCTGTTGGCGGCAAGTGGATATTCGCCAGTATCCAGTTATGCGGCGACATCATCACCGGGGACACGATAGACACATGACCCTTATCGAGTTTATCTCAGTTCCGCTGCACCGATGGCAGGAAGAATCCCCGTGAAATTTACGATTGATCGGCTTTTTGCTCCAACCGTAGTTGGCTCTTTTCCCTGACGCGTTCCAAGAGGCAGGGGTCCGCTTCGAGGGCATCGGCGACGGCGCGGATGACGCTGAGGGTGGGGCGGGAGACGTGGTGTTCCATGCCCTCGACATCGCGATAGATGGTTTCCTCGTCGATGCCGAAAAGGCGGAGAAAGCGGGTGAGCGTCTCGTGGCGCTCGATGATGGCGAGGGCGATGCGGTGGCCTTCCTCAGTGAGGATCGTGCCGCGGTATTTTTCGTGCTTCACGAGGCCCTCGGCGTCGAGGCGCTGGAGCATGTTGGTGACGCTGGCTTGCGAGATGCCGAGATTTTTCGAAATGTCCACGGCACGGGCGTAGCCTTTCGCCTCGATGAGGTGCAGGATCTGCTCGAGGTAGTCATCCATGGCGACTGAGCCGCTGGTGCGTCGGGGTGGAATGGTCACGGAAGGGAGAAACTAACGGGCTGAATCCGGAAGGGAAAGCTTTGATTTTTGATAGAGTTCGGCATTCGAGGCTTGGAACTCGGCTTTGAGGCGGACGCGGAGGCTGGAAAGATCGATCAACCGCCAGCCGGTGAAGGTCCACTCGCGTTCTTTTCCGTCGTGTTCGATGCCGACAAGCAGGTGGACGGCGTCGTCGTTGATCTTGAGGGTTTCGTTTTTCGGCTCGAAATAGAAAGTGCGGAAGGTGCTTTCGGCTGAGCCTTGTTCGACGAGTTTGGGATCGAGATAGAAAACAAGCTTGGAATCCAGATCGGTGATTTTGAGATCGGGGTAGCCGGAGCGCTGGTGCTCGCCATCGCGCGTGAGCGGGACTTCGCATTTGAGGCCGGGCATCCGGTTGATGCGGGCATGGAGGCCGTCTTCGAAAAATTTCGATGCCTCGTTGATGCGGCGGAGTTGTCTGACAGGGGAGCTGGCAAGGTTCAGCTCGGCCAGGGTTTCCTTGAGCGCCTGATGGATGGCGGCGGTGACTCGCTGGTGGGCGGGATCATCCGTGAGCGGCAGAACTTTTTTTCCGGAGCAGGCCTCGGCGATGGTGGCGAAGGCGAAAGTTCTGTCGGATAGGTGCTCGCCGAGGAGTGAGCGGACGAGTTCCTTGTCATCCGATTGCGATGGTGGTGGAGCTGCTTCCGAGGCAGGCGCTTTCGTGGCGAGATGTCCAAGTCCTCCTCCTAGCAATAATGTGACGACGAGAAGCGCGAAACGCGGGTGTCTGTTCGGCGGCTTCATGATCTCCGGGTCTTGTGCCAAACTGAAGTGTCCGGTTGAAAAAAGGATTCGACTGGGTGATCGGCCAACGAAAGCGAATCGACCAACCGGGTCAGGAGGACCAGTGAGGCCACCGCATCGAACAGCGCGTCATGCCAGGATTTCGCAGGGACCAGCGACTTGATTTCCTCCGTCAGTCCGTGGCTTTCGCAAAGCGCACCGAGCGAGTGATCGGGCAGGTCCGGCCAAGCCGCGCGTGCCAATAGGAGCGTGTCGATCCACGGGCCGAAACCGTGTCCGGGAAACGCACGGAGGAAACGTTTTTCGGTGCCTTTTCCATGAGCAACGACGACCGCGCCCGCCATCCGCCTTTTCAATTCCGGCCAAAGCGAGAGCAGGGACGGCGCGTCCGAAAGCTGCTCAGGACCGATGCCATGGATTTTTCGGGCAGACCATTGGATCGGCTGATCGGTGAAAAGATAGGACGTGAAGGCATCCGCGTGGCCGTTTTCCGTGGACCACGTGGCGAGGCCGATTTGCACCGGACTGTCGGTTTTACCAGGCGACGCCCCTGCGGATTCGAAATCGATCGCAGTGAAACGGCATGAGCGGATGAGAGGCATCGGGGAGCGCCATCCTGCCTCTCAGTCTCGATCCGTCAAGCCGGCCGCTTCTCCCAGATTGGCGCGGGCCAGGGCGAATCCGGGTTTGATCGATTCGAAAATGATCCGGGTGCGTTTGTCGTAGGGGGCGAAAGCGCTTTTGATGGCATTGAGGGAAAGCTTTTCGAGCTCGTTGAGATTCAGATCAAAAAGCTCGGCGGCGAGGGTTGTTTCCTGAGTCATCGAGGTGTTACTCATCAGGCGGTCGTCGGTATTCAGGCAGACGCGGAAACCTCGCCGGAAAAACATTCCGAACGGGTGCTCTTCCAAGCTCGTGCACGCACCGGTGTGAAGATTGCTCAACAGGCACATTTCCAACGGGATGCGCCGATCCAGAATGTATTGGGCCAGCCCTCCGAGCTTCATTGTGCCGTCGGGAAGCAGTTGGATATCGTCCCGAAGACGCGTCGCGTGGCCGAGCCGATGGGCCCCACAATATTGCAGCGCCTGCCAGATCGACTCCGGCCCATACGCTTCTCCCGCGTGGATCGTAATGTAGAAATTGGCGCGTTCGATCGCTTGAAACGCGTCCACATGCTTCTTTGGCGGAAACCCGTCCTCACCCCCGGCCAAGTCAAATCCGACAACGCCAAGCGACCGATTACGAATCGCCAACTCCGCCGCTTCCAACGAGTTCTGCATGTTCCGCATGGCGCAAATGATCAGCCCCCACTCCACGCCGTAGGTTTTTTCGCCACGCTCCAGCCCGGCGATCACCGCTGCCACCACTTCATCCTGGGTCAGCCCTCTCTCGGTGTGGAAAACCGGTGCAAACCGCACCTCCGCATAGACCACGCCGTCATTATACATGTCCTCGATAAACTCAAATGCCACACGCTCAAGGGCTTCCGGCGTCTGCATGACCGAAGTCGTATGCGCGAAACCTTCGAGATATTCCGGTAAATTTCCACGTTGGGCCCCGCGGTGGAACCATTTTGCCAAATCCACTGAGTCCGTTGTCGGCAGTCGATCATAGCCGAGTTCCGCTGCCAGCTCGACCACGGTGGTGGGGCGAAGGCCGCCGTCCAAGTGCTCGTGGAGCAAAACCTTGGGCAGGCTGCGGATGGAAGTCGCGCTGGTTAATGCCGGTCCGCTGAGTGGCTTAGGGGCGCTATGGATCTTCATTATGGGATTCAAGCAGGTTCTAAGCCGGATGGGAGCATGAAATAAGGAGGCGAAGAAATTCCATTGCAACTCCTGCGGCGGTCCGGTCTCACAGGAATCCAGCTTGATTTGTTAAGACTTGCGAAATAATCTTCGCGCCCGAACTCGATATGGTGAAACGCCGTTCAAAATCCACAACTGGCCGTTCTTCGGAAATCCAGAGACGCACTCAGGCTTCGTTTTCCGAGGTCCTGAGTTCCGCGAATCGGCGCGCTCATGAGCAGGCCAATCGCCGGGGTGGAAAACGCGCGCTGAAGTCAGTGCAGGCAGCGATTGCCGCCACCGATATCGAGGATGAATTGGAACTCGCCGAGTGGCCGAAACGGCTTCTCCGGTGGTCCATGGGGTTGATGCTTCTGCCTTTCTGCTGGGTGACGACTTGGACTTTTCTCTCAAGATTTTCGCACGCCACGGTTTACGAAGGGTTCTGGCACCGTTCGGAATTCTGGTATTTCGCGACAGGAGCCTTGGTGATGACCGGCTGGTTTTGGTCAGGTCTGCTGCAACCGTTTTTCCTCTACATCTATGTGCTCGGTCACGAACTGACGCATGCGATTTTCGTCCTGATCTATCGAGGAAAAGTCACCGACTTCCATGTCAGCGCGGATGGCGGCTACATCACGACGAACAAGACCAATCTGGTCATCGCGCTATCGCCGTATTTCGTGCCGTTCTGGGCGGTGATCAGTGCGGTGCTGTATGTCATGGTGCGCTATTTTTTCGGATTTTCGAGTGAATGGGATCGCGCCTTGTATGCCATCATGGGGGTGACGTGGACTTTTCACATGATGTGGACCTTGTGGATGATTCCGCGCGATCAGCCGGATTTGAAGGAAAACGGGACATTCCTCTCGCTGGTGATCATCTATCTGGCGAACCTGCTGGTGCTCGTCGGTCTGCTTTGTGTGGCGAAAGAATCGCCTGCGCAAAACTTCCGGGAGTTCGGATTGGAGTGGCTTCGTCATGCGGCCACGTGGGCTGACATGATCTTGCGCTGGGGCAATCAATGCATCGCGGATTTCCGGGAAGCCGGGAGGTTTTGAACGGTGGTGTTTTTGCGGATTGAAATCGTTGGCGGGCGGAGGATGCTTCGTTCGTGATTGATCTTGATGCGAATGCGACCACTCCACTGCTGCCGGAGGTGCTTGATGCGATGCTTCCATGGCTGCGGGAAGGCTATGCCAATCCTTCCGGTGCCTACGCCGGAGCGAAATTGGCACGGAAGGCGATTGATCACGCCCGTGACCAAGTCGCCGAATTGATCGGCGCGGACCCTTCAGAAATCATCTTCACCGGAGGCGGAACCGAAAGCGTGAACACCGCGCTTCAATCGCTCGACCAACTGGCGGGCGAGGGGGTTGCCGTCGTTTCAGCGATCGAGCACAGCGCGGTGCTCCGTTGCGTGGAAAATCTGACGCGAACCGTGAACGCGGTTCCGGTGACTCCCGGCGGACGTCTCGACATCGATGCCTTCAAGGCGGCTCTTGAAAGCGCGGCCTACGTTTCCCTGATGGCGGCTAACAACGAGACAGGCGTTATTCAGCCATTGAAGGAAGCCACTGCCTTGGCTCATGAAAAAGGATTGCCGGTGCATTCGGATGCGATCCAGGCGGTGGGGAAAATTCCCGTGAATGTCCGGGATCTGGGCGTCGATCTACTTTCCCTGTCGGCTCATAAATTTCACGGTCCGAAGGGCGTGGGGGCGTTGTTTGTGAAACAGGGCCTGCGTTTCAAGCCTCTGCTCTATGGCGGCGGGCAGGAAGCCGGACGGCGCAGCGGCACCGAAAATACGGCGGGCATCGTGGCCATGGGAGCTGCTGCCGAATGTGCCAGAAATTTTCTAGCGAGTGACAATCCTCTGAGGGCGATCCGCGATGCCTTCGAACAGGCCGTGCTCGCCGAAGTTTCGGGTTCGGTAGCGAATGGTGATCCCGAGCACCGCGTTCCTAACACCAGCCATCTGTCGTTTGATCGATGTGACGCGGCGGGCTTGCTGATCCTGCTGGATGAAGCAGGGGTGGCATGCTCCGCGGGTTCGGCTTGCATGACGGGAAAGCAGCGTCCGTCGCACGTCCAACTCGCGATGGGGATTTCCGAAGCGAGGGCAAAAAGCAGCCTGCGTATCAGTTTTTCGCGTCTCAACACCATGGCGGATGCCATCGACGCCGCGCAGGCGGTCAAACGTGCTGTGGAAAAACTCCGCCGCGTCCAAGGCTCCGGCGTGGGGCCGGTGGTCGTTTATTCGCCTTGAGCGTAAGGGGCATGGACGTCTCGTCCATGCGTGGTGACGAGACGTCCCACTCCCTATTTTTTCGAAGGCTGCTGGATCACCTGCCTCGGAGGCGGTTGAGCGTTTGCTCGGCAAGCTTGACGACGGCTGGGTCGTTCTTCTTGTCCTGGGCAAAGGAATCGATCAGGCGGAATGCCCATGGCTCGGTGCCGTAGTCCGTGAGGCCGCCGATGAATTTTTTCTGTTGGTCCGCCGTTTTCGCGTGGGGCGCCAATTTTGTCCAAAGGTCTTCGACGACTTGCGGTTTACGGGGTTTTCCAGGTTCTGAAACGAAGCCGTATGCCGAGTCGAACGCCAGACCGCGAAGCTGTGCATCTTGGGTGGTGGCGAGGAAGCCGATCAGAATCGGATAAGCGGATTCATCCGGCCACAAGCCAAGTGCGGTGATGGCGGCTGCCTTGCTGTCTTTCTCAGGGCTTCCGAGAGCGTTTTTCACTAACAAGATGGCCTGTTCTCCGCCGCAGCGCGCAATCAAACGAAGCATGGTCTGGCGGATTTTTTCACTGCTGGCGTTGACGTAGGCGGTGCCAAGCTGGCCAGCAAGCACGCTGGCATGGCCGCTTTTTCCGATGACTTCCGCGAGCGCTTCCTCGGCAGCCTTGCGGGTGTCGTCGGACGGCGTGATCTGGATGATCTCAAGAAATTGGGGGAACTGCTCTTCGGTGGCGGTGAAGCGGACGGCCTGCAAAGCTGCTGCTGCCAGACGCGGATCGGTGGCGGACTTGGCGAATGTGATCAGCGCGGGCGCTGTCGTCGGATTTCTCCGCATTTTGATTACTTCCCGCATCATGGATTCCCTCACTTCCTCGGAGAGTTCCGGTTTTTTGATGGTGAAATCGGCGATGGTGCGGTCCACGTCCGTGTCATCGCTGGCCTTGGCTTTGGCGAGCGCGGTGTAAATCAGCGGACGCTGGGGATTTGCCTCGGTGGTGCCGGCGGACTGAAGGAGGATAACGAGCTTGGTCTTGTCGATCGGAAGCGCGGTGACATCCGATTTAGCGGCTTCCAGAAGGATTTCGTTGAGGATCAGTTTACTTTTGTCCTGACCCGCGAACTTGACGATTGCCAGTCCGAACGCGACGGCGACCACTCCGAGAACGAGGGCGATGGTCATCTTCTCGCGTTTACCGAGGCCGTGTTTTTTGTGTTTTAAAAATGAAGGATGGACCGGGGTTGTCGAGGCGATCCGGATCGGCTGGGTGTTGCTCGTTGCCGCGCCTTGGGCGGCAGCCATTTGGAGGACGGATGTCAGCGGGGGCGTGGCTTCCGGCAGTTGTTGGGGCGATGTGTGGACGCTCGGTTTCGAACCTTCAGGCGGCAACAGGGGCTGGGGTGCCGTTTTCGTGATAGCTTCGACTTGCGTGAGCTTCGCCGTCGGCGCGGCGGCGGCCGGAACCGGGATCGAACTCGTCGTCGCCGTGGCCACTTGTCCCGGCTGGATCCGCATGGCGGGGGTGCTGGGCCGTGGCAGACGCGGTTGCGGTCCAGTTCCGGGAGTTGCCTTGGCGGCTGTCTGCGCGGACGGCGGCATTCCCGTGCTCATTTTGGGATTGGCCGCTTTGTCGTTCTGCAGGAAAACTTGGAGCGCCTCCCGGGCTGAAGCCGGGCGGTCGGATGCCATGCGGTTGATCAGCCACATGATCCAGTCGCAAGCCCAGATCGGAATGCCGGAGCGCACTTCCTGAAGAGGTGTGACCTGATGGTTCAAATGCGCGTTCATTACCTCGACGCCGGTCGTTCCATCGAAGGGGTAGATTCCCGCAAGTGCTTGGTAATAAACACAGCCCATCGCATACATGTCTGTGCGAGCATCCAGCGGCACGCGCTCGAATTGCTCCGGTGCCATGAAAAAGATCGATCCGAAGACGGTTTCGAGTTCCTCGAGTTCTTCTTTCGATTGGGAATGCGTGAGTGTGGCCAAGCCGAAATCCACGATTTTCACCTGAAATTTGCCGGAAGGCAGCCAGGTGAGCATCAGGTTTGACGGTTTGATATCGCTGTGAATCAAATCGAGCTCCTGCGCGGCGATCAGGGCTTCCTGAGTTTGCAGCGCGAGTTCACGGAAATCCTGCCAAGTGAGGGGCGCACGTTCGATCAGCTCGTCCAGCGTTTTTCCGCTGATCAATTCCATCACCACATAAGGGCCGTCCTCATCCGAGCCTACGTCGTAAATGGTAACGATGTGTGGATGCTGGAGGGATGCCAGTGCCCCCGCTTCCTTGATGAGCTGGCGGGTGGATTCCTCCTCAAGGTCGGGATCTTCGGTGGTCGTTGAGATGCGTTTGATAGCCACCTCGCGGTTCATCCGTGTGTCGTATCCCCGGTAAACAGCCCCAAGCCCCCCTTGGCCTATCTTTGCGCGGATTTCGTAACGTTCTTCCATGATTTCGTCGTGATTCAGATTGCGGAAAATAATATCCCGCTGCAATCACGAAAACGGCTCATCATGAGGCGGCCCTTTCAAGACGTTCCCGGCGGTAAAGGGTAGGGGACTGGCCGGTGATTCTGGCGAAGCTGCGGTTGAACTGGGAAAGCGATTGATAACCAACGAGGAACGCGATTTCCGAGATGCGCGCTTCGGGCCGTAGCAGCTCGCGTTTTGCCCAATCAATGCGGCAGCGGTTCACGTAATCGGTCAGGGTTAGACCTGCGGAGTCTTTGAAAAGCCGGCAGAAATGTGATTCGCTGAGACCTGCCTGGCGTGCCACTTGGCCGAGGGGGAGGGGCTGGTCGAGATTTTCGTGAATGTACTTCCGCGCTTTTGCAATCGCGGCGGGTTCGCTGCCTTCCTCGATGATGGCGAGGGAGTCGGCATGCTCGGTGAGTTGCTCGGCGAAACTTTGCAGCAGAGTGACCATGCTTTGATAGCGGAGCGGCTCGACGAACCGGGTCTGCATGTAGGCAATTTTTAAGCTGTCGTGGGTCTCTTGGTCCAACGTCCTGCGCCCGATCATGCCAAGAATGTTTTCAAACTCCTCTTCGTTCGGCGTCTGGCTGAAAACCTGGCCCGTTTTCATGTAGCCAATGACGGTGGCCCCCAGTTTCACCGGAACTGCTGTCGCGCAAAGGCCGGCGAAGCAATGACAGGTGGTCGGGCCGTTGACTTCGGCCTCCTGCATCAGACGTCGGTTGGTATCCAGACAGGCGGAGCAAGCGCTTTTGCAGAGATTCAGCTCCTCACAAAATGGACTTCGGTTGATCTTCTGATCATCGAGACACCAGCCGTCCGGATCCGAGGAAACCAGCCGCAACGGAAGTCCCGTGGCGATGCGAAACGCCTCCTGATACATCTTGAATCGGTCCGAGTTGGCGATTCTCTGAAGAAGCGCCTCTTCGAACTCTTGGTGAGCATGAGTGTTTGCTTGCATCGGTTTGTAAACAGAAACTGCGGGACGATAGGTAGTTTCTCCAGCGAATTCAACCTTTCATCGCTGATTGGCGCTTTGAAACCGCCGCCACGATCAGGATGGAAATGATCGAGCTTAGCGGCATAAGAATCGCAGCCAACAACGGGCTCATCTTTCCTGCCATGGAAAATGCCACCGCCGTCAGATTATACAGCAAAGCGAAGCCAAAAGCCGCCCTCACCGCGCCTTTTCGAGCCGCCGCCGCATCCAGTAAGCCCGTGAGAAACGCCAGCCCAGACCCGAGCGTGTAAAAATCCGCCTTCGATTCCAGCAAACTCCGGTCCACCACCGGTGTGCCGGTCACCAGCGCCGCATCGAAGGCGAGTGAATCGTTCGCGCCGTCTCCTAAATACAGCGTGTCCTGATGATCCAGCGCCCTGACCTCGCGGGCTTTTTCCTCGGGTGATAGCCCCCCGATTGCTTGGTTTTCAGACAAGGCCAGCGCCGTTGCCATTTTCGAAACCTTTTCCGCATGATCGCCGGACAGGATGTGAAGGGAAAGTCCACGCCGCTCCAGCGAACGCAACATGTCGACCGCGCCCGGCCTCAACGACTCGCTGAAATGAAACGCGGCAACCAATCCGCCGTCTTTCCGCAACTCGCTTCCCGCTGTCTCTGCCGTGCCGGTCATCGTCGTTTGGCCAGTCCATCCGATTTTTCCCAGCGTCCACCGGGCACCCGCAGTTTTCAGCGAAACCCCGAGTCCTGGAAATTCCACCATTTCCCCAGCATCCATTTCCGCCAGCAATTTCTGACCTCTTGTCCCCAAGGCCTCCAGCAGCGATCGCGCCATCGGATGGAGCGAACCTTGCGTCATCCTTGCCAAAGCTCGCGCTGCCGCATCGTCGAGATTTGCCACTGTTTGCGGATTTTCCAAGACCGGACGCTCCAGAGTCAGCGTGCCTGTTTTGTCGAAAATCACGCGCCGCACCTTCACCAGACGCGGCCACAACGTCGCCGTTCTCACGAAAACCCCGAGCCGCTCCACCGCCGATGCCGCCATGTCATCCGCCAGCGGAATTGCCACGCCGAGAGCACACGGGCAGGAAACGACGAACACCGAAATCATCGCCTGCGCCCCAGTGAGCCAATCGCCCCGCCATGCCCAGAAACCCAACGCCGACAATCCCAACACCAGCACGATGCTCAGATAAACCCGCAGCAATCGATCCAATCCCGGCGACGCCCGGTCTCCGCTAACAGGCGCGGTCAACTTCGCCAGCAGTGAATCCTGCCATCGCTCCCCCGCCTCGACCGCTGCAGGTTTCCGGCTGAGTAGAATCGCTCCCGCAGGCAATCTCGACCCCGCCGAGAACCGCACGGGATCCGCCTCGCCGTGAATCCACTCCAACGAAAAATCCGCCTCGCCCGCCGCCAGCACGCCGCTCACCGGCAGTGCTTGTCCGGGGGCGAGCAGAAATTTTAGGCCCGGCAGGATTTCCTCGCGTCCCACCGCGTCGCCCTCGCCATCGGCTCTGGGAACGGCCTCCGGGACCGGTTGCGCGCGCACCAGTCGGCGCCGATTCCGCTCCACTGCGGTTGTTTGCAGATAGCGCCCGGCCAGCATCAGGAACACGAAGATCGAGACGAAATCAAAATAAAGCAGCCGCTCCTTCCCCAGCGCCCAACCTGTGATCGAGCCGACATAAGCCGAGATCAGCCCCAGCGCGATCGGTAGATCAATGTGCAGCGATTTTGCTCTAACCGCCCGCCATGCCCGATCCATGAAATAGCCGCCGCCCACCAGCATCGACAGCGTGGCAGATAGAAATGCGATCAGTTTGAAAAGCTCCGCGAACTCGAAATCCTTGGGCATTCCCAGATAGACCGGCAGCGAAAAGGCCATCGTGTTCAGCGCGAAAGCCCCGCACAACCCCATCCGCGCCATGAGCCGCCGCCGCTCGTGATCTCCCCGCACCGATCCCGCCGGAGCCGCCACATAGCCGAATTGGCAGAGTTCCCGCAGAAATGGCTCAAGCTCGCATTTCCCCGGCATCCATTCCAGATGCAGCCGCCCGCTTGATGGATTTGCCGCCGCACGGACGCTGCCTTCATGTCGGGCGAACAGTTTTTCCACCAGCCAGACGCAGCCCACGCAGGAAATTCCTTCGAGCGCCAGATCCAGTCGCGCCACCTCGCCGCGCTTTTCCGCTTCGCTTTCCGCGTCCGCGATTTTTGGCTCCAGCCAGGAAAAGTCGTGCTCTTCGAACGGTCGGCTCCGCACCGGTGCGACCGCGATGCCTTGTTTCAGATCATAAAATTGCTCGAACCCATTTTCCGAAATCAGATCCGCCACAAACTCGCAGCCCCGGCAGCAATAACGCTCCCCGGTCTTCGGCGCATACTCCGTCCCGCAATGTTCGCAACTGGCCATCTGCGCGAATTTTCGTCCCAAACCCACCTCGACGCCAAGCGTTACCTCTGACAATCCACGCGCTTTGTGCCGTTCGGGCATCCCGCCGCGCGATGTCCCCGCCGTCATAGCGGGGCGGTTGGGCGGAAGATTTCCGCAGTCTTCCCACTTGCCCGCCTTGCTCCTTCATGATTGCCTCCGCGCCTCATGAAAATTCTCGTCGCCTACTCCGGGGGTCTTGATACCTCCGTCCTCCTCCTCTGGCTCAAGGAAAAGTATAATGCTGAAATCATCGCGTATTGTGCTGACGTCGGCCAGGGCGACGAACTCGACGGCCTCGAAGCCAAGGCGCTTTCCACCGGTGCTTCCAAGTGTTTCATCGGCGATTTGAAAGAAGACTTCGCCCGCGACTACATCTTCCCGATGATCCAGGCTGGCGCGATTTACGAAGGCCGCTATTTGCTCGGCACTTCCATTGCCCGCCCCTGCATCACCAAGGACATGGTCGATGTCGCCATCCGCGAAGGTGCCGATGCGATCGCCCACGGAGCCACTGGAAAAGGCAATGACCAGGTCCGCTTCGAGCTTTCCGCCGCTGCTCTGGCTCCGCAGATCAAGTGCATCGCCCCGTGGCGCGACGCCTCGTTCCGCGCGCAGTTCCCAGGTCGTTCGGAAATGATCGCCTACGCCGAGGCCAACAACATCCCGATCAAGGCTTCCATGAAAAAGCCGTATTCGATGGACCGGAACCTCCTCCACATCTCCTTCGAAGCCGGAGCCATGGAAGATCCTTGGTATGACGCCACCACCCCGGCGGATACCGACATGTATGTCCTGTCCGTTTCTCCGGAAGACGCGCCCGACAAGGCCGAATACATTGAGATTCTCTTCGAAAAGGGCAACGCGATCGGCCTCAAGCACGAAAACCTCGACGCCCTCCTCGCCGAACTCGGCGACGTGAAGTCCACCGGCCAACAGGACGGCTACGCGCTCCTCACCCCGTATGGCGTGATGCGCGTGCTCAACCTCCTCGGCGGTCGCAACGGCATCGGTCGTGTCGATATCGTGGAAAACCGTTTCGTCGGCATGAAATCCCGCGGCATTTACGAAACCCCCGGCGGCACGATCCTGCTCGCCGCCCACCGCGACCTCGAAACGCTCGTTGTCGATCGCGAGTCCATGCACATCCGCGACAGCCTGATTCCGAAATACGCGCAACTCGTTTATAACGGCTTCTGGTTCGCTCCGGAGCGCCTCGCCATCCAGGCCCTCGTCACCGAGACACAGAAAACCGTCACCGGCGAAGTCCGCATGAAGCTCTACAAAGGTAACGTCATGCAAGCCGGCCGCCGCAGTCCATTCAGCATGTATTCCGAAGCCGTCGCCACCATGGAAGGCGGTCAGGAAGAAGCCTACAATCAAGACGACGCCACCGGTTTCATCGCCCTCAACGCACTCCGCCTCAAAGCCACCGCCCGCCAAGGCAAATAAAGGCGTAGCACGGGCATTCCTGCCTGTTCTTCAATCTATCAGAAAGTCGCACCCGGTCCTCCGGTTGCGGCTTTTTGATGACAATATCGATATTAGTCTCCCCATTTCTTGAAATACAATTTGCTGACCTCAATCCACTTGGAATCAAAATTTCCGCCACTGACGTGAGTAATAGCGATAGGCCAAGTTCCCAATTTTAGCCCCTTTTCTGTCGCTGAACGACAGAAATCCAAATCATAAAAGTGGAAACGAAACTGAGGATCGAAGCGCACATTGTTGGACACCAGCTGTTTTCTATTCACCGCCAAAAATACTCCATCCAGCAATTTACAATCGGCGGGAGATTTCCATGTCTTTCCAAGGTTGCCAAATGGATGCCATCCGTGTGCAACGGCGGCACTTAAGTTGTGGTCGCTGTCCCATCCTCCTTCGGTGTTAATAAATGCCCATGATGGTTGGAATTTTGCACGCTGCTTGTTCCCTGCTACTCCAATAATGTCGTAACAGCCCAATGCCTCGCTTACGCGAGTGGGAGTGTGGTAATCATCGAGCCAAACATCATCATGTACAAATACAAGATAGTCAGCTTCGCTTTGCTCGATTCTCTGATTGTAGCAATTGGCAAGTGGCTCGCTGTTTTCGTAAAAGATGCGAGAGGTGATATTTGCATCAAAGGCCTGAAGTCTTGAGAGGGAAACTCCGAGAGGTGCTGTAGATCGGAACTCATGTTCGCGTTTGAGTGTTGCGGAGACAAATTCGATCGATTTGCTTGGCTTAGGTTTAGCTTGCATTTAGGTAGGCTGAGTCGGTTATTGAGACTTTGCAATTTTCATGTTCTGTCAGGACGCAAGAGGGTGAATCTTCGGGTAGTCGAGCGGCAGTCTGGGCTCCGGTATCCCTCCTGGATGAAGAATCCGGCCGAAGCCCAATGCCTGTAAGGATTCTGCCAAGCTAAGGAGCCATGACACTCATGTCGTGGGCCAATGAGAGGAGAAAGTGGGAGCCAAGGCACTTACCTTTCGCAGGTCGTTGGCTGGCGGACAAGAGTGTCCACCCTCCATAGGGCCGTGCTCGTGGCAGCGTTTTCTATCCAGTCGAACCATTGCCGCCAACCCTTACAGGCATTGCGCTGAAGCTGGGACTACGTGCGGAGACCACTTCCTTCGTCCTTTCCATCCGGTCTCCCCGTGACTAGATTTCCTCCATGACTGCCTTGTCAGATCATTTGTTCTGGGATGTGGACCGATCCGGTATCGACCCGGAGCAGCATGCTGGCTGGCTTGCGAAGCGCGTGCTGGAATACGGGCGATGGCGGGATTGGCAGATTCTCGTGGACCATTACGGTAAGCAGCGATTAGCCGATCTCGTGACGGATCTTCGCAGTATCCAGCCTCGGGCTTTTGCATTTTGCTGTGCTTGGTTTCAACTCCCACCTTCTTCCTTTCGATGCTCCACTTCGACGCCGTTCCCAAATCTGTAAGAGAATTGCTCGTCCGTCTGGCTTCCCATGAAGCCTTGGAGAATTTCGCGCTTGGCGGCGGTACTTCGTTGGCGCTGCGATTCGGCCATCGATGGTCGGTGGATCTGGATTTTTTTACGATCAAGGAGTTCTCGTCAGAGGAGTTGTTTGAACGACTGGCGCTCGACGGTGCGACGGTAACCGGGCGAGCAGAGAATTCACTAACGATCGATGCCAGGGGAGTGAAACTGGATTTGCTGCGTCATGCCTATCGAGTGTTGGCGCCTGCGGAGCGAATTGACGGGGTGGTGCTGGTTTCTCTCCCGGATCTGGCGGCGATGAAGCTCAACGCGATCACGAACCGGGGCTCGAAGAAGGATTTTTTCGATTTGGCGGAGTTACTGGACCATTTTTCGATTCAGGAAATGATCGGATTTTTTACTGACAAGTATCCCTTGACTGACTCGTTCACGGTAATCCGGAGTCTTGCGTGGTTCGCCGATGCGGAACAGGAGCCTGATCCGGTCGCGTTGAACGGCCGACGCTGGCCGGATGTGATGGAGCGGACGCGAACTGCAGTGGCCAGCCTCTGAACCGATGGAATCACCCGCGCCGGGTGATGCTGATGATGGCGGCGAGTTTTTGTCCGACGGCTTGGAGCGATGGATCTTCTTCGATTTCTTCAGGCGTCCATGGCAGGCGGAAACGCCAGTTTTCCCCGCCGGATGTCCCGGGGTGATTGATGCGGTCGTCGAGTCCGAAGAGTTCGGTGATCATCAGTGCGGCGTAGTGGGAGTTTGACGAGAGCAGCGCTTTGACGAGTCGGAGCCGGATCCCTTCGGTGTAAGGCGGCCATGGGCCATGGGTCGGGATGGGGATTCCGGCAAATTCCGAGAGAATGCGCAGGGCGTTGTGGGCGTCGTTAACCCATGAAGCGGTTTGATCGGTGGGGTTTTCCTGATGTTGTTGGATCACTCGCAGACAGCCGCGCCAGATGCCGTTGACCGGATCGTGATCGTGGGTGGAATACGTGGCGAAGGAGTTTTCCGGGAAACAATTTCCAGGGGTGGGGTGGCCGTAGTCGTTGCAATCCCAGTGGGGAATCCGGAATCCGGCGATGCCGAGATCGGTGAGGTGAGGGCGGACGTATTCCGGCACCCAGCCGAGGTCTTCGGCGATGACTTCGGCATTTCCCGCAGCTTGAAGGATGGCCTGCAGACGGACGTCGCCATCGGCGCGGTTGGCGGCTTTGTTTTCCTGGGTGTCGTCCGGGCGAAGGGACCAGCACGGCAGTCGGCCACCGTTGATGGCGGCGGCTTCTTCGTGGCTCAGGCCGATGAATTCCCGGTTGCGCGAGGGGCTCCACGGGAAGGCATAGATTCGATAGAAACCGAGGATGTGGTCGATCCGGAAGATGTCGAAAAAGGTGGTGAGGCGCTTGATCCGTTTTTTCCACCAGCGGAAACCGTTCGCCTCCATGTGATCCCAGCGATAGAGCGGAATTCCCCAGTTTTGGCCCCATTGTTGGAAAAATGGATCGCTCTGGCCCATGCCCTCGGGCGGCGAGCCGCCGCACCAGTCGAGATGGAATTCATCTCGCTCGAAAAACACATCGCAGGAGTGCCAACTGATCCCGATCGGCACATCGCCCATGAGTTTCACCTTCCGTCGTTCCGCGTGGGCTCGCAGGGCCTTCCATTGGCGGAAACACAGCCATTGGACGAAGGCGAAATAGCCAAGCCGATAATCGACCGTTGCCGGGTCGTGCTGGCGGCGTTTCTCGACAAATGCGCGGGCTCCGTCCGGCGTTTGGCAGGTTTCCGGCCATTGGTTCCAAGTCAGCGCTTCACCGTGAATCTCCATCAGATACCGGAAAAGGCGGTAATCATCGAGCCAGTCCGATTCCTCTTTTTGAAATTGCCTGAACTCCTCGGCCAGCAGTGTTTCCGCATTGTCAAACCTCGACCAAGCAAGCTCCAGCAAGGTCCGCTTCACCTGCCGCACCACCGGGTAATTGACCAATTTCGAATGCATGGCGTCGCCCAGATAATCCCGCGCTTTGGTGACATCGGAATGGGTGAGTCCGGGGATTTCCGTTGCCTCCAGCGCCAGATAGATCGGGTCCATAGCTGCGGAGGAAATCGCGCTGTAAGGGCTCTCGTCCGCGCCGTTTTCGTGGATCGGCAACAGTTGAATGAACCCCACTTGATGCTCGGCAGCCCAATCGATCCATTCCCTGAGGGCAAGGGTATCACCGATCCCCAGATCCCCCTTCCGGCGAGGTGAGAAGGCGGGCAGAAGAATACCGGCCAAGCGTTTTCCATGTGATTGCACGCCGGATACTGGCATGGTAAACGGGCACGTAAATCCAGAAATCACCTCCCTAACAGGCGGTTCCGGCGGCGTTCTGGGCCCGTTTTTCAAGCGAGTGCCACGAATTCCGGAATGATAGGGAATATCCGTACTTCGGATAGCTGGATATGCCAACGCCGGATAGGGCAGCCAACGAATATACAAACCGCCCTGTCCTGATAATTTGAGCGTCCAACCGTGGTCAACGCCCCGGACTCCTCCCTCCAACCCACTATTCCCTCCAACCTATCCCCTCCCATGCGAACTTCCATACTGCATCGATTCAAAAACCGCGAGGACGCGGGCCGCAAACTTGCCCGTAGCCTCGAGAAATACGCCACCGACGAAAACGCGGTCATCCTCGCCTTTCCCAATGGCGGTGTCCCCGTCGCCGTGGAGATCGCGAAGCATCTCAACAAACCGATGGACGTCTTCCTTGTGAGTAAAATTTGCCTGCCCGACAGCCGGGAAATCCCTCTGGGCGCGATTACCAATGGCGGCGTGAAAGTGCTCAACAGCGAGATGATCGACCGCATGCGTCTGAATCCGTCCCACATCAGTGCCGCCGTGTTGCATGGAGCACAAGAATTGGACCGCAAGGAAAAGCTCTATCGAGGCGATCACCCTCCGCTCGATGTCGCGGAAAAGACGGTGATTCTCGTCAATGACGGCCTCACGAATTGCGCTGTTTTCCGTGATGCCATCCATTTGCTCCGTCAGCAACACGCGGGACGAATCATCGTCGCCCTCCCGGCGGCGTCCCGTCACGATACCTACAGTCTGGCGCTTGAAGCCGATGAGGTGGTGACTCTCGCCGAGTCTGATAGCAATTGCTCTCCTGAGCATTGGTTCAAGCATTTCTCGCGGGCAACGGATGAGAAGATTTGTCTTCTTCTCACGGAAATCTGGTCAGGCAGCCCCGTCTTGGAATGAGGAGATCCCGCGTTGAAACGCAGGAATCCACAACGAACTTCCCCCACATCCCCCCGATGAGCTGAACCTAAGGCTGCGGTGGCAATCCCACCGCAGCCTTAGGAATTTCATGCGTAGCCCGGGCATTCTTGTCTGGGAGTCTGCTGGGGCTTGTGAAAGAACAGACAGGAATGTCTGTGTTACGTCTGTAGCCCGGACATTCCTGTCTGGGCATTTTGCTTTGTGTTACGTATATTCAAGCTCTGCATAATTTGCGGATACGTAAAAGAATCTCGCAAAAGGGACATGCCATCCGATATAGTAATCCTAATGTTGAAGGGTAGCATCCAGACAAATTTCAGCAGTTCGGAGATTCCCTGTTTTTGCCACGCGGAAACCGTCACGAAATCTCCCAATCCACCGTCACCGGATCCCGCCCCATGAAGATCCGGTCGAAGATCTTCTGGGCGTTGCTGAGCATGTCTCTGATGGGGGCACTGGTAGCGGCTTTGGCGGTGAATCGACAGCGCTCTTCCGCTTGGGTTGCGGCTACGAAAGAGGCGGAGGAAGTTGCCCGCGTGCTGAGTTTTTTCATGTCAGACCCGGACGGCCCCAGGGCTCCGATTCAGGAACTGGTCGCCAAATTACATCAAAGAGAAGGGCGCGACGTGGTGCTGATGGATGCCCGCCAAGTCGTGGTCGCCGACTCCGATCCCTCGGGAATCGGCAGTGTTTTTACGGAGGATCCCGGTGACGAAGTGGGCTTGACGATCAAGGACGGGAAGGCCCGGACGTTTGTGGAAACCAGCGACGATTATCCGACGGGAATCATGGAAATGGTCGTCCCGGTGGAAACGGCGAAAGGGCAGGTGACCGGTGCGGTGGTTTTGGAATATACCCCGCTTTACCACGATATGATGGCGCTGACGGCGGTGACGGTCCCCCAGATCATCGGGATGGGACTCGTCAGTGCGGCTCTTGCGGTTTTGTTCGCCCTTTACTTGGGCCGTTCGATTGGCGCACCGGTCCAGCAGCTCACGGATGCGGCGAAAGGTTTCGCAGCGGGAAGGACGGATCTGCCCATGCCTGCTTTCCGCACAGACGAAATCGGAGAGCTGGTGACGGCATTCACGAGCATGATGGAAAGCCGCGAGAAGGCCGAGGAAGAGTTGCGGGAATCACGCGACAAGCTCGAAAGCCGGGTGATCGAGCGGACTACGGAACTCGCCGGTGCGAACTCCTTTTTGCAGCAGGAATTCGACAGGCGCAGTGTCGCCGAAAAATCAGTTCGCGAGCTCCAGCGCCATCAGGAGCTGGTTTTCAACTCGATCACCGAGGGGGTTCATTGGATCGGACACGACGGGAAAATCATTTTCGAGAACCCCGCCTCCGCCCGGATGCTCGGTTGGGAGGCCTCGGAATTGATCGGGCAAGCGGCCCACTCCGTCATGCATCACACCCGGCCGGATGGAAGTAAATATCCGTATGGTGAGTGTCCCATTTATTCGGCATTGCAGACCGGACTGGCGTGCCGGGTGGAAGAGGATTTGTTCTGGCGCAAGGATGGAACCAGTTTTCCTGTCGAATACACGGTCACTCCGATGTGGGATGGGGTTGGCAACCACGTGGGGGTGGTCGTGTTGTATGCCGATATCACGGAACGCAAGCGGTCCAAGGCGCTTCTCAATCAGAAAGCCTCGCTCCTGCGCATCGCGGGGAAGGTGACGCGGACTGGCGGCTGGTCGTTGGATCTATCCGACGGTCATGTATCTTGGGCCGATGAGGTTTTCGATATTCTTGAATATCCGCCGGGTCATCTGACCAAGGTTGGCGATCGGCTTGCCGTTTATCCCGATCCGGTGCGCCTCCGGATCGCGGCGGCGATGGATGCGTGCAAGCGGGATGGGACAGCGTTTGATCTCGAAGTGGAAATTCTCACCGTGAAGAACCGGCGGATTTGGGTGCGCGTGTGCGGCGAAGCGGAACGACATGCCGATGGCTCGATCCAACGGGTGCAGGGCGCATTTCAAGACATCACCGAACGCAGGCAGGCGGCGGAAAATCTCGCAGCCAACCAAGACTTGCTCCGGCAATTCATCCGGCATACCCCGGCCGCAATCGCGATGTTGGACAATGATATGCGCTACGTTCAGACCAGCGAGCGCTGGATCCAGGACTATCACCTCACCGGGCAGGAAATCATCGGGAAATCCCACTACGAGATTTTCCCGGATGTGCCCGAGGCTTGGAAGGCACTCCATCAGCGTGTCCTGGCGGGAGCCGTCGAACGTTGCGACGAAGATCTGTTCCCTCGGGCGGATGGCTCAGTGGACTGGCTACAATGGGAGGCGCGTCCATGGCTCGATGCCGGCGGCGGGATCGGAGGCCTGATTTTCTTCACCCAGGTCATCACGGAGCGCAAGCGGGCTGAGGAAGAGCTGCGCTGGAAAACGGCGTTGCTGGAGGCACAGGTCGATTCCTATGCGGTCGGAATTCTGGTGGTGGACGGAAATGGTAAAAAAATCCTCCAAAACCAACGCATGACCGACCTCTGGAAAATCCCGCCGGAGGTCGCCGCCGACAGCGATGATAGCCGACAGGTGCAATTTGTCCTCGGCAGCACGAAATTTCCTGATCTGTTTGTGGAAAAAGTGATCCATCTCTACGCGCATCCCGAAGAGTGCTCGGTTGATGAAATCGAGTTGGCCGACGGCACGGTTCTCGACCGATACTCGGCACCGGTGATGGGAAAGAATGGACACTATTATGGACGGATCTGGACTTTCATCGACATCACCGAGCGCAAACGGACCGAGGCCGAGACGGAAAATCTGAACCAGCAACTGCTTGAGCTTTCCCGCCAGGCCGGCATGGCGGAAGTCGCGACGAGCGTCATTCACAACGTCGGGAATGTCCTCAACAGCGTGAACGTTTCCTGCTCCGTCATAGCTGAAAAGGTGCGCAGATCACGGATCGCCAGTGTCGGGAAAACAGCGGAACTGCTGCGGGCCCATGCCGATGGCCTCCCGGAATTTTTCGCGTCCGATCCGATGGGACAAAAGCTCCCTGATTTCCTCGAAAAACTCGCTTCCCGCCTCAACGAGGAGCAGGCTTCCGTGCTCGCGGAAATCCAGTCGCTTAACCGCAACATCGAGCACATCAAAGATATTGTGTCCATGCAACAGAGCTACGCCAAGGTCTCCACCGTCGCCGTGATGGAAACCGTTCAGGTGATCGATCTGGTCGAGGACAGCCTGCACATCAATATCGGCGATCTCTCGCGGCGCGACATTTGCGTGGTCCGAGACTATGAAAAGGTCCCGCCCGTCACCGTGGAAAAGCACAAGGTTTTGCAGATCCTCGTGAACCTGATCCGGAACGCGAAACACTCCTGTGACGAGTCCGGAAAATCCGAAAAACAAATCACCATGCGCGTGACGGTAGACCACGGCCGCATCCGGATCACCGTCATCGACAACGGCTCAGGCATTCTTCCTGAACACCTCACCCGGATTTTTGCCCACGGCTTTACGACCCGGAAAAACGGCCATGGTTTCGGATTGCACAGCGCCGTCATCGCCGCCCAGGGAATGGGTGGCGATCTCACCGCACACAGCGACGGCCTTGGAAAAGGTGCTACATTTACCCTTGAACTACCGGTCTCCATAGCCCGGACCTAACCATGCATTCCTTTTCACATCTTTTGACAACGTCCAGCCAGGCGGATTTGGAAAACAACCACCGCATCCTTGTCGTGGACGACAACGAGGCCATTCACGATGATTTCCGGAAGATCCTCGGCACCGACCCGGGCGAGGCGGAATTTGATGCGGAGGAGGCTGAAATTTTCGGCGAAGTCCCACCGCTCACGCCGCGTCTGAAGTTCGAGCTGACTTTCGCCTCGCAAGGTGCCCAAGCCCTCGAACTTGTCGTGGCGGCGGAGCAATCCAAGCAGCGATTTTCCTTGGTATTCATGGATGTGCGCATGCCACCGGGTTGGGACGGATTGGAAACCACCTGCCGGCTCTGGGAAGTGGATCCGGATCTTCAAGTGGTCATCTGCACCGCCTATTCGGACAAATCGTGGGAACAAATGATGGGGAAACTCGCCAATCCGGAGCGGGTGCTCATCCTCAAAAAACCGTTCGATACCATCGAGGTCCTGCAATTGGCCCACGCGCTGACAGAGAAATGGTCGCTTCTTCAAGCAGCCCGCCGGAATAAAAATGAACTGGAGCGTCTGGTGAGCGAGCGGACGCAGGCGCTCGTTGCCGCGAACTCACAATTGGAAATTGAAACGGCCGGCCACAAAGCCGCCGCCGAGTGCGTCCGCGAGCAGGCGATGCTGCTGGAAAAGGCCCGCGACGCAATCATGGTCCGGGGGCTCGACGATACGGTGCTCTTTTGGAACCGCGGGGCTGAGGAACTCTACGGCTGGACCGCAGCCGAAGCGATGGGACGGGAAATTTTCGAGTTAATCCATGATGGGGTCACCTTCAACGAGGTGGTGGTCACTGCCAGAGTGGCGGTCATGAAAAAAGGCAGTTGGATTGGCGAACTTTCGCAAAAGACCAAGGACGGGCGCACCGTCATGACGGAATGCCACTGGACGCTGGTGCATGACGATGCCGGGCAGCCCAAGTCGATTCTCGCCATCAACACCGACATCACTGAAAAAAAACAGCTCGAGGCGAAATACCTGAGTGCCCAACGCATGGAAAGCATCGGCACCCTGGCCGGCGGCATCGCGCACGATCTGAACAACATTCTTCAGCCCATCACCCTGGGGATGGATCTCCTCCGCGATCGCTTGGCCGATCCATCGAGCCTCAAGATACTGGATCTCGTCAGCCAGAACACCGGTCGGGCCAGCTCTCTGGTCAGGCAAGTCCTCTCATTCGCCCGTGGCACGGAAGGCGAACGGACACCCATCCGGCCCAACGAACTGGCAGGAGAGATTTCCAGCATCATCCGCCAGACTTTCCCGAAAAACATCGAGTTCCGGCTCTGTCCCGTTGAAGACGAATGGCTGCTGATGGGCGATTCCACGCAGCTCCATCAGGTTCTCCTGAACTTCTGCGTCAATGCCCGCGATGCCATGCACGATGGTGGATTGCTAACGCTCACGGTGGAAAATCGCTGTATTGATGAGCACACCGCCGCCATCCAACCGGACGCTGCCCCCGGTCGCCATGTCGTCTTGACCGTGACGGATACCGGCACGGGAATCCCGGCAGCGCTCGTGGAGAAAATTTGGGATCCGTTTTTCACCACCAAAGAGCAGGGCAAAGGCACCGGGCTCGGCCTCTCGACGACGCTGAGCATCGTTCGCGGCCATGGAGGTTTCATCACCATGGAAACAAAAGAGGGCAGGGGAACCAGCTTCCACGTTTTCCTTCCTGCGGGGGAATCGGCTTCCTCCACCGATTCTGAAGGTGCCCACACCGAAGATGACTCCGATTTGCAAGGCCATGGCGAACTGATCCTTGTGGTGGACGACGAAGCGCCGATTGTCAGCATGCTCCGCCACACCTTGGACGCCTTCGACTATCGGGTCATATCTGCCAGTGACGGCGCTTCAGGACTGCGCACCTATTTTCAAAACAAAAATGAAATCCGGGCCGTCATCACGGACATGGTCATGCCCGGCATGGATGGCCCGGCGATGATTGCCGAGCTGAGAAAAGCCAACCCCGACGTCAGGATCATCGCCACCACCGGCATGGCCACCGAGGCCAATATCGAGGCAATCACCCGCCTGGGAGTCAAAAGCATCATTTCCAAACCCTGCGCGGCCAGTGTCATCCTTGATGCCCTCAAGGAGGTGCTTTCCGCCAAATCCCCGGCACTTCATTGATCAGGAGTTGCGTAATTTGAACATCGACCATCGAACGCCCAACATCGAACATCGAAGTGAAGAGAAATGAAGAGCTCTCAACACCCGGTATCTAACTTCGCGTCCCCAGGCGACCTTTGCGCCCTGCTGCAAACCATCGAAGCCCCGGCTCTTCCCCCGCGTATCCCTCCGCGACCTCCCCGCCTCCGCGTTTCGCTTCATCCAAAACCAGCATCTAACTTTGCGTTCCTTGGCGGCCTTCGCGCCTTGGCGCTTCAAATTCTTCCCCTTCGTGCCAGCCGAGCCGTTTCGGGTTCTTTTTTGACATCGGAAAACGGGTCGCTAGGTTGCCCGCTGAGACTTGTGATCTTCATTCACAACAACGCTACCCACCATGAAAACCAGATTTTGGATCTCCGCTCTCGTCCTTCCCCTCATTTTCGTCGCCTGTGATTCCAAGGATCGGGCGACTCGAAAAATGGCTGCTGGTAAGGAAAAAATCGCTGAAGGCATGAAGGAAATGACCGATGCCGCAGGTGAAAAGGCCGGTCAGAAAATCGACAAAACCCGCGAAAACGGCAAGGCCGCCATGGCCCGCGTCCAGGAGGAAATGGACAAAGCCGCCGCCGCATCCAAACTGGATATCGAAAAGGCCGCCGATGCCGTGGGCGCTGCTGTGGATCAAACCAAGGAAAAAGCTGGAGAAGCAGCGACCAAGGCCAAGGAAGCGGTGAAACAAGCCGTCGACGATGCCGAAGACCCACCTGCGAGATGATTCCCGTTCGCACATTTTCAGATGGCCACTTAACGACGCCATTCCGGCATGGACCGTTGGACTGACGTTAGAAAGTGGGAAAACGGCGGACAAAATGTCCGCTGCACATAACGCTCAAAATGAACGCGCTCCTTGGGCCATGATGGCCTGGGAGCGTT
>JBDSZP010000066.1:0-45374 GCA_039925065.1 Luteolibacter sp.
GCGGCGGCAACTGGCAGCGCGTCTTCGATTTCGGCAGCGAGATCGAGAAATACATGATGCTCACCGTCAAGGACGGGGCGGGCAAACTGAACTTCACCATGACCACCTCGCGCGGCACCGACGGCACGCTAACACTGGTCGGCCCCGCGATGCCGACGGCGACCTGGACGCACGTGGCGGTCACGCTCAACGGCGGCACCGCCACGATGTACGTGAACGGGCTGCCCGCCGCCTCCGTCACCGCGGACCGGGTGGCCCCGCTTTTCGGCCAGCCGTTCTGTTATCTCGGTAGGAGCATGTGGAACAGCGATCCGCTCTTCAGCGGGCGCATCGATGATTTCCGCATCCACAACTACGCCCTCTCGGGCTCGGACATTTACACGTTGTGGGGCCAGAGCGCCAACAGTCCGCCCGTCTTCGCGTCGGATCCCATCAACAAGCCCTCCGCCACGGAAGACGCATCCTATACCGCCCAAACGCTGGCCGGCGATGCGAGCGATGCGAACGGCGGCACGCTCACCTTCAGCAAGGTCAGTGGTCCGGCGTGGCTGGCAGTCGCCGCGAACGGTGCGCTCTCGGGCACCCCGGCCAATAGCGACGTGGGAGCGAACGCCTTTGTGGTCCGCGTCACCGATCCGTCCGGAGCCACGGACGACGCGAACCTCTACATCACCGTCGCCAACACCAACGACGCACCGGTGTGGACTTCGACACCGATCACCAAACCAACCGTCACCCGCGATCAGCCTTATCTCGCAGTTTCCCTCGCCAACGATGCTTCGGATGTTGATGCGGGAGCCACGCTCGCCTTCAGCAAGACCAGCGGCCCGGCATGGCTGACGGTCGCCGCCGATGGCACCCTATCAGGCACTCCGGCGGTGGGTGATGTCGGTTTGAACAGCTTCACCGTTCGCGTTACCGATGATGCCAGCGCGTTCAGCGAGGCCACGCTGAACATTACGGTGCTGCCTTTTCAGATGCGCGCGCATCTCGCCTTCGAGGACAACACGGACGACAGCCTCGGGAATTTCCCCGGCACCGCCACCGGATCACCCGCCTATGGCACCGGACGTATCGGCCGCGGCATGGTGTTCGATGCCATCGATGACTACGTCTCTCTGCCGGAAGCCGCCGCCGACTATCAGGATATCTCCGTCGCCGCCTGGGTCTTCTGGAAGGGCGGGGGGGCGAACCAACGCGTCTTTGATTTCGGTAACAGCACTTCGCAGTATCTCTTTCTTTCTCCTGATTCCGGCGGCCTGCGCTTTGCCATTAAAAACGGCGGAGCCGAGCAGCAGGTCACCAGCACCGCGCTCGCGACCAATCAATGGGTTCACCTCGTCGTGACTCTCAACGGCAGCACCGCTACCGTTTACGCGAATGGCGTCGTGGTTGGAACCAATAGCGCTGTTACCATCAACCCCGGCGATTTCAAACCAAAGTTCAATTACATCGGGAAATCCCAATGGGCGGATCCTTTGTTCAACGGGGTGATCGATGGCTTCAGAATCTATAATTATGCGATCACTCCTACTGAAATCGCCGTGCTGATGGACGAGGTGCCCGCAGTGCCTGTCGGTATTACAGCAACGCCCAAGACCAGCCGCGTCGAACTCGTCTGGAGCACCAGCCAAGGCGCGCAGACCTACAATGTGAAGCGCAGCCTGACTTCCGGTGGCCCTTACACCGTGATCGCCAGCGGCCTGACCGCCGCAAACTACGCAGACACCGGAGTCACCAATAACATTCCTTATTTTTATGTGGTCAGCGCGGCCAATGCCAAAGGGGAAAGCTGGAATTCCGGGCAGGTCACCGCTGTTCCTTCCGATTTGTTAGCCTGGTTGAAGTTTGATGAAACGAGCGGAACCACCGCCGCCGACTCCAGCGGCAATGGTTGGAATGCCACGCTCGTCAACACACCGCTGTGGACGCCGGGTCTTTTCAACGGTTGCGTCAATCTGCCGGCGACCGCTCAACAGGCACTCACACTGCCGACTGGAATCGTCAGCGGTCTGGCTGACTTCACCATCTCCGGCTGGGTGAAAGTAGGCGCGTTTTCGACATTTTCGCGCATTTTCGACTTCGGCACCGGCACGACGAACTATATGTTCCTCACTCCGCAATACACCACGACTTCGCCGAACGCCGCGAAGTTTCGATTTGCGATCCGCACGCCGTCGATAGGGGAGCAACAGCTATCCAGCTCCACCGCCGTCGCAGTGGGAACGTGGGTCCACTATACCATCACTCTATCGGGCAATACCGGAAAGATGTATCTCAATGGTGCGCTCGTCGCGACCAATACCGGCATGACGCTGCATCCGTCCAGTCTCGGTAGCACTACGCTCAATTTCCTTGGGGATTCGCAGTTCGCTCCCGACCCGATTTTCAATGGTCAGCTTGACGACTTCCGCATCCACAGCCGCGCCCTAACTGCGGCGGAGGTCCTCGCCGCCGCCACGCCGCAGCCCGAGACCCCCGCCGCGCTCAACGCCCTGGCCGGCGACGCGACAGTCACGCTGAACTGGACCGCGGCGAATTTCGCTTCAAGCTATAATGTGAAGCGCTCCAACTCCAGCGGCGGGCCCTACGCCACCATTGCCAGCGGCATCACCGGGACCACATTCACCGACACGGGCATGGCGAACGACATCACGTATTTCTTCATTGTCACCTCCACCAATCCCCAGGGAGAAAGCGCCGCATCGAACATTGCAACCGCCACGCCGAACTATCTGCGCGCCCATCTCCGCTTCGATGAAAGCACCGGCACTTCTGCCGCCGACGCGACAGGCCATGGTTGGAACGGGACTACAGTGAACGGCCCGATTTTTGAAACTGGCAACTCGGGGAACGCACTCACCCTCGCCAGCGCTTCCTCGCAATACGCGACGTTGCCCACCGGAATCGTGAATGGCCTGACCGACACGACCATCATGACGTGGGTGAAAATCAGCAGTCTCTCCACCTGGCAGCGCATCTTTGACTTCGGCACCGGGACTACGAACTACATGTTTCTAACTACGCAATATGGCGTCGGTGGAAGCGCCAATAAACTGCGGTTCGCTATCAGGACGGCAAGTGTGGGCGAGCAGTTGATCAGCAGCTCTGCGACCACGCCGATCGGCACCTGGGCCCACGTGGCAGTCGTCATTTCAGGCAGCACCGGCACGCTCTATCTCAATGGCGTGCAAGTGGGCCAGAACACCGCGATGATGCTCAATCCTTCCAGCCTAGGAAGCACTACCCAGAATTACCTCGGAAAATCCCAGTGGGCCGATCCCTATCTGAACGCGTCGCTCGACGATTTCCGCATCTACAGCCGCGCCCTGAATGGCGACGAGATCGCCGCTTTTGCGGCACCTCTCGATGCTCCTTCCGCGCTCACTGCTACTGCCGGATTCCAACAAGTCCAACTCGCGTGGGAGGCCGTGCCGAACGCCGCCAGCTACACCGTGAAATCGTCCACGACGAGTGGCGGGCCTTATGTTGCGGTCGCCAGCGGTCAGATCTCGCCCGGCTTCACCCACACGGGCCTGGCACTGGGGATCACTCGTTATTATATCGTCACTGCGGAAAACATCACGGGGGCAAGCCCTGAATCGGTGGAGGCAAGCGCCACACCGGTATCGCCGGAGATCACGGAAGAAGAGCTGCGGACCTCCACCCTGAACTTTTCGAATCTCACCGCGACTTCCGGAAATATCACCATGACGATTCCCACGTCAGCCGTCGGCCATACCTATCAGGTTCAACAATCGCCCGATCTGACTACCGGGTCATGGCAGTCCGTCGGCGATGCTCAGATCGGGACGGGAGGACAGCTTCAAATCACCATACCGCTCACCCTCAGCGTGCAGAAAGGGTTCTACCGGATTCTAGTGAGCCGCTGAATGCCCTTGTTTCGGCAATCATTCCTGAAGAAGCAAGCTCGACATCCCGGCGCTTCTTTTCTCTGATGTTGATTCATGAACGAACCATCTCCTTACCAAACGACGCTGCCCCAAGGACCCGCTGTCATCCCGCCAATGACGATCGGCATGCCTCCCGAGGTCAACGTGTTGGGGATTATGCATCTCGTCTTTGCCGGTTTCGGGGTGCTCGGCGCCGTGTGGGGGCTGTTCGTTGCCATCGCGGGGAATCCGTTCCTTAAAATGATGCCCCACAATCCGCACATGACCGCGCAGTTGGATGCCCAGATGGCGATGCAGGAGAAAATCAGTCCAATGACGATCACGGGTTCCATTCTCTCGTTGTTGGTCGCCATCCCGATGATCATCGCCGGCATCCAAATGTTGAGAAAGCGGAGGAATGGCCTGAAATGGTCCAATATTTATGCCTTTTCATCGCTCGGTGCGAAGTTGATCAATCTGATCCTAGCTCTCACCATCCTTATTCCCGCGATGAGGGAAATGAGCGAAAAGGCAATGAGTGGAGCCCACTTGCCGGGCGGCACACAAAACCTCATGTCCGGATTCATGGCTGGGGGTGTCCTTGGCGGAGTGATTATCAGTTGTGTCTATCCGATCCTCACGTTGGTTCTATTGAACCGCCCGACGCCGAAAGCATGGTTCGCGAGTTTGGAACGATAGGCACCTCTTCGTTCGTAGTTCAACCCTTCAGGGCGTCTTCGTTACGCAATGAAGACACCCTGAAGGGTTGAACTACATACAAGATTCCCGCCTCCCATTGTGAATTCCGAAGAGTGCCGGAACTCTATCCATCAAGCCGCGCCGACCAATGGAAATCTCGCGATGAAGCAGGCTCCTCCGAGGCTGCTTTTTTCGTATTCCACGCTGCCTCGCATGGCGCTGACGAGTTCATGGACGATGTGCAGTCCGAGACCAGTGGAGGATTCCCCGGCAGTGGGCTTGGCACTGAGACGGGTGAATTTCTGAAACAAATCGTCGATTTCATCCTCTTGAATTCCCGGCCCGCCGTCTTCAATGCGGAACTCTCCGGTGTGCCCGTCCGGAAGGACGGCGATGATCACACTTGCGCCCCTTGGTGAGAACTTGATGGCGTTCGAAATCAGATTCTCCAAGCAGCAGAGCAGGGTGCCGCCTTCGCCGAGCACCATCACGCTTTGCGACGGACAGCGGAAATCGAGTTTGATTTCCTTGCTGCGGACGTGCTGTTCGAAGTTTTTCATCGCCTTGAGGGCATTTTCTTTCAGGCAGACCGGCTCGGTATGGATGCTTGCCTTCACCTTGTCCAGGGTGGGCGTGGCTAACAGGCTCGAGACAATCCCGAAGGCGCGCTCGGTGGAATCCCTGATGCTCTCGAAAAGAGCGACCTGCTGCGGATCGGTTCCCGAGGATTTCTCGGCGAGCATCATGGCTGCCAACTGGATGCCGGTGAGCGGGTTTTTCAAATCATGGGCGATGATCTCGATCATTCGGTTCTTCTGGGCGACGATGTCTGCGAGACGCCGCCGGGTTTTCTGCAGATTCGAGTGGAGGTCCACCCGGGTGAGCAACTCCGGGCCGTGAAATGGCTTGGTGACGTAGTCCACGCCGCCGTTCTGGAGGGCCTCGATGATGAAGCTCTTGTCGGTGGAAGCTGATAGGAAAATAATCGGTGTATCGCTTGTTTCCGGATTCGCCTGGAGGATCCGGCAGAGATCGAAACCGGTCATGCCGGGCATCATGACGTCCAGCAGGATGAGGTCCGGCTTGACCGATTCGAGTTTTTTCAGGGCCTCCTGGCCGCTGTTGGCCGCGATGACTTCATGGCCGTGCTTGAGCAGCAGCGAGCCGACGACTTGGATATTCTTCGGCTCATCATCGACCACGAGGATCAACGATGGCGCATCGGTGGGTGGCAGGCGTTCAATCATGGGACGAGCGGAGTTCCGCGATAATCAGTGGGAAGTACTGTAGCAGGCGGCTGGATTCATGGAAGTCCAAGGTTTCCGCCGAGTAGGCGAGCTGCCGGGCGTGGTTCGCGAGGAAAGGGCAGTCATGTTCCTTGGCGAGCTCCATCAGTCGGGTGGAAAATTTCAAGGTGCCTTGGGCGGGGACGAGCTTGGCAATATCCGGCCAGACATCGTGGTGAAGCGTATCAAGGATGGCGCAGAGTTTGGCCCAATCACGGCGTTCGTCTAATGGAATCGTTCCGATTGCGGACGTTTTCGGTGAAGGCGGGGCAGGGGGCTTGGCGGCGGCGATGAATTTGGACAGTTCGAGGAAAAGCTTGCTGCGGCTGATGGGCTTGTCCGCGAAACCGTCAAAAAGCGCCTCAAGCTCCGACTGACTATTGAGCAGCAAAGATGCCGTGACCGCGATGAGTGGAATGTGCCGGGTCTCCATGCGCGACCGGAGCGTGGCGAGGATTTCGCTGCCATCCATGTCTGGCATGTGGATGTCCAGCAGAACGACGTCCGGCTGGTGCTTGAGGCAGAGACTAATGGTTTGCTCGCCGTTTTCGGCCTCAATGATCTCATGTCCGGAGTCCTTCAGGAAATTCCGGATGAGCTCGCGGTTCAGGGGCTCGTCATCGGCGACGAGGATTTTCGAAGGTTTCAACAGGCTGAAATCGACCGGAGAACTGATCACATCCTGTTGCCCGGTAAATGCATCCTCGGCACGACGGCTGAGACGGGTGGGGACTGAGACGTGGAAAATCGAGCCTATTCCGAGAATGCTCTGCACCGAAAGTTTGCCACTCATCGACTCGACGAGGCTGCGGCTGATACTGAGTCCGAGCCCGGTGCCTTGGAACTGGCGGCTCTGGCAGGAGTCGATCTGATAGAACGGGCGGAAAATTTCCGGTAGATTGTCCTCTGAAATGCCGATGCCGGTATCGGTGACTTCGATATGGATCCTCACCGTGTCATCCGGCAGGATCGCGTCCGCGCCGATGACCACGGTGACCGAGCCCTCATTGCTGAACTTGATGGCATTGCCGACGAGATTGACGAGGATCTGCCGGAGCCGCAACGCATCGAAGGTAAGCCACGGCGGCACGGAAGGGGTGACACGAACGGAGTATTCGAGCCCTTTCTCGGCGGCACGGAAGGAAAACAGGGTCTGAAGGTTTTCGGCGAATTTCGCCATCGCCACGGTTTCGGGTTGGAGCTCGATCTTACCGGCTTCGATTTTTGATAGATCAAGGATGTCGTTGATGAGCGAGAGCAGGGAATTCCCGCTGGAGATGATGGCTCCGGCGAAGTGTTTCTGCTGGGGAGTCTCCACCGCATCATGGAGCAGCTCGCTGAAGCCGAGGATGGCATTCATGGGTGTGCGGATCTCGTGGCTCATCATGGCGAGGAAATCACTCTTCGCCCGGTCGGCATCCTCAGCCTTTTCCTTCTCAAACTGGAGGCGTTCCTCGCGTTCCCGGGACGAGAGGACGAGCATCAGCAAAACGGCTCCGATGGCACCGGCGGCGATCGCCACACAACCGGCGATAACGACGGCTCGGTTCGTGCGCCTCAGACTGCCGGTGAGTTTTTCCTGTCGTCTGTCCAATATCAGGAACTCCTCGGTCCGCATGGAATCGATGATGTCCCTGAGCCGGAGCATCTGTGCTTTCCCGCCGCTTTCTCTGACCTGGGCGATGGCGGCATCGATGCCACTGTCACGCCGGGCGTCGATGGCAAGTTTCAGCGAGGATTTGCGTTGTTCGATCACCTCCTTGATCATGCCGATCCTGAGCTGCTGTGAGGGATTGTCCCGCGTCAGTTCGATGAGCCGGGCAATCTCGGCATCCACCTTTTTCAGGGCAATTTGGTAAGGCTCCAAATAGGATTCTTCGCCGACGATGATAAATCCGCGTTGGCCGGTCTCCAGATCGAGCATGTAGCGCAACATATCCTGAAGGTCGAGCAACACATCGCGGCTGTGGGATACCCGGGAAGCATCGCGCACATTGTCCTGAGTGTTGATGGAAGAAATCACCACTCCGTAAACGATCATCGCGAGTGCGACCAATGCCGGAATGAGATAGCGTAGTTTTACGTTGCTGGACATTGAACCCATGTGCAGTTACAAAAGCCATACATTCGATGGGGCGGGCTTTGGCAAGCCTTTTTGCCTTTCACCCGACTAAAGCCAAGTTTTTATCGAGGTTGGATATCATTGCATAACGCACTGTCGGCGCGAGTGATATTTGCAAAATGACCGTGTCTCCGAGGGAATGCTGTTGGATTATCAGTGTTTCCCGATTGGCATCCGATCTGCGAAAAGGATGGTCCCCAACCACTTCAATCCCATGAACTCACTTAACGACCATTGCATCAAAGTCTGCAATTCCCTCCTCCGTGGCGAAATCTCGGCAGTCGAGGCCTATGGACAAGCGATTGAGAAATACCCCGGCACACCCGCCGCCGAGGAGTTCCGCCGGATTCGTGCCGAGCATTCGAAATCCGCCAACCGTCTATCAGCCGACGTCCGCGAAATGGGTGGCGAACCCGATTCCGACTCCGGAGCGTGGGGTGTTTTCGCCGTGAGCGTGCAAGGAACAGCCAATCTTTTTGGCGAGGATTCCGCGATCAGCGCTCTTCAGAAGGGCGAGGAATTGGGCCGCAAGGACTATCAGGATGCGATGATGGACGATGAAGTGATGCCGGAATGCAAGAACATGATCAGCAAGGAATTGTTGCCCCGCGTTTTGGATCATATCGTCATATTGGAAAATCTCGGACAAACGGTCTGAGCGATTCCCGACCTCCTCATGGCCAGACCTATCAAAAAAGCAACGTCAGAGGAATCCTTGTCGGCAATCTCGAATGTTCTGCTCAGCGCGTTCATCATCGGCATGCTATACTTCGGCAGGGACCTCTTGGTTCCGCTGGCCTTGGCTGCCTTACTGACCTTCATGCTGGCTCCGCTGGTCACGCGCTGCCAGCGCTGGCTCGGCAGGGTAGGGGCGGTCTTGCTCGCGGTGATGATGATTTTCGCCGTCACCGGCGCAGCGGGTTGGGTGCTTACCCGACAGGCGGTGGATCTGGCTAACAAGCTTCCCGACTACAAGGAAAACATCAGTTCGAAGCTGCATTCGATTCAAATCCCCAATAGCGGGCGGTTTTCCCGGATCTCCCGCACTTTGGAAGAGCTGAAGAAAGACCTGCCCGGAGGAAATCCACAGAGCTCCCTTTCCAAAACGGAAGTCGCTAACAATGTGTCCCGGCCGCCGATGCCGGTCGAGATCGTCAATGGCCCGGACAAGCGGTTGGAATTCATGCAAGTCGTGCTCGCGCCGGTCCTTGGGCCGTTGGGAACGGCGGCGCTGGTTCTGCTGCTGCTCGTTTTCATGCTGCTGCAGCGCGAGGATTTGCGGAACCGGTTGATCCGGCTCATCGGTCAGGGACGCATCAGCGCCACGTCGCGGGCGATGGATGATGCAGGATCGCGGGTGTTCAGGTATTTGCAAATGCAGCTTGTGGTGAATACGAGCTATGGGATCGCGGTAGCGATTGGCTTGTATTTCATTGGCATACCGAATGCGACCTTGTGGGGAGTGCTGGCCACGGTTTTGCGTTTCGTTCCCTATGTCGGGCCATGGATCGCCGCCGCATTTCCAATCCTCCTTTCGTTCGCAGTTTCCGATAGCTGGATGACGCCGCTGCTCACAATGAGTCTGTACATCGTGATCGAATTGATCTGCAACAATGTTCTGGAACCGTGGCTTTACGGCTCCAGCACCGGGGTGACACCCATCGCGCTGATCGTGGCTGCTCTCGTCTGGACATGGTTGTGGGGACCTGTCGGGTTGGTTCTTGCCACGCCACTAACGGTTTGCCTGGTCGTTATGGGTCGCCATATCCCGCAGTTGGCTTTTCTCAGCATCGCACTCAGCGATGACGAGCCACTGACTCCGGCGGAGGAATGTTATCATCGGCTCCATCGTGTGGGTGAACATGACGAGATGGAATTGGTGGATACCTATCTGAAAACCAATCCGCTCGACGCGTTGTTTGACGCCGTGCTCATCCCTGTCGTCGCGACAGCGGAGTCGGACCACCGCTTGGGGCTGCTGGAAACCGACCAGTTGGAATTCATCCAGCGGGGAATGGCGACGATTCTGGATGATCTGGAATTACGACATGAAGCTGTCGCCCCCGAAGATGCGGACGGTGCAGGCTTCCGGATCTGCTGTGTTCCGGGCAGAGCCTATCGTGATGAACTGGCCGGTAGAATGCTCGCGCTGGACCTCCGTGGGAAAGGATATGTGGTGCGCAACGCATCCGCGAAAATGGTGGTTGGTGAGATGGTGGAGTGGGTTCGCGAGTCCGACGCTGACATGGTCTGTATTTCGATAGTGCCTCCCACCAGCGTGAATCACGCCCGCTATCATTGCCTGAAACTCCGCGCGGGTTTTCCCAAATTGAAAATCATCGTCTGCCTGTGGGGAGCATCGGAGGAAGTTACCGAAAACTCGGGAACCCTCAATGAAGCAGGAGCCGACGAGATCGTGACCACCGTCAAGGAAGCCACCGAACGCGTGGCACATTACGCTCCGTTAGCAACGATGGACGAAGCCTTGGCCGGGTGAAGTGGGAAGTGCCCGCCTAAGGAGGATGCCTTTGAGGAACGGTGCGAATGGCACTTTCCCGCCTAGGGAGAATGGACGCCCCCGTCCATTCATTTCCGCAGAGGCGCTCTCGAATTTTCCGGAAAACGATCAACGATAGGGCTTCCGGCGGTGCATGTCCGACAGTTCACCTTTATCCGAATCAAAAAGGGTTCTCTGCCGGATAGTCAGGACGGGGGCGTCCTGACTCCATACTTTCGCGCGGAATGAATTCCGCGCTCCAGTTATTTTCGCGTCTTTTTCCAGACGCGGATGATTTCGAGGAATGGCTCGGCGTAGCGTTGGATCTTTGCCTCGCCGATGCCGGGGATGTGGAGCGCTTCCTCGGTATTGATAGGCTGATAGCGGGCAAGGGCCTCCAGCGTCTTGTTATTGAAAATCACGTAAGGCGGGACGTCCTCGCGTTTGGCGATGCGGGCACGGTGATCACGCATCATCGAGTAGAGCTGGGCATCGTGCCCGTGGTCCTGGAGGGCGGGCTCCTTTTTCCCGGCTTCGGGATCGGGCCAGACGAGTTGGAATTTCGCCCCGCCGCGCATGACCTTATCGCCGAGGGTGGTCAGGGTCATGAGAGGAAATTCTCCAGTGACGGTTTTGACGAGGCCGCCATCCAATAGCGAGCGCATGAGACCGTTGAGGTAGCCGGGGCCTTTCTCCTTGAGAATACCGTAGGTGGTGAGCTGGTCCAGACGCGCACTGATGATTTCCTGTGACTTGCTGCCAGCTAACATTTGCACGATCCGTCCGCGGCCGAACTTCGGCTCCCAACCGAGCGCCGTGCGACGGGACATGCGGGCGACGCCGCTGAGGGCCTTGCGCACGGTGATTTCCTCCTCGGCGGTGGGCGCGCGGGATTCGCCGGAACCTTCATCGCGGCAGACATCGCAGGAGCCGCAGACCCCAGCCTCGTCCTCGCCGAAGTACATCAGAATCCACTTCTGTCGGCAGACGCGCGAGTAGCACATCTCGACCATGGCCTTGAGTTTCTCCCTGTCCCGGCGGTCTTTTTCCTCGATCGCAGCCTCATCCAGTTTGAGCTGGCTGGTGAGCACGTCCGGCTTGAGCAGGCGGGTGCCTTTCATGCGCTTCCGCGGAATGTCGAACCGCTCGACGTAGCCGCTGCGGGCGAGGATGGCCATCGCGCTACCGACGGACATGGAGTTTTTCACGTCCGCTCCTTCGGCGATTTCGTCGAGCGTGCGATGGACTTCGAACTCGCGGTCGGCATCGTTGAGCAGGTATTGATAGATTGAGCGGATGACGGTGGCGTTCGGATTCGCGCCATCGATGAAAAACTCCTGCGTCCGGGTGTCGGCGTAGTTGAATAACAGCTCGCAGACGGCGGCCTCGCCATCACGGCCGGCGCGACCGGCTTCCTGATAGTAGGCCTCGACGCTGCCGGGAATCTCGTAATGGATGACAAAGCGCACGTCCGAGCGGTCGATGCCCATGCCGAACGCGTTGGTGGCGATGGCGACGTCGGCCTTGCGGTTGATGAAAATTTCCTGGGCGCGCTCGCGTTCCTGATCGGACATGCCGCCGTGATAGGCGACGCACTTGATACCCCAACTGGCCAGCGTTTCGGAAACGGCATCCACCTTCTTCCGGGTGGCGCAATACACGATGCCGGTCTTGTGCGCGGCGATCACGGCCTTCATCCGTTCATCCTTCTGCGCCGTCTTGTCGATGGCGGAGATCGTGAGTGAGAGATTCGGGCGGGAGAATCCACTGACGCGCTCGAAGGGATTCCGCAGGGCGAGCACCGTGGTGATGTCGTTCCTAACGATCGGCGTGGCGGTGGCGGTGAGCGCGACGCATTGCGGCCTGCCGATTTTTTCCAGCGATTTGCCGAGGCGAAGGTAGTCCGGGCGGAAATCGTGGCCCCATTGGCTGAGGCAGTGCGCTTCATCGACGGCGAAGAGCGAGATCTCGATGCCGGTCAGGGCGTTGAGGAAACTTTCCGCGCGGAAGCGTTCGGGCGCGACATAGACGAGTTTGTATTTCCCGGAGCGCATCCCATCGAGCCGTTCCTTTTGCTCCGGCCACGAGAGTGTGGAGTTGATGACGGTGGCGTCGATGCCACGGGAAACCAGCGCGTCCACCTGATCCTTCATCAGCGCGATGAGCGGGGAAATCACCAGCGTGACGCCGGGGAAACACAGCGCGGGGATTTGAAAGCACAACGACTTGCCCCCGCCTGTGGGCATGACGACAAGGCCATCGCGGCCGGAAGTGATTTCCTGGATGACTTCCTCCTGGCCTTCGAGAAACCCGTTGAACCCGAAATACCGCTTGAGCGCCTCATGGGGCGTCATGACGAGTGGTTTCGAGGTGGAGGGTGGGACGGACATTGCGGGGTGGGGGACTGAACAACGGACGCGAACCGACGTCAATCCGGGAGCGCGATGCCGTCCGGACTCCTCATTCCGCATCTTTCTCCCGGGGAGAGGGGATTTCCAAACGACAGCCCGTGATTTCCGAATGACGATTTGTCGCTTCCGGACAACGGGATGTGATTTCCGATGAACGGTTTGTCGTTTCCGAACAACGGGCCGTGATTTCCGATGAATGGTTTGTCGTTTCCGAATGACGGGCCGCGTTTTCCGATCAACAGTTTGTCGCATCCAAACAACAGCCCGTCATTTCCAAACGACGGTTTGCCGCTTCCTCCCGTTGATCCGCCTCATATTCCCGGGAGGGAAAAACCGATCAACGACGGGAAATCACCACCCCGACACCGGCAGCCGCAAATCCTGTTAAGAGGCTGTATGAAAAATTTCAGGGAACCGTTTCAAATTCCATCCGGGATGGATGTCTCGCGCAGAGCCGCAGAGCCGCAGAGCCGCAGAGCCGCAGTGGCGCAGAGATCATGGATCGTCATGGAATTTGATTCCCTTCAAAATACGCCGTTCAACGTTCAACGTTCAACGTTCAACGTTCAACGTTCAATGTTCGATGTTCGATGTTCAAACCCTCCCCTTGCGGCTCCGCGTGAGAATTGGAACTCATTCCCTCTCAGACAGCCTCTGAGAAAGGCTCCGGGAGCCGGATGGGGCGGCAATTACATTCACCTATCAGCATTCTAATCGCCGCAGGCGGGAATTCCTGTGGAACTATCGGCCAACGGTGATCGGGAGCGCGACAATTCCGCTGCAATCCTCCACCGGACCGACTGATAACAACCAAACTGCCATGACACCACGTGTCTCCATTACCTGGCTCACCAGTAGCACCGATAGCGACTTCGAGTCCACCGCCCACAGCATCATCACCGCACTTACGGGAAGCGCGGTGTTCACGAATCCCGAACCCACCCTCGCCGATCTCACCACCCGCCTGACCGCGTTCGCGAACGCAGCCTCGGCGGCCAGGGACGGTGGCAAGGCGGGAACCGCCGCCAAGAACGCCGCCCGCGCCCTCGTTCAGGAGGACTTCCGAGAACTTGGCCAATACATCGACGCCACCGCCGCGACTTTGGAGCAATACCACAGCAGCAAATACCCGTTGCAAAAGGAACGCGCTCCCGTCGGCATCCAGTCCGCCCCCTCCAACCTCCGCGTCAAACACGGCAAGGTCAGCGGCAGCCTCGATGCCCTCTGCGATGTCACCGACCACCGCGTGATCTACGAATGGCAGACCGCCACCGGCCAAACCCCCGCCGAGTGGACCACCCAACCCTCCACCAACTCCTCACGCACCACCTTCTCCGGCTTCGCCCCCGGCACCTGGGTAAACACCCGCTCCCGCATCCGCGTCCCCGCCGGTGCGGGTGACTGGAGCACCGTCGTCCAGATCATGATGATCTGATATAGCCACGATCCAAATATCCGATAACAACCCGCCCTCCCGCGTTCACACGCGGGAGGGCTTTTTTGTCTTCCCCAACCCGAGCTTTGCCCGTCAGTCTCAGGCAGCTCCTTTCACTTTCAAATGCCGTGCTTCCCTGCGGAGTCCGACATTCTTTCCCCCGCCGCCCGGCTCCATTACCCATTCCATGTCAGAAGACCACAAGAAGACCCTCCAGTCCCAGCTTTGGAACATCGCCAACACCCTGCGGGGGAAAATGGGCGCGGACGAGTTCCGGGACTACATCCTCGGCTTCATCTTCTACAAATACCTCTCGGAGCGGATGCACCTCTTCGCGGATGACATTCTGAAGCACGACGGGATCAAGTTCGACGCCATCGACGAGTCTTCCAAGAAGGGGAAGGAAATGCTCGCCGCCATCCAGGAGGAATCCGTCGGCCGGCTCGGCTACTTCCTCAAGCCGTCCGAGCTGTTCCACAAGATCGCGGAAAAGGGCGCGCGGCAGAAGGACAACTTCATCCTTGAAGAACTCACCGCCGTCCTCAAGCACATCGAGGCCAGCACCATGGGGCACGATAGCGAGGACGACTTCGAGGGCCTGTTCGAGGATCTCGATCTCGGCTCGTCCAAGCTCGGGAAAACCGAGAACCAGAAAAACGAACTCATTGCAAAGGTGCTCGTCCACCTCGATAAGATCGACTTCCGCCTCGCCGATACTGAGGCCGATGTGCTGGGCGATGCCTATGAATACCTCATCGGCCAGTTTGCCAGCGGCGCGGGGAAAAAGGCGGGCGAGTTTTACACCCCGCAGGAAGTCAGCACCATTCTGGCGAAGATCGTCACCACCGGGAAAAAGAAGCTCAAGAGCGCCTATGATCCCACCTGTGGCTCGGCCTCGCTGCTGCTGCGGGTGGCCAAGGAGATCAAGGAGGTCGGCCGCTTCTACGGCCAGGAAATGAATCCCACCACCTACAACCTGGCGCGGATGAACATGATCCTTCACGGCGTCCACTACCAGCGCTTCGACCTGAAAAACGAGGACACCCTGGAGCATCCCGCGCCCGAGCATGCGGACCTGCGCTTCGAGGCCATCGTCGCCAATCCACCCTTCTCCGCCAACTGGTCCGCCAGCGCCATCCTTGAGAATGACGACCGCTTCTCGCCCTACGGGAAACTGGCCCCCAAGACCAAGGCGGACTTCGCCTTCGTCCAGCACATGGTCCACCACCTCGACCACGGCGGCACCATGGCCTGCGTCCTGCCGCACGGCGTGCTGTTCCGCGGCGCGGCGGAAGGCCACATCCGGAAATACCTCATCGAGGATTGCAACTACCTCGATGCCGTCATCGGCCTCCCGGCCAATATCTTCTACGGCACCGGCATCCCCACTTGCATTCTGGTCTTGAAAAAAGGGCGGAAAAACCCCGACGACATCCTCTTTATCGATGCCTGCCAGTGCTTTGAAAAAGTCGGCAATCAAAACTACCTCCGCCCGGAGCACATCGAGCGCATCGTCGGCACCTTTCGGAAACGCGAGAGCATCGAGAAATTCAGCAAGGTCGCGGAACTGAGCGAAGTCGCGGAAAACGACTACAACCTGAACATCCCGCGCTACGTCGATACCTTCGACGCGGAGGACACGGTGGATTTGGAGAAAGTCGCGGAGAAACTCGGGGCTTTGGAAAAAGAGATGGGCGGCACCAACAAGGTGATCGCGGGGTTCTGTGCGGAGTTGGGAATCAAAGTGCCTTTCTGATGAGTCGAAGAAGAACTAAAGCGCACGCGGTTCCGCCCTTACGCTTTGCTGGGTTTACTGGCGATTGGCAGACAGGGCGGGTAGATTCATTTCTCGTTTTGCAAAGGGGCTTTGATCTTACCAAGAAGACATCATCCGGCAATGGAAAGTATCCGGTCTATTCGTCGTCTGGGATCAGTTATTATCACGACGAATTCAAAGTGCGTGGACCAGGGCTCATTACTGGGAGAAAGGGAAGTGTTGGCCCAGTCTTCTTAGTTAACGAAGATTTCTGGCCACACGACACCTCGCTTTGGGTTAAGGACTTCAAAGGCAACGACATTGGCTATCTGTACTATTTCCTGATCCATTTCGATCTCACCCGGTTCGACGAGGCGTCTTCGGTACCGACCCTAAATCGGAACAATGTCCATCGCGAAAGCACGGCCTTTCCCACCCTCCCCGAGCAGCGGAAGATCGCGGATTTCCTGACGGCGGTGGATGGGCGGACCGGGCAACTGAGCCAAAAGAAAGCCCTGCTGGAGGACTACAAGAAAGGCGTGATGCAACAGCTCTTCACCCAAGCCCTCCGCTTCAAAGATGACCACGGCAAAGACTTCCCCGAGTGGGAGGAGAAGCGGTATGCGGACATCTATACTTTCCAAAACACGAACTCCTATTCCCGTGACCTGCTCAACTACGACGATGGAGAGGTGAGGAATATCCATTACGGTGACATCCACACAAAGTTCAAAAGCAACTTCTACCTCACGGACGAAAAGGTTCCATTCATCAAGCCGGAGGTGAACTTGTTGCGTATTTCCGATGCTTGCTACTGCCGCGTAGGGGATCTTGTTATCGCTGACGCATCCGAGGATTACGCCGATATTGGCAAGTGTATTGAGATTCGCGATCTTGGCGGGCAGCGCACGCTGGCAGGACTTCACACTTTCATCGCACGGCCGAAGAAGGACGCAATGGCACCCGGTTTCGGCAGCTACCTCATGCAGTCGCGGAAAGTCCGGTTGAAGATCATGACGATTGCTCAAGGCACGAAGGTCCTTGGAATTTCCAAGACTCAGCTTTCTGAGATCATGCTTCCGATTCCTCACCCCAAAGAACAAACCAAGATCGCCAACTTCCTCACCGCGCTCGACCGCAAGATCGAAAGCGTTGCCAACCAGATCACCCACACCCAGACATTCAAGAAGGGGCTGCTCCAGCAGATGTTTGTGTGATGGAGAGGGAGCGAACTACTCCGGTAATAGGAATTTCTGCCTGAGGCATCGGAGGTCAAACCTATCCCGAAATGTTTTCGCTCATCACTTGGTAGCGGTATCCGTATTCCTCGCAGCTTGCTTCGATCGACTTTAGAAGATTCGCCTGATTTTGTGGTGCGCTTACGATCCTCTCAGCAAAAATATCGACAGAAAAACAAAGAGCATGGCGAGCCGTTTCTCCTTTGGATTTTGTAACTTGGAGGAATTGTTGTGTCAGGGCAGCCACGCACTTCCCGCCCTCTTTTGGAAGTTGATGAGCAAAAGTTTTCGAGAAATGTAACTTGATCCCACCGACAACCTCGTTACCTCGATAAATGCCTCTGATGATCAGATCAGGACGGATGCTGATGTCGGTTCCGCCCATTTTGATTTTGGGTGGGGAATGTTCTCCTTTCGAAACAGTAAAGCCCGCAAGGATCGGAATACGTCCTGCAATTTCTTGCCAATGTTTGAGGGCTAGGATCGTATTTGTCCGATCATTTTTCACCCAAGCCGTCCCTCCGTTTTGATCCGACAGGGCTTCGATCAGCCTGGAAAGTTTGCCAGAGTCGAACGAAGGTCCGATGCCGCATGCCGCAATGATCGGTATTGCTTTCTGATACGTGGGTGCTGCTGCCTTGTTGGATTTGATCTGATCTTTGACGATCGTCCGGCGGCGAGCGGGATTGGTTTGCGAGTGATACTCGCCCAGTTTGTTCAATGAGACTTTCGGAGTCATGAATATGTGGTGGAAGGCAGCTTCCTCCTTGACATGACAGGGTCGGATTTCCGACAAGACGAGCGTCTCCACAGACGAACATCCCTCATGCTCCCGCGGAAGCTGGAATATTTTGGGAGGGAAGGGTAGGTGCTGATACACCTGCCCTTCCTCTTGGATGAGATGAGGAGTATCCCGATTTCTTGAGGGAGGCAACTTAAAAGTTCCCAGATTTTTAGAGATGCGCGTTTTTTGAAAAGTTACCAAAAATGTAACTTTTTCATTTTCCCATTGAGCAATCGGTGAATAGAGTGTGTGCGACCCATGGAGATCGTCGCGGTGGACAAGATTGAGAAGTTTGTGCGGAAGCATGCGAATGCCCGTGCATCCCTTTCATCCTGGCTGCTGATCGCCGAAGGGGCCGAGTGGACTTGTCCGCAGGATGTGAAGAATTGCTTCAGTTCGGCAGACATCCTCTCGGGTAACCGAATCGTCTTCAACATAGGGGGGAACAATTACCGCTTGGTGGTTCTAGCCCGCTACCGGAATGGGATTCTCCTCATCCAGAAAGTAGGCACCCACGCGGAATACGACCGATGGAAGCTCGATTAAACCCACCCACCATTATGAAAATCATCAAAACCAGCGAAGACCACAAAGAAGCCCTCCGTCAGTTGGAGGAGCTGATGGTTGCCGACCCGGTGCCGGGCACGGACGATGATGAGAAGCTCCAGCTTCTCGCCTTCCTGATCGGCGATTATGAAAAACGAACCGTAAAAATCCCCCAGGCTTCTCCTGCGGAGGTGATCCAGTTCGTGATGGAGCAGCGAGGGCTGAAACAGCAGGATCTGGTTCCCTACATCGGCCCGAAAAGCCGGGTGTCCGAGGTGCTTTCCGGCAAGCGTGAGCTGACACTCAAGATGATCCGCGCCTTGCATGGGGGCTTGGATATCCCGTTCAAGGCCTTGGTTCAGGAACAGGGATTCGAGGTGCCTGAGGAAATTTCCGTGGAGAAGTATCCTTTCAATGAGATGCACAAGGCCGGGTATTTCCCGAGCGTGATCCATGAGAAGGTGACGGCGATCAAAGATCGCGCGGAGGAGCTTTTACATGCCTTTTTTCGAGGTCGTGAGAATGACCCGATGCTGGCATTCAACCGGCAAAGCAAAGGAAAGACTGAGATCGACAAGTTTGCAGTCCATGCATGGCGATGCCGGGTATTGGACAGGGCGAAGGCGGCAAAGCTTGGTAGATTCTGCCGCGACGGTCTCAATCAAGCGCTGTTTTCACAGCTTACGGCATTGAGCGCACTTGAGATGGGACCTTTGCTTGTTCGCGACCGGCTCGCGGCGGCAGGTATTGCAGTGATCTGCGAAAAACACTTGGAGAAAACGCGCTTGGACGGTGCGGCACTCTGGCATCCGGAAGGGTTCCCAGTGATCGGGCTTACACTACGGTTTGACCGACTCGATAACTTTTGGTTCACCCTTTTCCACGAACTAGGGCACGTTTTTCTCCATTTGGATCCCGACCATTCAGGGTTCATAGATGCCGATATTGATTCGGGATCAGAGAAAGAGAAGGAGCAAGAGGCTGATACCTTCGCTCTGAACCAGTTCATTTCGCCAGATGACTGGGAGGAGTTGAAATACCTGACCACCGCCAAAGATATTCGGAACGCCGCGAAGAAGCTGGCGATCCATCCGGCGATTCTTGCGGGTCGGTTGCGCCGGGAAGCTCTGGATTATGGGAGGCACCGTACTCTCGTAGGGCAGGACGAAGTGCGTCGCCAATTCGAGTTTCTCTGAACTTATCTGACTCAAGTCATGTTCACCCAGCCCGAACAAGTCCTCGAAGACGAACTGGTCGCCCAGCTCATCGCCCAAGGAATCCCGCGTGTGGCGGTGGCGGATGAGGCGTCGATGTTGGCGAACCTGAAGGTCCAGCTAGAAGCGTTCAATCACCTGAAGCTAACAGATGGAGGGTTCTCGAAGGTTCTGAACCACCTGAACAAGAGTTCCGGAGTTTTCGCGAAAGCGAAGATCTTGCGGGACCGGATGAAGCTGGAGAAGGAAGACGGGCAGACGGTTTACCTGCGTTTCCTTGATCCGTGGAATCCCCAGATCAACCGCTATCAGGTGACGCAGCAGGTGGCGGTGGAAGGAACCTACAAGAACCGCTACGATGTGACGATCCTGGTCAACGGCCTGCCGCTGGTGCAGATCGAGCTGAAGCGGCGCGGGCTGGAGATGAAGGAGGCCTTCAACCAGATTCAGCGCTATCAGAAGCACAGCTATTGGGCGGAGAGCGGGCTTTTCAACTTCGTCCAGATCTTCGTGATCAGCAACGGGGTGAACACGAAGTATTACGCGAATGCCCGCAAGCAGTCCTTCAAACAGACCTTTTACTGGGCGGGTGAGGACAACAAGACCATCCGCGAGCTCAAGCCCTTCGCCGCCGCGTTCCTGACGCCGCAGCACATCGGCACGATGGTCGGGAAATACACGGTGCTCAACGAGACGAACAAGATCCTGATGGTGCTGCGGCCCTATCAATACTACGCCACGGAGCGGATCGTGGAGCGGGTGAAGAATCCACCGTCGGAAAGCCGCAACGGCTACATCTGGCACACCACGGGAAGCGGCAAGACGCTCACGTCTTTCAAGGCGGCGCAGATCCTCGTCAGTCTGCCGGACGTTTACAAGGTGGTGTTCTGCGTGGACCGGAAGGATTTGGACTATCAGACGATTTCGGAGTTCAACGGCTTCAGCAAGGGCAGCGTGGACAGCACGAACAACACGCAGAAGTTGGTGAGTCAGTTCGCCGACAAGAACACGCCGCTTATCGTGACGACACTGCAAAAGTTGAACTCGGCCATCAGCAAGCCGGGCTATCTGAAGCAGATGGAACACACCAAGGGGCCGCGCATTGTCTTCATCTTCGACGAGTGCCACCGCAGCCAGTTCGGCGACACGCACAAGCGCATCTGTCAGTTTTTTCCGAATCACCAGATGTTTGGTTTCACCGGCACGCCCATCTTCGCCGACAACGCGGTGAGCAAGTCCGGCAAGAAGCAGACGACCAAGGACCTTTTCCACCAGCAACTCCACTCGTATGTGATTACGGATGCGATCAAGGATGAGAACGTTCTGAAATTTGCCGTGGAATACGTGGGCCGCTACAAGAAGAAACCCGGCAGCGCGACGGAAGTGGATATCGAGGTGGAGGGGATCGACACCAAAGAGCTGATGGAGTCGGACACGCGGCTGGAAAAGATCACCGACTACATCATCGACCGCCACCCGGTGAAAACTCGCAACAAGGAATTCACGGCGATGATGTGTGTTGGCTCGGTGGATGTGCTGATCAAGTATTACGAGCTGTTCGCCACGAAGAAAAAGGAAGGGAAGCACAAGCTCCGCATCGCTACGATATTCAGCTACACCGCGAACGAGGAGGACAAGGACGCCGACGGTATCCTCGACGAGGACGGCGAGATCATCGGCGGCGACGGCGGGAACTTGCACACGCGGGAGAAGCTGGACGGCTTCATTTCCGACTACAACGGAATGTTCGCCACGAACTACTCCACCAGGGACACGCAGAGCTTTTATAACTACTATCAGGACATCGCCAGGAAGGTGAAGGAGCGGAAGGTGGACATTCTGCTGGTGGTGAACATGTTCCTCACCGGTTTCGACAGCAAGACACTGAACACGATGTATGTGGACAAGAACCTGCGCTTCCACGGACTGGTGCAGGCGTATTCCCGCACGAACCGCATCCTCAACGAGGTGAAGAGCCAGGGGAACATCGTCGTTTTCCGCAACCTCAAGAAGCGGACGGACGAAGCCATCGCGCTGTTCTCCAACGTCCACGCCAAGGAGGAGATCTTCATCCCGCCGTATGACGAGTATGTGAAGCAATTCAACGCCGTCGTCGTGGAGTTGCTAACGCTCACGCCCACGGTGAAGAGCGTGAAGGATCTCAAGGACGAGGAGGAGGAGCTGAAGTTCGTGAAAATCTTCCGCGAGCTGATGCGCCTGCGGAACATTCTGGAGTCGTTCTCGGAATTCGAGGACGACGATCTGGCGCTTCCGTTAGTCCGCTTCACGGATTACCGCAGCGCGTACCTGGATCTCTACGACAAGGTGAAGTCGGATAATCAGAAAGAAAAGGCATCCATCCTGGACGACGTGGATTTCGAGCTGGAGCTGATCCACCGCGACGTGATCAACGTGCAGTATATCCTCACGCTGCTGGCGAGGCTCTACGACGCCGACGAAAAGGAACAGGCAGCCATGCGGAAGCTCATCCTCGACGCCGTCGCCGGAGACATCGAACTCCGGAGCAAACGCGAGCTGATCGAGAAATTCATCGAGCAGAACCTTCCCAAGGTGGAGAGCTCCGCCGAGATCCCCGATTGCTTCGAGGACTTCTGGGAGAAAGAACGCGCCGCCGCCTTCGAGCAGCTTTGCAAAGAAGAACAGCTCGACCCGGACAAGCTGAAGAAAGTCATCGACCGCTACGTTTACACCGGCGAGAAGCCGCTACCGGACCCGGACATCGTGGACCTGATTCAAAAACCGATGGGCATCCTCGAACGCGGCCCCGCGAGAAGGCGGGTGTTTGAGAAAGTGGTGGATTTCGTGGCGACGTTTATTCGGGGGATTGCTGCGTGATGGCAAAGATCGCGGTCAATATCAGGAACTTCAAAGACGACTATGCCGATCTGAACGGACAGCATACGCTCGAAGTCTCGCGACGGGCGGTTTTGCGATCTGCGCTAATGCTGGGATTCCAGGACTACAGTCACTTCGGCTCAGCGGTGGAAGGACTCAAGAGACATCGCTATCTTTCAGGGCTTTCAGCACTAAATTGTCTGCGTCAGGTAGCAGGCAACTGGGTGCTTGAAGATTTTCACGATGAATTGGACGGGTCTGAGAAAGGCCCGGAAAGCTATGGGAAGGGGATGATCTTCGCGAAGCTTGTCGCAGAGAAATTTCTCGGGGTGCGTTGGTTGTCGCACGTCGATGCCTTGAAGGCCAAGGGAGAGCTCGAAACTATCGCGGACAGCAAGCAGCGCGGCGATATGGTCGGCCTTTGCCAAAAGGGGCGGTGGCACGTGGTTGAGGCAAAAGGACGCTCCAGAAGTTTCTCCGATACAGACGTTGAGCACGCGAAGCATCAGGCCGCATGCGTGGAGCGCGTTGCAGGAGAGTCGCCCGCAACGAATTCCGCATGTATCACTTCGTTGTGGACAGATCCCATTGAGATATTGCTAGACGATCCTCCCATTGATGGCGCTCTTTCCTGGGATTTTGAAGCGAGCGAGTTTTGGACCTATTATTACGGGAATTTAGCGGCCTACATTCGAGAGCAATCGGTTGAAATGCCTTTCAAAACCGCGGTTGAAAAATACGTCTTTGCGTCGTTGTCTCCGATTTTTGACCAACTGCCTCCCGAAGTTTTAAATGCTTTCTCTCCTTTGCCTGAGTTCATCGGGCTTCCTTGGCATATTGTCAATGACCCCAGCTCGGCTAGGATACTGTTGGAGGCCGATCGCGGCGAAAATATCCTCGAAGCCGGAGCTGACGGAGTGATGATACTTGGTCCTTTCGGTAAAGTGGAGCGTTTGACGCGGGACGAGCAATAATTCCGTCCGAATGACGATCTGGATTGGGTAAAACGGGATCATGTTCTCGACGAGGTTGGTGTCGATTTCCAGAACTCCCTGGCTGAGGCAGTGGAGGATCTTCGGCCACTGGTTGAGGGTGTGCCGAGGGCTTGGCCGACGTTGCTGGCGGGACGTCGGGTTTTGTAGTGGCCGAGGACGAACTGGTGGAATTCGTGGGCGTCGTGCTCGACGGCAGGCACGCTGACTTTCAATGACGAGCTGTTGGAGATCACGAAGGAGGCGGGTCACTGCCGTTGGAAGCGCAGGCGCAGGAAGCGGCGGTGGGGTTCCTCGGTGGAGAGGGGGGCGTGGGCGCGCAGGGTTTCGGGATCGCCGGGAGTGACCAACTCCAAGGGGATGGGCGTCCATGTGCCGAACTCGTCGGTGTATTCCGCGATGTAAGTGATACCGGGAAGATTGGCGGGTCGGGTGAAAACGAGGGTAACGCCGGTTTCATCAACGGTGGTGGTGAAAGGCGGCGTGAATTGATGTGGATCGGCACCGAGAGCGTATTCGGCGAGATTTGGCAGACCGTCGGAATCGGGATCGTCGTTATCAGAGGCGAGGCCAGCGGTGATTTCAGACCCGGTGAAATGGGTGTTTTGCCAGGATGTCCAATCGTTGGCGGGTGAAATGACGAGTGAGCCCGATGTGCTGCCGAGGTAATCTGGATCTGTAATGGTGGCGGTGACGGCGTAGGTTCCGCTGTTGGTCGGCGCTGTGAGTGAACCATCGTAAGTGATTTCCACGGCCAGGCCATCGGGAGTGGAGGTGGCGGAGACGGACTTGGGTGTGCCGTCGTAGGTCTGGGTCAGGCCGGTGAGAACGATGCTGGCGGGGGCTTTCGCGATCTGCAAGGAGCCGGAGGTGCTGCCTTGATGATCGGGATCGGTGACCGTGGCCGCGATGGCGTAGGTTCCTGCGTGAGTCGGTGGCGTTGTCGAGCCACCGTAGGTAATCTGGATCGGGAGATCTGCTGGGGTCGTGGTAGCAGAGACGGATTTTGGATTACCATCGTAGGTCTGGGTCAGTCCGGTGAGAGCAACGCTGGCGGGTGCCTTGGTGATTTCAAACGTGCCGGTGGTGCTGCCTTGGTAATTTGGATCGGTGACTGTGGCGGCGATGGAATAGGTTCCGGCATGGGTTGGTGGAGTTGACGAACCGTCGTAGGTCACTGCGGTGCCGAGATCTGCGGGATCGGTGGTCGCCGATACGGTCTTTGCTGTGCCATCGTAAACTTGAACGAGACTGCCGAGGGTGATCGTCGCAGGGGCAGAAGTGATGATGCCGGTGTAATCACTGACAAGCGTCACCACGTAGTTTGCGCCATTGTTGCCATCGAAGATGCTGATCGATGGAATGATTTCCTTCCCCTGACTGACATTGGGAGTGAGGAAATTCTGGGAATAGGCCCAAGCATCACCCGGCGATAACGAGGGATTGATGAGGGGCGCGCCACTGGAAGCGGCGGTGCTGCCGTCATAGACCTTGGTGCAGGTGACTGCCGAAACGGTAACTGCTCGCGGCGTGATGGTGGCAGTCAGACCCGATGGTTGGGTGACTGTGTAGTTTCCTGCCTGGTCTCCGCTGATAGAAAATCCGCCAGCGATCACCGGCTTGGCGATGCCGACGTGTTTATTGATGAACGAGGCTGTCGGCGTGCCACCAAGAATCAGAGCATCGCCGGTGTAAGGCATTCCATCGGAAACGTTTCCATTTCCGGCGGTCTCCGGATCAAGCAAAGAAGGACTTTGCAGCGAGGCGGCGGTGATTCCATCGTATTCCTTGTTCAGGGCGGTGGCGCTGACGGCGAGTGGTTTCGGGGTGACCTGGACCCAGCCCACCGCACCGGCAAGCGTGTAATTTCCCGCAGCTGGTCCGGCAGTGGCCAGAGTGCCGGGCATGACGGTCCGGAAGGTGGCGATGGCACCGGACCACTGGGCGGTGGTGCTGAGAGTTCCGCCAGAGGATGTGGCTGTGGCTGAATTCACGAGCTGTTCAAGTGCATAGACCTTTGCATTGCTGCTGGATTGGCCGCGGGTCGATTGGGAACTGGTGACCGACGTGAAACTATTCTGAAATGAACCCAACGTCGGCGTGCTGCTGTTGAAACCGATTCCCCCGATCCAGACTTCATTCGGCTGGCTGGTGATCGAGGTGGTGCCTGTGACAGGGCTGGTGCTGTTTCCGGTGGAGCTCCCTGTCCGGTCCAGCGTGCCAGAAGTTAGGATGCCGCTGTATTCCATGACCACGGCAGCGGAGCGGACCGAAGCTTGGTTGATGGTGATCGTGGAGGAGGCTGCGGAAACTCCCGGTGCATACCAGATTTCGGTGGTGGTGCCGTTGGTATTGGTGGCTTGGGCGGCACGGGTCCAAGTGGCTCCGGTTTGGCTGATGGAAGTGACCTGACCCGCACTCGTTCCCCGGGTGGAAATGACGGCGATCATCGTATTGCCGGAAACGGGAGTGGCTCCCATTGTCACGGTGAAGCTGCTTGCCGTATTGGAGCCGGTGTTTCCCGTGGCGCTTTGCAAACGGGTGGCGACCGTGGTGGTCGATATCGCCTGGATTCCAACATCCTTACCGGCGACCCCGGCGGAGCCTGTTAGCGAGAGATTCGTCCCATCATAGTTGATCGGAATGGACAGATCATTTGCGGAAATTGTCGTCGTGCCGTCATAGGTTTTCAATCCCGTCAACTGGAGCGGCAGAGGAGCGATGGTGGCGTTTGGAACGATTGGTTGGGCTGCCAGGACATAATTCGAAACATTGGCTCCGCTGATGGAATAGCCGGTGGCAGTGACCGTGCGGCTTCCCGCGTTCGGGCTGTCGAATGTGCCGATGCCCGGGACGACGGTCACCGTTTCTCCACTCAGTACGCCGGAGACCGTGCCGCCGGCGAGGGTGGCGCTGTTGGTTCCGTCGTAATTTCTATTGGCGGCCGTGACTCCGGTGATGGTCACCGGTTTCGGATTGACCGTGTAGGCGGACACATTGGAGGTGCTTGATCCATAGTTTGAGTCACCGCCGTAGCTCGCGGAAATCGCGTGTCCGCCGAGTGCGAGATTGCTCGTGATATAGGTTCCGTGTCCCGAAGAATCCAACGATCCCGAGCCCAGCACGGTGGTTCCATCGCTGAATGTCACGATCCCTGTCGCCAGCCCGCTCGTTCCCGTCACGGTTGCGGTGAATGTTACCGCTGTCCCATAATTACCCGATGTTCCGGGAGACGACGCCAGAGTGGTGGTCGAAGTCACGGGGGCGGGAATGACTGCGATATCGGGGGAGTCGGAACCTTCCCCGGCGCTGTTGATGGCGGAAACGACGTAATGATAGGTCGTGCCATTGACCAGCGGCGAATCGAGATAGCTCGTTCCCACAGTGCTTCCGATCGGTGCGTAAGGCCCTCCGGCGACCGTGGAGCGTTTCATGTTATAACTGGTCGCATCGAACGAAGGACTCCATGTCAGGCTGGCCGAGTGATTGCCCGGAGTGGCCGAGAGATTGGCAGGCGGCGCGGGTGGTGGTGGTGTTTGGGCGGCTGATCCCGATAGGAGCAACGAGTAGTTCTGGCTGGAATTGGTCAGGCTGCCGGAAAAGGAAACCACGACATGGTAGGTTCCTGCGACAGGTGGCGCGGCGATGCGGACTTGCTCGACGTTGTCCGTATTATTGACCCCGGTAATGGCTGCGGAATCCATCGACGCCTGGGTCCAATTACCCACGAAAGGCATGACGAAGGGAAAATACTCCGACCCATCAGGCGCGGCGATTTTCAAATTGAGGTTGTTCACCAGCCGGGCGGTTCTGGAATCGGAAGTGGTGGTGGATGTCCCTGCCGGATCGGTCCATGAGAGCGTGGCAGAGATGGGAGAAACTCCGTCCCAGACGAATGACAGGGTGCGGCTGACAGTGGAGGTGGTGAGTTGGCTTTCCGTGAGGCGTTGTTTCGCCGGAAATGCCTGATGATCCTTGATGAGATCGGCCGCCGATTGCACGTTCACCAAGCCCCAGCCGTATTTATAATCCGGGCCGGGATTTCCGAGGTCGGTGGCGGTGTGAATGAGCAGGCCCTTGAGCGTGCTCGCGCGCATGGCCTGGCCGGGAAACAGATTGCTGTAGTGTTGGATGAGCAATGCGGCGGATCCGCAGGCGTTCGGGGAGGCCATGCTGGTTCCGCTGTAGGAAGCGTAGGCGGTGGTGCTGGTGCTGACGGATGAGTAGAGGTTTTCGCCATTTGCCACCACGTCGGGTTTGATGCGGCCGTCGTCGGTCGGACCCCACGACGAAAAGTAGCTGGTCAGCGCCTTGGCCGGATCACGCAAACCGCTGGTGACAGCATCACTGACAGAACCCACGGTGAGCACATTTTTCGCAACCGACTCGTAGCTGATCGATTCAAATCCGCCGCGGTAAGTGCCATCGCCGGCGGGGTGGGTGGCGGCATTGTAAGTGACCACCGAGGAGCCGTTGGGTGAGAGAGCCACGGCGCTGCCGGAAGCCGGGTTGTCAGCGCGGTCGTTTCCGGCGCTTCGGAAAATCAGGTAATAAGGAGCGTTCCAAGCGAGCGCATCCTCACTGGCCGCGTTGCTGTTATAAACTCCGAAATCTGTCTCGATGGAGGTGGACGTGGTGCCGGAGCCATACCACTCCCAAAGCCGATAGGGAGAACCGCCGTTCACGTAGTTCCAACCGCCGATGATCCCATAACTGTGGTTGGATAGGTAAATCTTGGTGGTCTGACCGGCTGCGGTCGCCGCCTTTGCGGTCATCTCGGAGGAATCGTTGTTCCAATCGTATGAGCTGACGGTTGCCGAGGAGGACATGCCATGGGCGGCAGGATCCACGCCGGATGCGATGAGGGTGCCAGCGACATGCGTGGCGTGGTCAATCGCGGCGGCCCCATCCACGACGGTCACGCGGGTGCCAAATTCCTGATGCGTGGAAAGAGCGGAGCCGCCGTCCCAAAGACCGATGTTGATGCCGGATCCACTGAGCGAATACGGGGATGTTTGGAGTAGATTGGCCCCCGTCGAAATGGCGGCATTGACGTTGTGAGTGGTGCGATAGAGCGGCCGCCCGTCGGGACGGAAGTCGGCGAGTTCCTGAACGCGGCCGTTAGGTGATTCCGTGCGCAGAGGCAGTCCGAGCAGGGTGGCCCGATCTCGTGCATTGTGGCGCCGGGTGTTTTCGATTTCCTCCATTCGTGCGACCACCTTGGCCCGGTCTTCCGGACGGGAAAACTCGATGGTGGGGTCAGCCAGCAAATCCGCCAGCGACTCCTGGGCCGCAAGTCGATTGGCGAAAATCAGTGCGGACACAGCCGCGATCGCAAGTGGGTGAAAGCGCATCCGGCCTATAAAGATATCTACAAATCCCAAGGACGCAAGGACTTGAGTGGGTAGCCCACGAGTTTGGCAGAAATCCTCTTGCCCTCCGCCACGGGAGCCTGCAATCTCCCGCCGACCAAGGCGGCTTGGCGGAATTGGTAGACGCGCTCGACTCAAAATCGAGTTCTAACGAGTGTGGGTTCGAGTCCCACAGCCGCTACTTTCATCCTCATTGCGACAGCCGGTTTTTCCCCGACACACGCAGAAATGGCAACTCCCCGCACCATCGGAATCATCGCAGGCAACGGTGTTTACCCGGAAACCTTCATTAAGGCCGCGCGGCGGCAATCGCCGGGAATCAAGTTGGTGGTGGCGGCATTCGAAGGCGAAACCAAGCCGGAGCTTGCGGAAATCGTGGACTCGATCGAGTGGCTGCGGGTGGGGCAACTGAGCAAGATGCTGAAATTTTTCCACCGCGAGGGAGCGACCGAAGCGGTGATGATGGGGCAGATTTCCCCGAAAAACCTTTTCGACATGCGACCGGACCTGCGGGTGCTGTTCATTCTGGCGAAACTGAAGGAACGGAATGCCGAGACGATGTTCGGCGCGATCGGCGATGAGCTTGGCAAAGAGGGGATCAATCTCCTGTCTGCGACGACTTTTCTCGAAGATCACTTGCCCGGAGCAGGCTACGTTTGCGGGCCGAAGTTTAAAAAACGCCAGCTCGCGGATGCTGAGTTCGGCTTCCGGATCGCAAAGGAAACCAGCAAGCTCGACATCGGCCAAAGCGTGGTCGTGCGGCATGGCACGGTGCTGGCAGCGGAGGCATTCGAAGGCACCAACGCCTGCATCAAGCGCGGCGGTGAACTCGGCCGCGGCAAAGACGTGATGCTCGTGAAAGTTTCCAAGCCAAACCAGGATTTCCGGTTCGATGTGCCGGTGGTGGGACCACAGACGATCGAGACCTGCGCCGCTGCCGGAGTCGGAGGAATCGCGATCGAGGCAGGGAAGACGTTGCTTTTGGAAAGAGAGCGCGTGGCCGAGCTTTGCGAAAAGCACGGGATCGGGATTCACGCGGTCGTGTAGCGGCGCGTCCTCTCAACCGAAGAGAGGAATAGAACCACCGATGAACGCGGTTGAACACGGATTTGGATCAATTGGCGTTGGTGAATTCCGGCAGTATTTCATCAATCCGTGTGTCTCCGCGTCCATCCGTGGTTCTCTTTTCTTGTGTAGGGACCTCGATCCCCAACCGGCGGCAGCGAGTGATCCGACGATCTTAAAAGTGGTCCGCACAGTCTCTGTGCGGCTCTTACGTCGCAGCAGGACCGTCCAAAAACAAAGATTCCGCACAGGGGACTGTGCGGTCCACTCTCATGCGGGCTACTTTTACGGAAGCAGATCCGTGTAGGTGCCGGGATCGCTGCCGGGGATCTCGATGGCGCCGCAGGTTTTTGCGTAGAATTCCTTCGGGCCGACGCCGCCGATGATGGCGTAAGCGTGGCCGAGATCGCGGATACCTTCGAGAGCCTTGAAAAGCAGGGCTTTCCCGAGGCCGAGGCCGCGTGCGTGTTCGGAAACTCCGGTAGGTCCGAAGAATCCCCGCATGGTCGTTTCGTAACAGGCGAAGCCGAGAATGTTCTTGTCACGGGTGGCGATGAAACAAGTGATCGGCTGGCGGCTGAAGGCGACTTCCACCTCGCTGACCCATTTCGGCGAGAAATGTTCTTTGGCGAAGGCGGCGACGGTGTGTTTCTCGAACGCCCGGGCCCGACGCAGGGTGACGCCTTTTGCCTCCACGGTTTTATAAATCGAATCGCATTCCGGCAGGGCATACAGTCGCACGAGCATGTCAATCATGCCCTGAGTAAACCGACGGCGGGGAGAGCGGGAAAGCATTTCTTGCGCTATGTCGAAAACTGGATGGAATGGCAGGGATAGCGAACTTTCTTTGCTAGACCTGTTTTTCCCACGCCGTATCTTCGCGCCAATGTTCCGTCACCTCATTTTCGTCGCTGCGATCACTCCGATGGTGCATGCCACTCAATGGTATGAAGAGATGAAAGTCGGCCCGGCGCGATCCGACACTTTTGAGGATCAGTTCCAAGGACAGACACGGGTCGACGCGCTGAAGGGGATTCTCGTGGATTTGGGTGACAACTACAAGGTGCTCTTCGATACGGAGACGCTGCGGATGGGGATGGCGTATCAGGGGGATTTCAAATGGGGCGGCACTCCTTGGACGGGTGAGCACGGGCCGCTTTTGGGATTGAAAAACGAGAACGCCATTTTCAGCACCGCCGCGCTGCCGGGTTGGGAAAACCCGTCGGGCAATTTCGACGACAAACGCGAGTTTCCTGGCCACGGCAATCTCGATTACGCGACCTACAAGGGGTACTACCGCCACAGCGATAAAGTCACTTTTCAATACAGCGTGCGGGGCACGGAAATACTCGAAACATTGAGCCGCGATGGATCGACGATCATCATGTCATTCCAAGCTGCCAAACGCGACACGGATCTGGCTTTCACGGTGGCGGATGAGAAAGGCGCTTTCGGTGTGGGCAGCAATCATGCCAATGCGAAGTCGGGCGATGAGCTGAATGTCGTTGCCACGAACGGCGTGCAGCTTTTGGAAGATCCGAAAACGCCGGGGCATCTGATCGCGAAGATCCCAAAAGGCGCGTTGACCACTTTCCAAATCGCTCTCGCCCGTGGCAGCGAACCGAAACCGACCGCTGCTCCGGATTTTAAAATGCTGACCGCTGGTGGCCCGCCACTCTATCCGGAAATTATTGAGACGAAGGGCTCTGTTTCAACAGATAGCAAGTCGCCCTATGTGACGGATGTGGTGACGCTTCCCGAAAACAATCCATGGAAGGCGAACCTTCGTTTCGGTGGCTTCGATTTCATGGATGAGGATTCCGCTGCGCTGTCCAGTTGGAACGGTGATGTGTGGATCGTGCGTGGTTTGAAAGGGGATTGGAGCAAACTGAAATGGCAGCGCATCGCGTCCGGGCTTTTCCAAACACTCGGGCTGAAGGTCGTGAAAGGCGTGATTTATGTGCATGGCCGTGACCAGATCACGCAGCTCATCGACCTGAATGGCGATGGTGAGACGGATTATTTCAAGGTCTTCAACCGCGACGTGCTCATCACCAAGGGCTTTCATGAATTCGCCTTTGACATTCAAACGGACAAGCAGGGAAATTTCTACATCGCCAAGGCAGCCCCCGTGCGCGGTGGTGGTCGGGGCTTTGATGCCATGCTTCCTCACAACGGCATCGTTGCGAAGATCTCACCCGATGGCAAAAAGTTCGAAATTATCGCCACCGGCCTTCGCGCTCCGGGCGGCTTGGGAGTGGGGCCGAATGGCGAAATCACCACCGGCGAAAACGAAGGCACCTGGCAGCCTTGCTGCAAGATCAACTACTTCGACGGCAAAACACCGGTCTTCCTTGGCACCGAGCCTTCCCGGGGAGCTTTGAAAAACGCGCCTTACACCGAGCCACTTTGTTACCTGCCGATGTCGGTGGACAACTCCAGTGGGTCCCAGGTCTGGACGACGGAAACCTCGAAATTCGGGCTTCCGGCCAACACGCTGCTCCACCTTTCCTACGGTCAGTCAGCGGTTTATCGAGTTCTGCCAGTCGCTCGTGCGAAGGGCATTCAAGGGGGCGTGGTGAAACTGCCGATCACGCTTCAGGCTTCGGCGATGCGCGCCCGTTTCCATCCAGACGGCTCGCTCTACGTGCTCGGTTTCCGCGGCTGGCAGACGAATTCCGCCACCGAGTGTGCGTTCGAGCGGATTCGTTATAATCCCGGCACGCTCGTTCCGGTTCCTGAGAAAATGGAATACACCGACACTGGCATTCGCCTAAAATTCAGCGCCAAGCTGGATCCTGAGCTGGCTCAGGATGTTTCAAGCTACAGCTCGGAGCGTTGGAACTACGTGCGGGGTCCGCAATATGGTTCCGGCGAATTTTCGGTCGATCACCCGGATGCCGCAGCGGAGAAGGACGCGCTGGAAAAGGAATCGAAGGACCATCACGTGCATGACACCGTGGAAATCCAATCGGCGAAGTTGCTGCCAGATGGGCAGACCGTCGAGATCGGCTTGGAAGGCATGAAGCCCGCGATGACGCTGAAGGTCACCTACGATCTTGAGGACAAGGAAGCCGACGTCCTCAAAGGCGAGGTCTATGCCACCGTTTACGAGAAATAAGCGCCGATTTCACCATGATTTCCCGCCCCCTACTTTTCCTTCTGCTCATGGTTGCTGCCGTGCGGGCGGATTTGGTCGCCACCTTCACTCGTGATGGCGCGACCGATTCGCGGTTGGATCGTTTTCCAGCGCTCAGCATCCAGGCGGGCGAGCCGGTTACGCCGTTTCTCACGCCCGGTCCGTTTCAGGCGGTTTGGAAGGGAAAACTGGTGATTGCACGTCGGCAGCGGCTGGTTTTCTCGTTGGAAGGCGAGGGGACTGCCAGTTTGAAAATCGGCGGAAAGGAAGTGCTCAAGCGGGACAACACTCTCGATGGCGCCGCGTCGGAAAGCATCCGGCTGAATCCGGGACAGCACGATTTCGAACTCAGCTACTCCAGCAAGCCGGACGGAACTGCCGCTCTTCGCGTCTATTGGGAAGAGGCGGGCATGGTCCGCCAGACGATCCCTCCATCCGCTTACACTTCAGAGCACACGGACGCCGCCACTTTGGGCGAGCAGCAACGCGCAGGACGTCTCATTTTCGCCCAACAAAACTGCGTGAAATGCCACGTCTCCGCCAGTGGTCTGGGCTCCACGCCGATGCCGGAAACGAACGAAATTGCGCCGATCCTCATGGGCATCGGCGACCGCGTGAATGAGGAATGGCTGCGGCGTTGGGTGGCCGAGCCGCACACGCTCAAGCCGACCACTCACATGCCGGCCTTGGTCGATGCGGAGACGGACGAGGGGAAACAAAAGGCGAGCGATCTTGCTGCTTATGTCGCCAGTTTGAAAATGGGCACATCTTCGCAGCCCGCACCCGATCCGGCACTGGTCCGCGACGGTGGCGTGCATTTCCACGAACTCGGATGTATCGGTTGCCACAATCTGCCGGACAAAGGAGCTACCGACCCGAAGCGCGTGCCGCTCAATAATGTCGCTTCGAAATACCTGCCCGGCGCACTCGTCGAGTTTCTCAAAAAGCCCAACGCCCACAATCCATTCAGCGCTATGCCGGATTTCCGGATGTCCGACGACGAGGCGAATTCCATTGCCGCATTTCTCACGGAAACCTCGAAGGATCAGCAAACCAAGTTCGCCAGCGAATTTCCCGCAGGCGATGCCATCCGTGGCGCGAAAGTCGCCGAATCGCTCCAATGCGGCGTCTGCCATCCCGGCATGCCGATGGCCCCGCAAGCGATGCCTTCTTCGATGGAAGTGATTTTCAAAAAGGACTGGGCAGCAGCAGGTTGTGTCGCTTCTCCCGAGAAACGCGGGAAAGCGCCTTTGCTCAATTTGACTGATGCGGATCGCCTGGCTCTCGTCGCATTCGCGAAAACCGGCGGGGATTCCCTTCGTCGCGATACCCCGGCGGAATACGCCCGCCGTCAGACCGAGGCCCTCCGGTGCACTGCCTGCCACGGCATCGATGATCGTCCGGCGCTGCTCAGCAGTGTGCAGTCGGAAACGGCACCGCTCATCGCGCATTTGCCGAAACTCAACGAGCGCGTGGACCAATCCCGGCCTCAGCTCACGTACATCGGTGAAATGCTCCACACTTCCACCATGCAGGCGATGATTTCCGGCACGGTCGATTCCCGCCCGCGTCCATGGCTGGCCATGCGCATGCCGTCGTTCAGCGCGCAGGCTGGCGGGTTGGCGAACGGACTTTCGAAGCTCCACGGGGTCGAACCGAACAAGCCATCGGATTTCAAAACGGATCCCGCGCTGGTGGAAATCGGCAGGATGCTGGTCGGGAGCAATGGCTTCAGTTGCACCACCTGTCACGGCATCGGCGAGCAGAAACCGACCGCTGCATTCGAGGTGGAGGGGATCAATTTCAAACTCGGACCGGATAGAATTCGTGAGGACTATTTTCATCGCTGGATGGACAACCCGCAGTCGGTCACGCCGAGCACCAAGATGCCGCGCTACGCCCAGGACAACAAATCCCAGCGCGTCGACGTGCTCGATGGCGATGCGAAAAAGCAATACGAGGCGATCTGGCATTACCTCCACGCGAAGGGATTTTAAACCGGAAGATCAAGGCACCGCGAATCGAGCGAATCCGGCGAATCATGAAGAGGTGGATCATTATGCAGGTTTAATTTCTCCAAAGATTCGCTCGATTCGCCGGATTCGCGGTGCCTTTAAAGAATGTCATCATTGGGAGAGCCGCATGACTTGCCTTCATCTCTCAAAAACGCCGCGTTTCATGAGTTTGAGCCATCCACATGTTGACCTCGCCCGCCGGGCCTCCTAGCCTCGCGGCGCTATGAAAGCACCAATCACCGTTTCCATCACCGGCGCCGCTGGCCAGATCGGCTATGCCCTCCTTTTCCGCATCGCATCCGGTTTCGTTTTCGGTCCGGACCAACCTCTCAATCTCCGCCTGATCGAGATCGAACCCGGTCTCCCAGCTCTTCAGGGCGTGATGATGGAACTCGATGACTGCGCCTTCCCGCTGCTCAACGAAGTCATCGGCACCGCCGATCTCGACGAAGGTTTCAAGGACGCCAATTGGTGTCTTCTCGTCGGTTCCGTGCCGCGCAAAGCAGGAATGGAACGCGCCGACCTCCTCGGCATCAACGGCAAGATCTTCACCGGCCAAGGCCAGGCCATCGCCCGCAACGCCGCCAAGGATGTGCGCGTGCTCGTCGTTGGAAATCCTTGCAACACGAACTGCCTCATCGCCATGAACAACGCCGCCGGCATCCCGTCCGACCGCTTCTTCGCGATGACCCGCCTCGATGAGAACCGCGCGAAAAGCCAGCTTGCCCAAAAGGCCGGCGTTCATCAATCGAAGGTCACCAACCTCTGCATCTGGGGCAACCACTCCGCCACGCAGTATCCGGATTTCACCAATGCGAAGATCGACGGACGTCCAGTCACCGAAGTCATCGCCGACACGGAATGGCTCCAAGGTGAGTTCATCGCCACCGTCCAACAACGTGGTGCAGCCGTCATCAAGGCCCGCGGCCTTTCCTCCGCCGCTTCCGCCGCGAATGCCGCGATGGACACCGTGAAAAGCCTCATCACTCCGACTCCAGCCGGTGACTGGCACTCGGTCGCCGTTTGTTCGGATGGATCCTACGGCATCGAAAAAGGCCTCATGGCCTCCATGCCGATCCGCACCCTCGAAAACGGCACATGGGAAATCGTCCAAGGCGTTCCCGTCGATGCCTTCAGCCAGGCAAAAATCGACGCCACCATCGGCGAGCTCAAGGAAGAGCGCGACGCCGTGAAAGACCTGATCCCCGGCTGATCCCGTCGCCCATCAGTTTCTAATCAAAATCCCTGCCGCTCCCACAGCGCCAGGGATTTTTCGTAAATACCACGGACTCGAAATTGACGGACCGCGAAATTCATTTCGCCTCTTGTCTTCGTCCCGCCCAAGCGTGGACGAAGACTCTTCCCGATGCCGGATAGAGGAACCACGAAATTCACAAAACCGCATCCAAATGCAGGCGAGTCTCTTTTACTCGCAAAGTCAGCGTCGAACCCCATCATCTTTTCGTGACTCCTCGTGTATTTCGTGGTTTCTCAAATCGTCTGTCACTCGCATGCAACTTCAAGAGGATGCCATCACCGAAGGATACACGACCCCCATGCGGCGGTTGCTGTTGTTGGCGTTGGTCACATATCTTTCAGCTGCATTTTCTCCATGCGTGGAAACCATGATCCGTCTTTTTCAAAAGGATCATCCCCATACCGAAAGCGGCGCGCCCTATCTTCCTCTGGAAAGTTTCTTTGATTGGTCCGTGTTTCCTTTGATCGAAGGATTGGGTAGCAGCACATCGTTGGTTTACACACCAATTCTACTGTCCTGTCTTGTTTGTTCGGTGATGGATAAAGGTGATCCATGGCGCATCAACCTGTTAGCGGGTTATGCAACATTCTTCTGTTATTTCCTTCATGGCTTCGACCCCTACGCGGGGATTCTGCTCCCCAGCGCCGTTTTGGCCGTCCTTGTCCTGCCCTTGTTATGGAAGCTTTTCGGCGATCATACCCGAGCCGCCACTGAATATTGATTTCTCCTGAATTTCAAACCATGCCCAACAAGAAACTCTTATTCATCTGTTCCCAAAACAAGCTGCGCAGTCCCACAGCCGAAGCAATCTTCGCCGATAGGTCCGGAATCGACGTGGATTCCGCCGGATTGAATCACGACGCTGAAGTCCCGCTGAGCGCCGAGCAGATCGAGTGGGCGGATCTCATCCTCGTCATGGAAAAAGCCCAGCGCACCCGCCTGAATCGGAATTTCGGACAATTTCTCGGGGGGAAGAAAGTGATCGTCCTCAACATCCCGGACGACTACGAATACATGGACGAAAAACTGATCCCGCTGCTCGAATCCCGCTGCGCCCAATATCTGCCTTGATAGATAGATGAACCCGCCTCGATCATCCCGATAAGGCGCAAGAACAAGCTTGTTTCAAGAGGTCGTTCGGATAACGTGGTGGGTATCTTATTTCAAAGACAAACAAAACCCCCATCGACATGAAAACGAACGTCATCCCCCGCGTCATCCTGCTGGCGACTTCTCTTACAGCAACCAGCCTTGCACTCACTCCCATCAAAGAGCGCTTTACCAGCAATACCATTGATCCGGTCCGTTGGTATCAATATGGAGTCCGCACCTCCAAAATGACCCAGGCGAATGGCGTGCTGAACTTTGTGGTCCCGTCGAATTCCACCCACGACGCTTTGGCGTCGCTGGAATTGCTCACCAGCCAACCCGGCTTCAACGAGAGTTGGCAGATGACGCTTGATTTATCCGACACTACTAAGGCTGACCAAGGCACCGGCATCGGTTTCATGATCTTCAATACTGCGGACCGAAACGACTATCTCCACGTGGAATTCTTCGGACCCAAGGGCGTCGCGGCAGGAGTGCTGGTGAACGGCAAGGAAGCGACCAAGAGACTCTCGACAAAGGTCGGCTTGGCCAACGGAAGCATTCGGGTTCGCTTCGACAGCAGCACGAAGTTGATGACATTTTCCGTTTCATTGACGGATCCGGGCGGAGTTTACAAATGGGTGAAGATCGGAACATTTTCACCCACCGGCAAAACCGGGAACGTCAACGCCAACTGGAAAATGAACGCCAGTGGCAGGTTTGGGATTCAGCTCTTCGCATTCAGTGATGCCAAAGTCATCAAGCCTGGAAAGCTGACTCTCGATAATTTCGTTCTGTCAGCGGTTCGATGACAAAACTACCTGACGGAGCGTTGCGAGAGAGCCCCCCCCGGCAAGGGCTTGGGCTTGTGAAAGAACAGACAGGAATGTCTGTGCTACGGAAGCACAACTCCAATGCCGGGTGGTTCTTTGAAGTCAGGCTTTTGCGTCCACCGGGATCGATGCGGCTTCATGCTGCTCTTCGGCAGCTTCGAGTTCGGCATGTTCTTTGGCGATGACGCGGACCAGCTTGAGGACGGTTTCCTCCCAGTTTGATAGAAGCTTCTTCGCTTGCGGGCTGCCGGTGTGTTCGAGGTGGGCCTCGATGAGGGCTTTCACCTCGGCGATGTCCTGGACCCGATTGATCGGCAGGGCGACGACCATCTCGGAATTGACGCGCGAGAAGAACTTTCCATCGACATCATAGACGTAAGCCGTGCCGCCGGACATGCCGGCTCCGAAGTTTTTCCCGGTCTTGCCAAGGATGGCGACCTTGCCGTTGGTCATGTATTCGCAACCGTGATCGCCCACACCTTCGACGACGGCGGTGGCACCGGAGTTTCTCACCGCGAAGCGTTCTCCCGCGCGGCCGTTGGCGAAGAGTTTGCCGCCGGTGGCACCGTAGAGGCAGGTATTGCCGCAGATTGTGTTGGTTGCAGCTTCGAATTTCGCACTTTCGGAAACGCGGATGATGATCTCACCGGCAGACATGCCTTTACCGACGTAGTCGTTGGCTTCACCGATGAGTTCGAGCTTTACGCCGGAGACGAGGAAGCAACCGAAGGATTGTCCGGCGCTCCCACGGCAGGTGATGTGGATGTTCGTTCCGCGCAGGCCGCGATCACCGTGAACTTCGGCGATTCGTCCTGACAGACGGGTGCCGATGTTGCGGTCCGTGTTCACCACGTCGTAGTTGAGGGCGACGGCGGCACGATCTGGCAGAAGCTTGATCGCATCGAGCATCGTCTGCGGGACTGAATCCGCGCCGTATTCCGGAAGAGTGGAGGGCAGGGGATCGCCGGTCAGCGAGGCAACCAGATCAGAGATGATTTGCAGATCGAGCGCTGGCTTGGCCAGGCCGTCATTGCGCTCCTTGGAACAAATTCGGGAAATGGTTTCAGGCGCTCTACCCGAATTTTCGGCGAGGGTGGGAACGACGTCCTTGAGCAAGGCACCGAGATCCAAAGTGTTCGCTTTCGGGTGATCGGCGACGTGGCGCTGGGTGATGAACTCCGGACGACCGATGAGTTCATCCAGCGTACGAACGCCGATGCGGGCCATGATGCCACGCGCTTCGTCGGCGACGGCGGTGAAATAGTTGATGACCATTTCCGGCGTGCCTTTGAATTTCGCGCGGAATTTCGGATCAGTGGTGGCGATGCCGACGGGGCAAGTGTTCAAGTGGCACTTGCGGACGTATACGCAGCCCATCGCGATCATCGCCGTCGTGCCGAAATTGAATTGCTCGGCTCCGAGAATCGCGGCGATCACCACATCGCGCCCGTTGCGGATTCCACCATCAGTGCGGAGAATGACGCGGTCGCGAAGATTGTTGATCAGCAGCGTTTGTTGGGCTTCGGCAAGTCCGAGTTCCCATGGGGAGCCCGCGTGCTTGGTGGAGGAAAGGGGGGATGCGCCCGTTCCGCCGTCGTGGCCGGAGATGAGGATGTTATCCGCTGATGCCTTTGCACAACCGGCGGCAACCGTGCCGACTCCGGATTCTGCGACGAGCTTCACCGTGATCCGGGCGCGTGGATTCACTTCCTTCAGGTCGTGAATGAGCTGCGCCAAGTCTTCGATCGAGTAAATGTCGTGGTGCGGAGGAGGGGAAATGAGCTGCACGCCTGGCTGCGTGTTCCGCAGGCGGGCGATCAGCGAGTTGACCTTGTGACCGGGCAGTTGTCCGCCTTCACCAGGTTTCGCGCCTTGGGCCATTTTGATTTCCAATTCGGACGCATTGACCAGGTAATAGGCCGAGACGCCGAAACGTCCGGACGCGACCTGTTTGATATAGGAGCGGGCAAAATCGCCGTTCGCATACGGTTTGTAACGGACCGGATCCTCGCCGCCTTCGCCGGAGTCCGACTTGCCGCCGATGCGGTTCATCGCAATGGCGAGTGTCTCGTGAGCCTCGGGGGAAAGAGCTCCAAGCGACATGGCGGCCGTAGTGAAACGGCGGCGGATGCTCTCCATGGACTCGACTTCCTCCAGTGGGATCGAGCCGGACGATGCTGGCACGAAATCGATGAGATCTTTGATCGCTACAGGCTTGGTTTCCAGCGAGACACGCACATATTCCTCGTAATCCTCGGCCTTGCCGGATTTCACGTAGGTGTGGAAATTCTTGATGACTTCCGTGGTATAAACGTGGCGTTCGCCGACCTTGCGGTAGCGGTTGTAGCCGGGATCGCCGAGGTCGAGCGATTCGCCTTCAGGGACGACCGTTTCAAATGCCGCACGATGACGAATGATGGATTCCTCGGCAATTTCCGTGAAACCGACACCGCCGATTTTCGATGGGACGCCAGTGAAGGAGAAGTCGACGACTTCCGTGCCCACGCCGATGGCTTCGAAGGTTTGCGCGCCTTGATAGGAGTTCAGGACCGAGATGCCCATTTTGGACATGATCTTGAGAATGCCTTTTTCGAGCGCCTTGCGGTAATTGGTCATCGCCTTTTTGGCGGTGATTTCCCCGAGCTTCTTTCCTGTATCGGCGGCGACGAGCTGGCGCACCGTGGCGTAGCCGAGGTAAGGACAGATTGCGGTGGCTCCGAAACCGAAACAGCAGGCAATCTGATGCACGTCGCGGGCCTCGCCGGTTTCAATCACGATGGAGGCACGCATGCGCATGCGAATCCGGTTCAGGTGGTGATGCACGGTGCCGATGGCTAACAGCATCGGGAAGGGGATGCGGTCGGCCGAAGTGGCGCGATCCGAGAGAATCAGGACATTGTTGTTTGCCCGAACGGCGGACTCGGCTTCGACGCAGAGTTCGTCGAGGCGGACCTTCATGCCGGCTGCACCCGCTGCGGCCGGCCATGTGCAATCCAGGGTGACCGATGGGAAACCGTGTTCTTCGAGATGTTTGATCTTCTCAAGCTGGTGCTCAAAAAGGATCGCGCTTTCGAGGCTGACGGTGTGGCAATGCTCGGGAGTTTCATCCAGTAGATTGCGCTCCACGCCAAGGCCCGCACCCAATGACATCACGGCCCACTCGCGGATCGGGTCGATCGGCGGGTTGGTGACCTGGGCGAAAAGTTGCTTGAAATAAGTGTAAAGGAGTCGCGGCTGGGTCGAGAGGATCGCGAGTGGAATATCGTCGCCCATGGAGAAAACCGCCTCTTGGGCGCTCTTCATCATCGGTGGGAAAACCATGTCCAGTTCTTCAGTGGAAATCCCATGAGTCACTTGATGACGAGAGAGTTCCAGCGGCGAGTAGTCAGTTTCCGGGACGTGTGCTTCCGGCGAAACGAACTTGTGCAGGCCGAGACGATTTTCGTCGATCCAACGGCGGTAAGGCTTCTGCTTGGCGAGCTCTTCCTTGATTTCGCGGTCGTATTTGAATTCACCTGTGACGGTGTTCGCCGAGATCATTTGACCCGGTCCAAGACGACCTTTGCGAATGACAGTGGCGTCGTCGAAAATCACAGCGCCGGCCTCGGAGCCGATGTAGAGAACGCCATCATCGGTGATTTTGTAACGCGACGGGCGGAGGCCATTCCGGTCGAGCGAGGCGCAAAGCTTTGTGCCATCGGTGAAAACGAGACCTGCGGGACCGTCCCAAGGCTCGGAGAACGAGCGGATGAATTGATAAAACGCGCGGACTTCGTCGGAAATGTCCTGATCGTTGCTGTAGGCCGGTGGGACGAGCATGCACATCGCATGTTCCGGCGAACGACCGGAGAGGATGAGCAGCTCCAGCGCGTGATCCAGCGAGGCGGAGTCCGATTCGCCGTGGCGGATGAGGTTCTTCACCAACTCGATGTCGTCGCCCCAGACTGGCGAGGCGAAGAACTCCTCGCGGGAAGTCATCCAGTTCCGGTTGCCTTCGACGGTGTTGATTTCGCCGTTGTGGCACATCATCCGGAACGGCTGGCCGAGTGGCCAAGCAGGGAAGGTGTTCGTCGAGAAGCGCTGGTGATAAAGCGCGATTGCGATTTCGTAGTCAGGATCGCTGAAATCCAAGTAGAACGCCCGAAGAGCCGCTGGCATCGCAAGCGCCTTGTAGGAAATCAGGCGGCTCGAAAACGACGGCATGTAGAAGCTCTGGATCGTCTTCGTGCGGTGCTCGATCTCGCGGCGGCAGAGGTAGAGTTTGCGCTCGAAATCGTCCGCATCCATCGCGGCAGGGCGCGTCATCAGCAAATGCTCGATCTTGGGACAAGTCGTGAGGGCGATTTTGCCGAGAGCATCCGGATCAACGGGCACTTCGCGCCAGCCGATGGCGGCGATCCCACGCTTGGCGAGAACTTCTGCGGCGATTGCCTTGATCTCCGGCATGGCGGCCGGGTTGTCATTGGGAAAAAAGAATACGCCGACAGCAAGATCCGCGTCATTTTCCACCGTGTGTCCGAGTTTTTCAGCAGCTTTGCGGAAAAGCGGAAGGGGAAGTTGCGTCAGAACGCCCGAGCCGTCGCCCGTTTTCATATCCGCATCCACGGCTCCGCGGTGGGTCATGCAACAGACGGAAGTCAGTGCGTAATCGAGGATCTGATGGCTGCGTTTTCCTTTCAAATGGGCGATGGCGCCCATGCCGCAGTTGTCATGTTCTTGAGAAAGCCGGTGTAAGGAACCGGGGACGAGCGGGGTGCTTGAGTGGTAAAAGGCGTTCATCAGAAGTCAAAATCAGGACCCGGTCACAACGCCGGGTCGGGGGCGGAATAAACGGCAGGTCGGGGGCGCTGCCAAGCAGGAATTGTGCCTAACACCGAGACCGGTGTGAAGATCACGAAATGTCGGAAACTTCTTCAGGCGGCAGCAAACCCAGATCCACCAGAAAGCGATCGGCCGCTCCCAGTGTGATCTCGAAATTCTTATGGCTGACGTTGAAGTTAAAAAAGCTGTGTTCGGCTTTCTCAAAATCGACCAGTTCACATTTGTTTCCACGCCAGCGCATCCGGCGGCGGAATTTTTCCACTTCGTCGAAGGGCGTGATCCGGTCGGATTTTCCATGGAAGAAAAGCATGGGGGGCAGTTTCCTGCGCATCAGGTTGCCGGGGCTCAGGCGCTTGGCCGTTTTTGCATCCGGGAAACGATCGGCAGCCGGGCCTTTTCCCGCCGTATTCACCAAGGAACTGAACAGGATCAAGGCCTGCGGTGTACATTCGAAGCCATCAACAGGCGGAAGATCCTTCGGCTTCGGCATCGTCGCCAGCAAGGCAAGAAACGCGCCGCCACCGGCACCGCCGATTGTCAGACGGTTCGGATCGAGGTTGAACGTGTCGAAATTTTGACGCATCCAGCGGATGAGATTGCGGGCATCCTCGATCGCCTCTAACGGACCTGTGCCGTGTTTCGCTAATGTCCGGGTTTCCGCTGCCACCGCCACGGCTCCGCGACTGGCGAAATGCAGGCAGTGGGGGACAAATTGCGTCGGCGTGGGGGAGTCCCAGAATCCGCCATGAAAAAACAAGATGACCGGACGTGGCTCAGTCCCGGAATTTCCCGGAAGGAAAACGTGGGCGAGCAAATCACCCTCCGGCCTTTGTTCGTAAACATAGGTCGCCGCGTCCTTGAGAATCTCCCGATCCCGCGCCTCGCCAATTGGCGCCACCCTCTGCAGAATACTACTCATAGCTGAATGCCTGCCGCGCTCAATCGAAACGGCCTGCAATTTGTTTGTTGTGGAATTGGGCATCTTGTCCAATCGTTTCGCGCATGAGTCGATTAATTTTTGCGTTTTCGCTGGTTCTCAGCACCCTAGCAGCAGCCGAAGACAATCTGCGACCAGCCTTGGAAACCACTTACAGCGCTTGGCGTGAAGCGATGATCCGCAAGGATCCGTCCGCGTGGCAGAGGGTCACCGCCGAATTCCGCCGCGTGGAAGTGCGCAACCGGATTGTTTCCGAAAAACTGCCGTTTCCAGCATCTGTTTTCGATCTCCCAGCACCGCCGCCGGGCATTCAGGGACTGAAATTTCTCGAAGCAAAACAAAATGGAGCGATCGCCAAGGCATCCTATTTCGGCAAAATCGATTTTGGCGTCGGCGGCGAACCTTCCGACAATTTGCTCGTCCTCTCATTCGTCCATGGCAGCGCGGGATGGCTCTATGACCGGGCGGATTACGTCAATCTAACGGCACTTCCGGAGGTTCGAAAGGAGCTGACGGCAGGAAATTTGAAGTATTTGAAGGAAACGCCGGAGGCCCAACCATCGGGCTCGGTGCCGATCACTCCGATCGCTGCGAATCCGGCCAAATATGTGGCCAAGGTCTATGTTTTTTGCCCGGGCCGCGAAGTCCAGGTGCAGGTGAACAAGATCAGCCACCATCGGTTTGCGAACGCAAAGGAAGCGGAAGTCGTCATCGGCGGCGCCGTCGACGGGTCCAACGAGGTTCAATACACGGTCAAAAAACTGCAAGGCGGCACCGGCAAGGAAGTGATGACCATCCGGGTTTATCTGATGTCCAGCATCCCGGGCGAGAAGCCGGTGAAAACCTTCGAATATCAAATCGCCGCCGGTGAAGCGCCGAAACCATTCGGCTCAGGAAGCTTCGTTGTGGATGCTGCCACACTGGCTAAGCTCTCGGCGAAGTAGTTCGTTTCTCCACAACTGATTTTGAAGCCATTCGGAAGGGACGGCGAACGGATTTTGGGGCTCTGAAAATCCATCGGACGCCATAAAAAGGCATCTGCGACGCTTGGTCCATAAAGGGGACTTCGTCGGTGCGACTGTCGTGGAGCCATTCAGAATCTAGGGCGGCTCCTTC
>JBDSZP010000067.1:0-13860 GCA_039925065.1 Luteolibacter sp.
TCATTCCACCGAAGAAATAGCGGAGAATCAGGTAGGGGATGATGCTGACGAGCATGAGGGCGGTCTGGCTGACGATCGCAAACCATTTCCCGAACACGATTCGGGACGCGCTCAAGCGGGTGAGCACCATCATTTCGATCGTGTTGCCGGTGATCTCCGACGACAGTGCGGACACTCCGCGCATGGGTTGGAAAAGAAGCGCCACCACCGAGAAAAGGCTGAAGATCACTGCGGAAACTCCGGACCCGGCGCTTTCCGAACTGAAGGACGATCCAGCAGTCAGGAGGATAAACGCGAGCAGGCCTTGGAAGATCAGGAAGGTCAGCGTGAAGCCACGGGCGCGCAAGCCCTGGCGCAGCTCCTTGATCAGCATGGGGGAGAGCCGGTCGGGGAAATCGGTCAGATGGGAAAGTGTCATTCGGATGGGGACGTGGAAAGTTGGGGTTCCGGAAGTGGCGGTGGTGACGCGATGGCGGTTTGCCCGGCATCGAGTCGCCCGATGATGTCGATGAACGCATCCTCCAGGTTGCGTTGTTCGCGGTGGAATTCGGTGATGCGGAGGCCGTCCTTCACCATGCGCGCCAGCACGTCGGCGGCTTTCATCGGGTCCTGCGTGTCGATCCGGATGCGGCCGCCGAGTTTGCGTGCTTCGAGGAATTCGACATTCGCCTGGAGGACACACCAATCGGAAACCGACTCTGGTTTTCCGTCCACCTGCACATCATAGAGCACGCCGCCCATGACGTCGGAGCCGCGGCGGAGCGTTTCGGAATCGCCATGGTGGACGATGCGGCCGTTGTTGATGAACAGCAGCGAGTCACACATCTCCCCGAGTTCGGAGAGGATGTGTGAGGAGATGAAAATCGTTTTCCCTTCCTTGGCGAGAACGCGGATGAGGTGCTTGAGTTCCACCCGGGCCTTCGGATCGAGGCCGGCGGCGGGCTCATCCATGATCAGCACCTGCGGATCGTGAAGCAACGCGCGGCCGAGTCCAAGACGCTGGGTCATGCCTTTGGAAAGCTTGTTGGAAAAACGTTCCGCAAGAGGAACCAGATCGGTGAATTCCATCACCTCCTGAATCCGCTGACGACGTTCCTTGCCCTTGTAACCCAGCGCACGGGCATAGAAATCCAGATACTCCAGCACCGTCATGTGCTCATAGTTTCCGAAGTGATCCGGCATCCAACCGATGAGTTTCCTGACCTCCGCCGGGTGATGGACCACATTGATCCCGCAGACTTCCGCGCTGCCGAGAGTAGGGTAGTCCAGCGTCGCGAGAATCCGCATGGTGGTGGTTTTCCCCGCGCCGTTGGCCCCGACGAAGCCGCAGACCGATCCGTGCGGAATCTCGAAGGTCACGCCGTTCACGGCCTGGAGATTGCCGAAGTAGCGATAGAGATTGTTGATTTTGAGAGCGGACATTGGAGAGGGATTAGAGGACTGGTCCGGTGATGACCGTGCGGGTTTCCTTCCAGCGGATGCCGGTTTGGGTGGCGACGCCGGGGGCCTGGTCGGTGATGGCGACGTAGCAGCCGGGGCGCTGGTAGGTGTGTTTCAGTAATTTCCTGTTCCGATCGGAGAATGCGTCGATTTCCTTCGTGAGCACGGGATCGACCATCGAGAAATCGACAGGGACGAGGTTGAAACGTTTGCCGGTCGTGATGCCGTCGGCGCGATACCATTGGCCATCGGTATCGCAAAAGAAGAGCGATGCGATGGGAAACTCGAAGGTCGAGAGAAATGTGTGGGCCGTGTCCGTGCGCTCGATCCGGCCCCGGGTGGAAACGACGGACGACAAGATGTGACCATGCTCCGAGCGGCTTTCAAACCAATCCCCGGACGCGTTCAGTTTTCCATCCGCCGGTTGCAGGTTGAAGTTCCCGTGAGTGTCCGAGGAGTTCGTAAAGCGTGCCCAGCGGGAGGATGAAATCGGCACCGGGCTGAAGATCGAAGGCTCGGCAATGGAGAAACTGGAGTTCGTGAGGACACCGGTGCGGCAGAATTGCTCCTGATGAAGATAAGCCGCGTTCTGGTCGCCATCCGGGCGCACTTCCATCAGCACCCGGCGCATGCCGGCACCGCCGAAGCCATCCTGAATGATGATCAGCGCGAACAGGATCAAGCTGGCGCCCAGCGATATCAGCGGCGTGGTGATGAAGAGTTTGTGGCGGGCGTTGGACTTCGCGAAAACGAACAAATTGACCGGTGCGACCAGGATCGCGAAAATGATCATCGCTGCGATGAACAGCCCGTAGTGGAACGTCTGCGTGCCGAAATGCGCCTGAAGCGGCCACTTGCCGTCGAAGTCACTCGATATCGATTCATTCCGCCGCTTGTTGGGATTTTTCGAACTCACCATGTTGACCGTTGCCGCCGGATCGAGTTTCAAATCCGAGGAAATCGGCTGGAAATTGATATGCCCGAAACTCGCATCCGCAGGCAGTCCGAGCGATTTCGCGTCCGCCGCGCTGCTGGTGTAAATGACCAGTTGCCCGCCCAACCGGAGCCAGGAAAGAATCGCATTGCGTGAGCCGGACGGCGTATTCACCCAATCCGTATCGGTCATGATCACGCTGTCATATCCGGAAAATGCCAGCCAACTGTCGGGCAGTTGTTTCGGATCGAATTTTACAGAAAACTCACCGGAACCCCGGGAAGAGCTTCCGCCTTTGACGGCTGCGTCGAGCGCGGAGGCATTCGGTGTGAAAAGCGACTCGCTCAGCAGGACGTCCGGCTGCGAATGGTCGTTTTCAATTGCTGCCAGATAATTCTTCGTGTCGCCCAACATGCCGCTGAGCCGCACGGTGACGCCGGAATTGTAGCCATAAACCACTCCGCCCGGCGGTGATAGAGGCACAAGAATGTCACGCGTCACACTTTTCCCGGGAGGGGCCGTGAACGAAAATGCCGAGTTCGCATGATTTCCATCGGAGCTGCCGCCGCTTTCGAATGATAGATTGATCGAACGCTCGGTATCCAGATTGTTCGAGATCTTCACCCGCACCGGCAGATAGCCGCCTTGGGAGCATTTCGAGAACAGTGAGAGAACCTCGACATTCGTGTCCGTCTTGGTGTCGTAAACCTCGCGGATCATCGTTTCCTGAGCGGAAACGTGGGCGGCGAGTGCGAGGAGAAGCAGTAAGCGGCGCATGGAGAAGGAATGGATGATTTTCAAATTTCAGCGACGGAAGCTGTCAGGCTGATTTCAGATTTTTCGGAGTGGCGGTATCTTGGAAGGGCACTTCATCCAAGAGCGCGCGGACGATGTCGTTCGTCGTATGGCCTTCCACCCGCGCATTGTAATCGAGCACGATCCGGTGTCTCAAAACGGCGGGAGCGATGGCTTTCACATCCTCGAAGCTTGCGTTCGTCCGCTCCTGCATCAGCGCACGGGCCTTCGCTCCGGAGGCTAGGGCGAGGGCCGCACGTGGGCTGGCCCCGTAGCGGATGCCATGCGAGGCGGCCGATTGGCCGGGGTGGCTGGCGTCCACGAGGCGGGCGATGTAATTCGCCACCACGTCCGGTAGATAGATACGCCTCACGAGGTCCAGTAGCGAATTCAGCGTTTCCGCGCTCATCACCGGGTCCACCTGGGGTTCCGTGCCAAGTTCGCGTTGGGAAACGATCCGTTGGAGGGTGGCCACGTCATTGCGGGTAACCTCGAGTTTAAAGAGAAAGCGGTCGAGCTGGGCCTCGGGCAGGGGATACGTGCCTTCGAGTTCGATCGGATTTTGCGTGGCGAGAACGAAAAACGGCATCGGCAGATCATGCGTTTTTCCCAAAACCGTCACCCGGCGTTCCTGCATCGCCTCCAGAAGTGCCGACTGGGTTTTCGGCGACGCCCGGTTGATTTCGTCCGCCAGAACGATGTTCGTAAAAAGCGGACCTGGCTGGAAAACAAACTCGCGGCGGCCGTCCACTTCCTGGAGCACCGGATTTCCCGTGATGTCGCCCGGCAGAAGGTCCGGCGTGAACTGCACTCGCTTTGTGCCCAACCGGAGCAACTTCGAGAGTCCCTTCACCAGCTCCGTTTTCCCCAGACCTGGCAGGCCTTCGAGTAAAATGTGCCCGCGTGCCAGGACTCCGGTGATCACCAGATCGATGAGTTCCTCCTGGCCGAACAGCACTTGGTTCAGGCCGCTGCTAAGAGAGCGTAGGTGTTTGGCTGCATCGGCGACTTCCGTTTCGGTGGCGTTTTCCATGGATGATTCTTGAATTCTTCCGGGACGCTATCAGAGGGAACGCTCTTGGAAATGAAGAAGGCACGAAATTTTTCATGAAAATCATCGGACCGAAGGGGCGGTGACATCCTGTCGCCCTCTTGTGTTCGTCCCGCCCAAGCGTGGACGAACACTCTTCCTCGTTTAACGGTATATGACTGCATGGATGGCACGGATCTTAGGAACGCCTGATCGGCATTTCTGCAAGTCCGTGCCATCCCTGCAATCTTCCGGGGGGGGATTTTCAGGGTCAGGCCGCCACCTCTTGGACCAGCGAATCCGGCTCCAGCTTGGTGCAGGTGGAAATGATTTCGCCCAACGTCAGGATCACTCGTCCGCCGATATGGCGTCTTCCGGCGGAATTGGCCATCATGACGAGGGCCCATTGTGGTTCCACGTTCAAAGGAATCCCGAGTTCCCGCAGGCATTCATTCCAAAATCCTGAGGCCGCCACCGATGGCGTTCTGACTCCGCTGCTCGACGGGTTCCTGAGGTAAATATCGTTCGTGCAAGCCGCCGTGAATTCAGCCGTGCGGCCGATGCTCTCGGTCAGGTCGTAATCCTCTACCAGATCGGCGATGGCCAGGGCGCGCTTCAAACCTTTGACGGTCCATTGGGTCACGTAACCTTCCCCCCGGACTTCTAAAAATGTGGAGAGCCATCCGGCCTCGATCAACAGGGTTCCTACCGACTGATATGTGGAAAACAACTTGAGTTCAGACTTCATGTCCGGACTGTGTCAGAACCCGGTTTTTGGCGCTATAGGAGGCTTCTTCATCTGTGTATTCGCGGAATCGCGTACATGAAAATCACCCTTTCCTTACTACATCGGCGCTGGCCCTCGGTATCAAAAGAATCCCCCAAATGGGGGGGGATGGCCGTAACCCGGGGTCGGGAGGGGAAGCTTGAAAATTTTTATCCATCTCGCGGCCGGGTCGAGACGATCAGACCCACTTCGGAGCCCATTTTTTGGGTCAATTACCTCCGATGGGATTCCTTGTCGAACTTGGCGGCTCATCCCTCTTTGCTCGTAGTCCAACCCTTGAGGGTGTCTTCGTTACGCGCCGAAGACCCCCTCAAGGGCTGGACTACAAACGATCTGCTGTTTTGCCGTTTCCCGATCGATGCATTTCCTGCGCACCGTGCCGCGTCAAATCCATTGGCAGTAGGCGCTGGTCCATTCGCGGCAGAGGTTCTCCTATGCGTGACCCATCAGGAAGGATTCCGTTTCTCCCACCAGGCGCGCACGAGCGGCAGTTGGATGAGGATTCCTGCCAGAAAGCAGAACGTGATGTCCGGAATAAACGTCGTATGAATTTCGGGATCCAGATGGTTCTTTCGTGCGGCCACGATCAGGGTGGCACCGACGAAGAAATGAAACGGACCTAGCAGGCGGACAAGGCCTTCAAACGCATTCGGCCGAAAACAGGCAAGCGCGGAACCAATCCCAATACATCCAAATGCCGACGACGCCATTCTCAGCCAATAGTCCAACATGGGATCGTATTGGATCCGGCCCGCTCCCATGTCGGAAAGCTGATCAGCGGCCGCTTCCCAGGAAGAGAACGTGAAATAAAATGAAATTCCCCACCCGCAGGCACTGAGCAATAGTCCAAGTCTGAGAATCTTTAGCCAAGCGGGCGAGATGGAAAGCATTTACGAACTGTTTCCTTTTGTTGGGTTTATTTCAAGGAGCAACGTAACACGGGCATTTTTCGCCTGTTCTGTTACAAGCCCCAGCAAAGTGATGCCCAGACTCCGGGCTACCGTTCGATCCAGCGGGTGGAGGACTCGATGTCGTTGGCGGACCAGATTTTCACGAAGCTGCTCATGGCATCTTCTCGCAGTTGTCCTTCGGGGAATTTCTCAAGCCATGCTGCTGCGGCCAGCGGATCGGTTTGGGCCCAGCGTTGGATGATCGCTACGACCGTATCATCAAGCATCCTTCCGGGTGGGAGGGCTTTTAATGCGAGTTCGGCGGCTGTGGCTGGATCGGTTTCACCCATCGAGGTGGCAACGCCTGCGGTGATGGTCATACGCAGGTCCTTATCCTCGATTTGCTGCGTCCATGCCACCCCCTCGTCTGGAGCATGGTTCGCCCATTCCGCCGAGGCCCGGGCTAACAGCGAGTCAAGTTCCGGCGATTGCGGCAATCCTACGACAAGCTGCAAGGCCTGATTCGGGTCGATGCGGATCGACTCACCTGCGATGGCCATGCCCGCGCATTGCCGGAAAACTCCGATGGCAATCCGTCCAGCGATGCCATGGCAGCGGCCATGTCGTGATCGGCCCATGTTTCGTAAACGATGCCGAGCAATCGCGTTGATGGTCCGTTGTCCATGCCAAGCGCGGCTTCCAGTGCCTCCCGTGGAGCTCTTTCCGCCCAATCATGGAGAAGTCGCGCCTGGAGATCGGCCTGCAATTCCGCAGGGGAAATTCTGGCGAGAAACCGTAGCGCCGAGGCGGGATTTTTTTCCAACATAAGAGTTATGGCAGTTGCTAACAACTATTCACGGCGGTCCGGATCGGTCTCTTTGCCGGCGGTGTTCAACAAGGTTTCCAGTTTTTGAAAATATGGTAAGACTGTTGTGAGGGTTTGGACGTGTCCGTTTGGCGATGGTTTTCCTTCCGGATTGTCACATCGGAAACAGCCGCCTGCCCCATCGCGGAACGGGCAGGGGCGTGTTCCTTTGCGTTCATGATGAGCCAGGCGCTGAGTAAGGCCAATCCCGTGCCCAGTGTGGCGGCTATCATTTTCCGCGTTGCAATCATGATTACGGAGTCGCGGTCACGTTGTCGAAGACGGCGGTGCAGAGGGTGCCGTCGGCATTGCTGCTGACACCCAGTCCGATGGTGACGGCGGTGGACATGGTGATGGAGCGGGTTCCTCCGAACTGGATCCACGTGGTTCCATTCGATGAATAGGAGGCATCGAAGTTGTTACCGGTGCGGGTGAGGCGGATGTAGCGCGGAACGGTGATGGAATTGGTGGAGTTCGTGGTGGTGGAACCGTCGGTACTCGTTCGCCGTTGGAAGCGCGCCTGGCCCCCGGGTGTGAGGAAGACGCCTGCGTAGCGCGAGCCGGTGGCGGTGGACTCACGGATGACAATGCCGGCTTTCGCAGTGGACGAGGTGTTTTCAATACTCGTGACCCGCGCGATGATGTTGCAATCGCCGGACGCGGCCTGATAGACGTAGCGCAACTCGTCCGCGCTGCCTGCGATGTCCGCGCCGCTGCCTTCGATCGTATAGACCCCGGCGTTGTGGTTCGCAGTGCCGGCGGCGGCGACCGCGCCCACGTCCAGCGTGACCCATGGGCTGGGCAGACCGGTGGGCGTGGCGGTGGCTTGGCTTGAGTCCGCGCTGGTTCCACCTGTATTCACCGCGTTGACGACGTAGTAGTAAGTCGTGCCGTTGGTCAGGCCGGTGTTGGTATATGAGGTGGTTGTCACACTGGAGGCAACGGTGGTATAGGGACCGCCGCTGACCGTGGCGCGTTTGACATTGTAGCTGGCGGCACCGGATACGGATGACCAGGCGAGGGAAACTTGGGTGTTTCCCGCTGTTGCAGTTAGGCCGGACGGTGCAACCGGCGCCACGGGCAGGGTGGTGGCATTGGCTGAGGTCGAATTCGGGCTCGAGCCACCTGCGTTCACCGCGCTGACGACATAGTAATAGGTCGTGGCGGCGGTCAGTCCGACATCGCTGAAATTGGATATCGTTAGGCCCGTGGTGATTGAGACGAAGGGGCCGCTGGCGCTGGTAGCACGTTTCACCTCATAGCTTGCCGCGCCCGCCGAGGCGGTCCACGTCAGATTGATGCCGCTGGAGGAAACCGCCGTGGCGGCCAGTCCGGTGGGAGTTGCCGCAAGCGTGGTGGCACTGGCCTGGGTGGAGTCGGTGCTTGTGCCGGTGTTGGATGCGCTGACGACATAATACCATGTCGCTCCGGCGGTAAGTCCGGTGTCGCTGTAAGAGGTGGAGCTCAGTCCAGTAGCGAGCGTGGTGTAGGGGCCTCCATTGGTGGCGGAGCGTTTCACCTGATAGGTCGTGGCTCCGGCGGAAGCGCTCCATGCGAGGTCGATGCGGACGCTTGAAACGGTGGCTGCTGTTAGGGTTGCCGGTGCGGCAGGGATGGTGGTCGCACTGGCTTCCGTGGAGTTCGATCCTTCTCCTCCGGTATTGCTTCCACTAACCACGTAGAAGTAGGTCGTGCCATTTGATAGGCCTGTATCGGTGTATGAGATGGCGGTGACCCCGCTGGCGACGTTGGTGTAGGGACCGCCGCTGATGGTGGAGCGTTTGACGCTGTAACTGGTGGCACCGGACACGGACGACCAGGTGAGCGAAACCTGGGCATTACCGGCTGTGGCTGTGAGGCCGGACGGGGCGGCCGGTGGCAGCGGCAGGGTCGTGGCATTGGCAGGAGCCGAATTCGGGCTGGCACCCGCTGCGTTCACGGCGCTGACGACATAGTAATAGGTGGTGGCAGCGTTCAGTCCGACATCGCTGAAATTGGATGTCGTTAGTCCGGTGGAGATCGAAACGAAGGGGCCGCTGACGCTTGTGGATCGTTTCACATCATAGCTTGAAGCACCTGCCGAGGCCGTCCACGTGATATTGATGTCGCTGGAGGAAACGACGGTGGCAACGAGGTCGGTGGGTGTGTCCGCCAGCGTGGTGGCGCTGGCCTGGGTGGAGTCAGCACTTGTGCCACTGTTGGACGCGCTGACGACGTAATACCATGTGGCTCCCGCGTCGAGTCCGGTATCGCTGTAGGAGGTGGAGGACAACCCTGTGGCGAGGGTGGTGTAGGGACCACCGCTGGTCGCAGAGCGTTTCACCTGATAACTGGTGGCTCCGGTCGAAGCGCCCCATGCGAGGTCGATGCGGGCGCTCGAAACGGTGCTCGCTGTTAGCGAGGCTGGGGCATCTGGAATGGTGGCTGCGCTGGCTTCGGTGGAGTTCGATCCTTCTCCGCCCGCGTTGCTTCCGCTGACCACATAATAGTAAGTCGTGCCTGATGTTAGTCCGGTGTTGCTGTAGGCGGAGGAGGTCAGTCCCGTGGCGACGGTGGTGTAGGGGCCGCCGGGTGTGCTGGCACGTTTGACATTGTAGCTGGTGGCATCCGCACCAGCGGTCCAGGTGAGGTTGATCTGTCCGGAGGAAACCGCGGAGGCTTGCAAGCCGGTGACGGTGGCCAAGGGCATTTGCGCCTGGGTCATCGCGGTGATTTCCGAGGCACCGAGCGCCCGTGTGTAGAGGCGGAAGTCATCCACACGACCGTCGAAGTAGGGATCGGGATACTGCGAGCGCCCGATGTAATTCTGGGTGGTCGTGCCGAGAGATGCCGGGTTGAGCGTCATCGATGTATTTCGTCCGACCTCGCTCCCGTTCACGTAGAGTATGCCGGTGTTTCCGCTCAATGTGATAACAACGTGGCTCCATGTGCCGGCGGGAAGGGGATTCAGCCCGTCGATGCGCTGTTCTCCCGCGCCGCCGCTGGTGGTGATGGCGAAGCGGACCTTGCCATTCGCACCGTTCTTCGGAGTTAGGAACATGTTCGCTGTGGCACCGGTTCCGAAGTCGAAGACGCGTGCCCAGGTGGAGACCGTGTCCGGTTTCACCCAGACACTGGCGGTGAAGGTGGTTAGATTATTGATCGCTGCGGAGGGCAGAGTGACGTGATCGTTGGTTCCATCAAGGTCCACTGCATTGCCGACAGTCCCAGTGGAGAAGAGTGGACCATTGACCAAATTGGCGTCGTATCCATCGCCGGAGGAATCCCCCGCAGTGGTGCCGGTCGTTTCATCGAAGGCCAGCCTGACACGGAGATCCGTGGTGGTGGCGGACGCTTCCGCGGACACCGGGCTTTCGCCGCCGTTACTCAAGGCACTCACGACGTAATAATAGGTCGTAATGCTTGTTAGTGCGGTGTCCTGCAGGTTGGTGGAGGTCAAGCCGGAAGCAACCGTGGTGTAGGGGCCTCCGCTGGAGGTCGCGCGTTTTACGGTATAGCTGCTAGCTGTAGTTACCGTGTTCCACGTGAGGCTGATCTTGCTGCTGGAAACAACGGTGGCGGCGAGCCCGGTTGGAGCCACTGGAACTGCCTGAGGCGCGGCGGTTACCTGTGAAGAGTCCGCGCTGTCGCCACCGGCGTTGTAGGCTGAAACCACGTAGTAATAGACCGTGCCGTTGGTCAGGCCGGTGTCGCTGTAGGTGGTGCTGGTGATGTTGCCCGCGACGATGGAATACGGGCCGCCGTTGGTGGTGGAACGTTTGACCCGGTATCCACTGGCTCCGGCGGTTGAATTCCAAACGAGTGAAGCGGATGCGTCGCCGGCAGTGGCAGCCAATCCCGCAGGTGTGATCGGTGGGGCGACCGGTGTGGCTGATGCTTCGGGAGATGGCTCGCTTTCGCCCCCAAGGTTCGCTGCGGAAACGACATAGTAATAGGTCGTGTTGTTGGAAACGTCGGTGTCGCTGTAAGCAGTGGTTGTCAGGCTGCCCGCGATGGTGGTGTAGGGCCCGCCGCTGTTTGTCGCGCGCTTGACGCTGTATCTGTTAGTGCCTGCGGCGGCGCTCCATGCGAGCGAGACGGTGGCGTTGCCCGGCGTGGCGGTCAACGTGGTAGGCTGGGAGGGGACAGGCGGCAAGGGGATGGCGGAAACTTCCGCAGAGTTGTCACTTTCGGCCACCGTGTTTACCGAACTGACCACGTAGTAGTAAACGGTTCCATTAGATACCGTGCTATCGGTGCGGCTGGTCGTTGTGAGTCCTGTGGCGATGGTGGTGTATGGACCTCCGGGCGAGGTCGCGCGTTTGACCTTGTAGCTGTCGGTGCCGTTGGAGGCTGTCCATTCGAGGAAGACTGTGGAGTCACCGGCAGTTGCTGCCAGTCCGGTGGGAATGCCGGGAGGTGCCAGCGGTGTGGCAGAGGCTTCGCCAGAGTTCGGGCTTTCTCCTCCGAGGTTTGTAGCGGAGACAACGTAGTAATATACGGTGGCGTTAGTCAGGCCAGTATTGGTGAACGTTGTGCCTGTTACATCGGTTTGCACTGTCGTGTAAGGGCCGCCGGAGGTGGTGGCGCGTTTCACGCTATATCCGCTGGCACCGGAAACGGTGTTCCACGTCAGGGAAACTTGGCCGCTGCCCGCCGTGGCTGCGAGACCTGTTGGTGCGGGCAAGACGGTGGACAGAGAGGTGATTTCGGCGGCGGAAAACGCGCGGCCGTAGATGCGGAAATCATCCAGCGCGCCGTTGAGATAGGGATCCGCGAACTGTGATTTCCCAAGGTAGTTGAGATTGGTAGGGCCCAGACTCGACGGCTTGAGGGTCATGCCGGTATTGCTGCCCGCTTCCACGCCATTGATATATAGGCGGCCGGTGGTGCCGGCCAGCGTGACGGCGACATGGAACCAAGTACCCACGGGCGTGTTCACGGTACTGTTAATAATCTGCTCGTTCACCGAGGGGGTGCGGATCGCAAAGCGGATCCGGTTGGCGGTCGGTCCTTGGGGCGCGAGGAACATATAGTTGGTCGTGCCGGTACCCAAGTCGAACAGACGGGCCCAGTTACCGAGGCTGGTCATTTTCACCCATGTGGAAATGGTGAAGTCGTCAACTCCGGTCACCACACCGGAGGGCATCGTCACGCATTGGGAAGATGTGTTGGCGAGGTTGATCGCGTTGTTGAACTGACCGCTGATCCAGGTCGGGCTATTTACGGCCGTGCCGGGGTAACCATTTCCGCTGGAGTCGGCGGCGGTGGTTCCGCTGGTTTCATCGAACTTCAATCTCACGAGCAGATCGGAAGGTGACGCGCCGATTTCCGCGGAGTTCGCGCATTCGCCTTTTTCGTTAGTGGCGCTGATCACATAGTAGTAAGGTGTGCCATTGGTCAGGCCGGTATTGGAGAAACTGGTTGTCGTTAGACCGCTGGCAATCGTTGTGTAGGGCCCGCCGCTGACGGTGGAACGTTTTACGGTGTAGGTGTCGGCCGCTTGGGAGACTTTCCAGGTGAGATCGATCCGATGGTTGCGCCCTGCGGCGGTGAGACCGTTGGGGATTTCAGGGATGGGATTCGCCATATCCGCGATCTCCACAGCGCCCAAGGCATAGTTATAGATGCGGAAGTCGTCGATTTTGCCGTTGAAGAGCGGGTCGGCAAACTGGCTCTTTCCGATATAATTGAGGGCTGGTTTCAAATCGTCCGGGTTGAGCGTTAATCCGGTGTTGGTGGCGACGGCGGTGCCGTTGATGTAAAGAGTGCCGGTGTCTCCATTAAGTGTGACGGCGATATGCACCCACTGCCCGATGGGCAAGACGGTGGTATTGAGTTGTTGCTCGACGCCGCCATTGGTGATGGTGAAACGCATCCCGCTGCCCGTGTTAGGCGTGAGCATGAGGTAGCTGGTCTGGCTGTTGCCGAAATCGAAGAGGCGCTGCCAGTTACCGCCGCCGTTCCAGTAAACATAGGCGGCGAGGGTGAGATCTCGGTGGTTCACGATGTCTGCTGGCAACGTCACATTGTCGTCAATGCCGTCGAACACGATGCCTTGGCCAATACGTCCGGTGGCATAGACGGGCGAGCCGGTGGCGGAGCCTGGGAAATTGCCGGTGCTGTCGTTGGTGTTGCTCTCGAACTGATACTGCGAGCGCAGTTCGAAGGCGAGGACGGTGATGAAGAGGGTGGCATCGGCGGTGGCGCCGGCGTTGTCAGTGACGCGAACGGTGAATGTATTTGCGCCGACATCGCCCACTGCCGGAGTACCGGAGAGCGTGCCGTCGGTGGAGACTGTTAGCCAGGTCGGGCCATTGGTCTTACTGAAGGTGAGGGTAGCTCCGCCATCGACGTCTGTGGCAAGCCCCGCCAGCGTGGAGCCGGTGTAGGGTTGATCGCGGGTGACGGTTGGTTTGGTGATCGATGTCGAAGTCCACACCGGAGCGTCGTTGGTGTTGGCGACGGTGATGTAGAGGTTCGCGTCGTCCGTGGCTCCGGACGGATCGGTGACGCGGACCACAAAGGCATTCACTCCCACGTCGCTGTTGGCCGGGGTGCCGGAGAGCGCACCGCTCGCGGCGACTGCCAGCCACGCCGGGCCGCTGACCTTGCTGAAGGTGAGCGTGCCGCCGTTGGCATCGCTCGCGTCACCGGCCAGCGTTTGGGCGGTATAGGATGCGTCTTCCGTGGCGGAGGGCTTGTTGATTGGATCGGACGCGAAGACGGGCGGACTGTTAGCGCTCTGGCCCCACAGGGTATAGATGTCCGAGCCCGAGAGGGCATAGTTGTGGATGCGGAAATCATCGATGCGCCCGCTGAAGAGCGGATCGCTGTTCCACATGCTCCTGCCGAGATAACAGAACGGCTGGCCGAAAAGCGGGGCCACCCGGTCCGCGGTGGCGGAGGCGGCGGGCAGCCCGTTCACGTACATCGTGGCGGTGCCGCCGTTGAGCGTGACCGCCACGTGCGTCCAGGTCGCCGTCGGCATCGCGGGGCCGACCAGTGTCAGGGTGCCGTCGGTGCCGCGCGAGGTGGTCATGGTGAAGTTCAGTTTGCCCGCCCCGTCCTTGACGGTGAGCATCATGTATTTCTCGATCTCGCTGCCGAAATCGAAGACGCGCTGCCAGTTGCCGCCGC
>JBDSZP010000068.1:0-12963 GCA_039925065.1 Luteolibacter sp.
GGGTGCGGGTATAGTTGTTGGCCGCCGTGCCGCCGCGATTGATATATTCGTATGGCGTGGGCCCCCAACCCGTTGACGCGAAGCGGCTGCCCGTAAGGGCGTCGAAGCTGGTTTTCCACGGCGCGGCGCCCGCGGCGATCTTGGCTTTCATGCGGTCGAAGTCGGCCTCCGTGTGCAGGGCGCCCGGATGCGCAATGGGCGCGGAGGGCGCCGCCGATGCCGTCATGTTCACCTGGAACACCCGGTCGCCGGACAGTGGCGTGATCGTCGCTCCCTTCCAGGGTCGCGTGTAAGCCGTGCCGCCGGAGTAGGGATCGGCGCTCGTTCCGAGCAGCTCGAAGAAGGTGTTGGCTTTGCCTTGGACCCCAAGATCGAAGCTGTAGGTCGTGTTCGGATCGAGATGGACCGGAAACGGCAGGTTGAAGGTGAGGTAGGTGCCCGGCCCGTTCGCGCTGGTTCCGACGCCGGCAGTGCCCTCGCCTCCCGCCATGAAGTTCTGGATCGACAGGAGCGAATGCGTGGTGCCGTTCACCTTGCCGATGGTCACCACGATCGGCCCGTCCGTGGGCCCGAGGTTCCAGGAGATCTGGTTCGCACCGGTCGCCGTGTTGCTGGTGTAGCCCACGAGGCGCACCGTGATGCCGCTCACGTCGTAGCCGTTGGGATTGCTCCCGGTCGTGAAGGTCTGGCCTTGCGTCGGTTGGCCATTGGCCACGCGCGTGCTCGCGTCGTTGGCCGTGCCGTTGTTCGCGCCACCATCGGCGTTGACGCCCGAGCCGCCGATGTTCGCGGCGTCGAAGGCCGCACCGTTCCACTGGGCGACGCTATCGGGCGCTCCGGAGGGCTGAACGGCGGAGTAGGTGATCGTCGAGTTGAAGGTGAGCCGGTGTGCCAGTGCCGCATCCGACAAGAGCATCCCTCCGACTACGGAGCAAAGAAACCGGATCGTGTTTTTCATAAATGTTCTAGGGCAGTTGAAACTTTGGGTTCGGCCTTTGGGGCTGGCGCGCCCGGAGCGACGTTCGAGCTTTGTAAGCGCGAACGCGGCGGATGGACGCTTGGTGCCAGTGTTTTCAAAACGGGAGGCAGTCGGAGTCGGTCGCCGATTTCGAGAGGAACGCATGTTTGGAAGAAGAGAGTGCCGCCCCGCGCTCCTTTGATCGGAGCGCGGGGCGGCGGGGTTAATTACGGAGCAATCGAGATCCGCCATTGTTGGTTATCAGCGCCACTGTACGGCCATTGAATGATGGCGGCACCGTCGGCGGTGCTGGCACCGCTCACGTCAAGGGCCTTGCCGCTGTTCACGTTCAGGAACTTGTAGTTTCCGTCGCTGGCCGGTGTGACGGTCCACTTCTGGCAAGGGGTATTGAGCGAGGGCCAGATCTGGACGACTGCACCATTGCTGGTGGAGGCGCCGGTGACTTCGAGCGGCTTGCCGCTCGCAACACCCAAGGCTTGATATTGGCCGTTGCCCAAATAGGTGACGGTCCACTTCTGGCTGTTGCCGCCGCTCCATCCCCATTGAACGGCGTCCGTGCCATCGGCGGTGCCGCCGTTATAGAGGTCGAGGACCTTCTTGCTATTCTTACTGATGACGCGGTAGGTGCCGTCCGGGATCGTGCGGCCGGTGTCGGACCAGAGGCCGAGTTCGGCGATCGCCAGCGTGGTGCCGTTACTGGCGGTGATATTGATCTGGTAGTAGCGGTAGGCGGCAGGGGTGCCGAGTTTGTAGGTGTTTGCGTGAAACCGATTGACGAAGGACTGGTTGATCTGCGTGTCGAGCGTGGTCCACGTCAAACCGTCGTTCGAGCCTTGGAAGGTCCAGATCTTCGGGTCGCCGGCCGCCACGTCGGAACTGACCACCGTGTAGCGCTTCACGGTCTGCTCGTTGCCCGCGCCGAAGTCGTAGCGGAGCCAGCCGGTGGGGCCGGGGTTGGAGGCGTTGGCGTTAGTCCACTTCCAGCCGGAGTCGCGGATGAAGGCAAAGTAGGGTTGCTCCCAGGAGGGGCCGCCAACCATGCTGGAGGTGGCCGTGCCTCCGAAGGCGAGGTTCACCATCGGGATGATCGGGGTCGCGCTGTCCGCTGGCGAATCAGCGCTCGTCCCGGCGGAATTGATCGCGTCGACGACGTAGTAATAGGTCGTGCCGTTGGTCACGGCCGCGTCCGTGTAGCTGCTGGCGGTGACGCCCGAGGCGAGGGTCGAGTAAGGGCCGCCGCTGGTGGTGGCGCGCTTGATCGTGTAGCTGGTGGCCCCGAAGGAGGGCTGCCAGCGCAACGAGACGGTATTCTCGCCGGCTGCGGCCAGGAAGGCGGCGGGCGCGGCGGGAGTGACGATGGGAGCGCCGCCGTTGCCACCGGTGATTTGGACGTTGCTGAAGGTGGAGGTGTTCAGCACGCCGCTCGTCGAGCTGACGACCAGGCCGACATACCACGTGGCCGGAGAATTATCGAGGCGGCCGACCTCAGTGGCCGCCCAGTTGGTGCCGTCGGGGGAAATAGATCCGGTGACGATGTTCCCGATTCGCTCCAGCTTCACCCAATACGATGGCCCGGGGGTGCCGGCAGCAGTTTTATTGCCGTAAGTATTGCCGGCATACACGGCGATGCCCTGGATGTTTTGCTGAACGGTGCTTCTGGGAGTGACGGCCATCCAGACGCGGGGAGCGCCGGCGCTGAGGCTCGTGCGGAGCATCACGCCGGCTCGGGCGTCCAAGTGGGTGTTCTGGACCGACTCGACTTTCGCGATGATGGCGCAGTCGCCGGTGACCGCTTGATAGGTGAAGTGGCAATCATCGCTGGTTGTGCCCCACATGCTCCAGCCGGAGCCGTTCACCGTCCAGGTGCCGCCGGAGTAGGAGGAATTGCCGGAGAGGGCAGTGTTCCCGATTTCAGCGTCGGAGAATCCCGAGGTGATCGAGGTGGTGGCGGGAATCGTCAGCGCCGGGGCCGACGCGGCCGTGGAGAGGTCGGCATCCTTCATGAACAGCCAGGCCGGCGGCATCTCCTGGAGTCTCCGGGTGATATTGGGAGTCGGGAGGCCCTTGCGGATGCCATAGGCACCCTGAAGGATACTCAGCGCCGTGGCTCCAGCCGGAAAGCCGTGATTGGTGACGTCGGCGGTGTAATAGGCATCGGTGCTGCCGAAACGGAGCCACGGCGTGGTGAAGGCGAGATCGTTCACCCGCGCGTAATATTCGCCGGCCGCGAGCAGGCGGTTGTTATAGTCGGAGTAGATGTCGATGCCCTGCTTCCAGAGCGCTTCGGCAAGTATGGTCAGCGAAGAAAGCTGCACCTGGGCGTGGCCCTGGTCGCGGAGGGAGTCGCCGAGCATGCCGATGTCGTTGGAACTGCGCAGGCCGACGTGCGCCAGCGTGCGAGCCTGAAGCGTGATCCGGTCGACGGTGACGGTGTCGTCATTGAAGATCCCCATCAGTCCTTGGGACATCATGGCCAGCGCCCCTTTGTTCGCGGCGCCATACATGCTTTCGCCCCACGGATTGGCGCCGGGCATGAGGACATTGGCGAAATAAGCCTTCACCGTGGTCGTGTCGGCCGCCGTCCAGCCCGGCCAGGTGCCGCGCAGGATCTCCGCGGCGCCGACGAAGCTGGGGGCGTAGTCGCCGATATCGAGCATCGATTCCTGGCCTGAAAACGAAGTCTGCGTGTTTGCCCAGGCGAGCAGGACGTCATGCGCCTTCTGCGCGTAGGCGTTGTCGCCGGTGAAATACCACATCAGCGACATGTTCCAGATCGCGGTCATGTCGGCGCGCCAGGGGCTCAGGTTTACGTCGGGGCTGCGGCTCACCGTCGCGAACGGCCCATGCGCGATGTAGGAGGAATTCTGGCGCTGGGCGAAATCTGAGAACTCGTATTGCCACGGCTGCTGGTTGGCGTTGATTTTCGCCTTTACGGCCTGGAGATCCGCGAGGTTAAGCGTGGAGCCGGGATGGGTGTAGGCGAGGGCTTGGGGCAGGCCGAGGGCGAATGGCAGCGTCAAGGACGCCAGCCAGGTTTTGATAGGTCTGTTCATGGATTTTTGGTGTTTTTGTTGGTGTTTTTTGGTTCTCAGGTTGCGCAGAAAAAACTGTGCAACCTCGGAGAGTGGATTGCCCTCATGGGCGTTCTGATCGCGTTTACTCATGGCTGACCATTGAGTGGCGGAGATTCGAGATCTCCACGAGGGCGCGTTCCCGGAGGGTGGGTTCGGAGAATCCTTGCGCCCATTGGAGCGCGGCGGAGGAATCTTTGAGCGCCCATTGGTGGAGCACGGCCATGGCTGCTTCGTCGTGGAGATTTCCCGGTTCGAAGCCGGGAACGAGACGCGCCGCCTCAGTCGGATCCGATTTGGAAAGCACGAATGAGGCGCTTGCCAACAGGCGGTCCCGCCATTCGCCTGGCGGCTGTTCACTGGCCCACTTGAGAACCGTTTCGGAGTCCTTCTCGCACCACTCCCTGGTCAGGCACTCCATCAATCCAGAGTCGTCGTCCTCGTCCACGCCATTGGCGAGTGCGAGCGTGACGGCCCGTCGCGGATCTTTTTCCGCCACCGCAAAACAAACGGTGGAGCGGGCGGAACGCCGGGCGGCGGGGTTCTCCAACGCCGAAACCCATTTCAATGCCGCTTCCGCATCCCGCGCAGCCCATGCGGAGAGCAGGTCCCGGATGCGGCTCTCGCGTTCACTCCCTATTTTCAGCGCGAACGCCTGGGCCAGCGCCCGGGCAGGATCGGCAGGATCGGCAGGATCGGCAAGACTATCAGCCTGCCCGCTTGAAGATTTTTCACCGCTGGGAGGTGCCCACTGTTTTGCGGTGCCGCGTTCAAGCGATTCATCCACCCAGACAACCACAAGGACAGCGGCCGAGCAAAGAAACCCGGTAGGGTATTTCATAAGGTTTTTTTAGTAATGGGTTGGGTTTCTTTGATGCCGGAAAGCTTGCTTTCGCTAGGGATGGGTGAAAACCGACAGGTCCCACTCGCCGTGCCAGCGGAGCACCGGGCGGTTGTTTTCCCACTCCACCGGGAGCCAGACATGGCGGCCGTCGATGGGGTTTTTCGGCCGCCAGCGGTCACCCATGTAAATAAACTCACCGGGACGACCGGGCACGGGCAGGACAAAGGTGGATTGGGACTCAAACGTGATGGCGTTTTCCTGTTCTGTGCCGCGGCACGGATTCCCCAATGCGGTCCATGGCCCCCAAATCGAGTCGGCCATCGCCGAGCGTCCGGGATTGGGAAACCAGCCCGAGGTGCCGGAGGCGAACAGGTAGTATTTCCCGGCTCGCTTGAAGAGGGCGGGAGCCTCGTTGGATTCACCGGGAAAGATCCGTGTCCATTTGCCGCTGAAACCGAGGTAGTCGTCCGTCAATTCGTGAAGTTGCAGCGTCAGGTTGTCCTCGCCGGAGGTCAGCAGGTAGCCCTTGCCGTCGTCGTCCACGAAAAGCGTCATGTCGCGGGACATTTGGCCGCCCTCCAAATCCCGCCGCACAAAATCGCCGGCGACTGCGACCTCGGGCCATTTTTTCCTGTTCTTAAACCGATTGGGATCGGGCGCAGCCCCCGGGTCGAGACCGAGCGGCAGGACGCCTTGGTTGGGGCGGAAGGAGCCCACATAAGTATAGGGGCCGGTCGGTTTGTCGCTGACGGCCAGAGCGGCGCGGGCCATCCCGTAGTTTCGGCCCTTATCCAAGTGAGACCACATCACGAAGGTCTTGGTCTTCGCGTTGTAGATGACCTTGGGCCGCTCGATGATGCAGCCCTTTGCAATCTCGCTCTTGGGATCGTTCGACACGGTCAGCGCGATCCCACCGTCCTGCCAGTGAACCAGATCCCGGGAGCTGTAAACATGGACGCCGACTTGGGCGTAGTTGCCTGCGTCGCCTTCGATCTTGTGCTCGCCGAACCAGTAATAAACGCCGTCGTGTGACAGGATTCCGCCGCCGTGGGCGTTGATGGGAACGCCTTTATCGTCTGACCACAGTTCGCCGGGACGAAATTTCGCATGCCCCTCGTCCGCCGCGAAGGTGCTCGTCGTGGCGAACCCGAGGAGTAGAAGCGTGTGGAGTGAGCGGTGGAATTTCAGGATCATCGGACGGGGCTCAGGTTGGGACCGAAGCGGTAGGACTCGCCGCGGCGCGTCGGTAGCTCGACCACGCGATCACCGAGACGAACCTTGAGCGGTTCACCGGCAAGCGACTGGATCTTGGCGGAAGAGAGCACTCCATCCGCCCAGACGAGATCGACTTCGAACCCGCCTCGGGCGCGCAGGCCCGACACCGAGCCGGTCGGCCAAGCCTTGGGCAAAGCTGGCAAAAGGTGGAGCTCGCCGGTCTGCGACTGCACCAGCATCTCGGCGACCCCGGCGGTGGCGCCGAAGTTGCCGTCGATCTGGAAGGGCGGGTGGGCGTCGAACAAATTCGGGTACACGCCGCCTCCGTTGACCATGTCGAGACCGGTGTTGGTCGTGTAAGTGAGCAAGGCGCGAAGCATGCGGTAGGCGTGGTCGCCGTCGTGGAAGCGCGCCCAGAAATTGATTTTCCACGCGCGACCCCAGCCGGTGCCACCGTCGCCGCGGGCGTTTAGGGAAACCTTCGCGGCCTCCCAGAGCTCGGGCGTGGCCAGTGAGATCTGCCTGCCCGGGTAGAGGGCGAAGAGGTGGGAAACATGGCGATGATTGTCCTTCGGGTCGTCCCGGTCGGTTTCCCATTCCTGAAGCTGGCCCCAGCGGCCGATCTTGGGTTTGAGGAGCTTTTCGCGCAGCGCGGCGATCTTGTCGCGAAAGGGACGGTCGATTTTCAGGAGATCGGCGGCCTCGATATAATTGGTGAAGAGGTCATAGACGATCTCTTGGTCGTAGGTGACGCCGGGCTCGGTGGGACCGTGCTCGGGCGACCAGCCCTTGGGCGCGACTACGGTGCCGTCGGGGCGGGTGACGAGGGTATCCTCCCAGAACTCGCAGATTTCCTTGAGCATCGGATAGGCGGTTTTCGCGAGATAGTTGCGATCCTGAGTGAACGCGAAGTGCTCCCAGAAGTGCTGCGCATACCAGGCGCTGCCGGGCGGATTCCACAGATAACTGCCGCCGCCGAAGATGCCGTTTTCGGTGCGCACGGTCCAGCCGCGTGTTTTGGGTCCATAGTCCTTTTCCTCGCGGGTCCGAAGGCGGTAAACCTCTTGCTGGCTTTTCACGTAATTGATGAACGGCAGATGGCATTCGCTGAGGTTCGTTGGCTCGGCGGGCCAGTAGTTCATCTGCACGTTGATGTTGGAGTGATAATCGCAGAGCCACGGCGGGTTGTTGGATTCGTTCCAGAGGCCTTGTAAATTGGCGGGCAAACCTCCGCGGGAACTGCTGATGAGCAGGTAGCGGCCGTATTGGGCGAAGAGTTTCTCCAACTCAGGATCGGTAGTCTTCTCCTTGGTATAAGCGAGCAGGCGCTGGTCGGAGGGCTTGGCGGCGAGCTCGGACGCGGTGGTGCCGAGGTCGAGGCGGAAACGGCGGAAGAGCGATTGGTAATCGGTGACATGGGCATCAAGGAGTGCCTTCACGGGCTGCTTGGCGGCGGCATCCACGCGTTGGGTCACGGCGGCATGGGGAGCCGGGCCGCGCCAGTTTCGAGAGCGATCCGCGAGGTAGTTGGTATCGGCGGCGAGAACCAAGGTGAGACTCGAGCAGCCCTCAAAAACCAGGCAGGTGGCGGGGAGCTTGGTTTTCTCCGCGCCGGGAACGCCGGCCAGCGGAGTGACGTCGGCTGCGGGCGGGGTGGAATCGATGCGGATTTTACCGCCGGAGTTCAGCACAAGGACTTGCGATTCGTAGTCGAGACCGTCTTTCCCGAGGTGCCCGGTGGCGGTCAACCGGTTGCCCTCGGCGGTGATTTTGGCGTCATGCATGTCAGTCAGCCAGAGGCGGCCCGTGTAACCACCGGCTTTGTCGGCGGAAAGATGCACGACCATGACTTTGGCCGGATGGCTGGCGAAGGCGGTACGCTGGTAGGTCACTCCCTGGCTGGTGTAGCTAACGCGTTGCACCGCCCGGTCGATGTCGAGTTCGCGCCGGTAACCGGTCGGGTTCGCGTGGTTCAGTTGGATGAAAACGTCACCAAAAGCCTGATACGCGCCGATGTTCTTTTCATTACCGGTCCAGAGGGTGTTGGCATTGAATTGAATGCGCTCGGTGCTGGTAAGCCCGAAGAGCATGCCGCCGAGCGACCCGTTGCCGAGCGGCAGCGCCTCGGTCATCCACGACCCGGCGGGCTGGTCATACCAGAGGACGTTCGTTTGAGGCGCGGCGGCAGCCTGGCCGAAGGCGGCGAGGGAAACGAAGTTCACGAGGAAGGAGAGTTTAAGGAAACGAGGCATGAAAAATCGAAGTGGGATGCGCAGTCTATTCCTCGGTTGGAATAACTGGGGATGCGTCATGGCTCTATTTTTGGGCTTTTAACCTGGAAAGAGAAATGGAACCGCAGATGGACATCGATGAACGCAGATCAAAGAGTTGTGTTGATTGAGTCACTCACCCAAGGGGTGAGTGTTCCAATTCTCATCAGTCTCTTGAAATCAATATCCATCTGCGTTCATCTGCGGTTCATTTTCCTCTCAAGGTTTAATGGTGTTGGTCGCGCGCCCCAGAGGTTTCCCTCCCGGTCAGGCGACGTAACGATAAGTCGTAGCGGAATTTCGCGGTGCCGCCTTTCGCGCTGAGGGACAGAGGTGGGCTAGCCGCCGCGGAGAAACCCATTACGCCGCGACGGCCAACCCTTCCATTCGGCCGAATGAAAATCTATCAACTGACCCTGCGGCGGCGGAGCAGGGCGAGCACGCCGAGGCCTCCGAGCAGGGCTGCTCCCGGTTCAGGAACGGCCATCAGGACCACGTCATTGCCACCGGTGAAGGTGCCGCCGGTGGAGTCGCCGAAATAACTGATCCGGAAATCCTGCCCGTCCAACGTGTAGGTCGATCCATCGATTGAGGCATTGCTGAACGTGCCGGTGATCGCATCCGCGCCGTCATTGGCAAGAATGAAGAACAAGGTGCTGTTGACCGGGGTATAGCCTCCCAGATTCAGGGAAAGCGCGTTCGCCAGCGACACGGTGCCGGTGATGTTGAGCTGGTCGTAACCGGAGCCAAGCGTCGAGCCGTTGATGTCCATGCTCAGGGTGGAACCGGCCTGAAGATCCGTGCTGCCGGCCGAGAGGATTCCTGGGCTGTTTCCTGGAGCCACCGTGCCGCCGGACATCACCGTCAACGCGCCGATCGTCCCCGAGCCACCCAATGTGGCGGTGCTGTTGACCGTGGTCAGGACACTCGTGGAGCTGTTGCCGTTCACCACCAGCTTGCCTGCGTTGACCGTCGTGTTCCCGGTGTAGCTGTTGGTGCCGGTGAGGGTGAGTGTGCCGGTGCCGATCTTCGTGAGAGCACCACCGGTGCCGGAGATCACCCCTGCATAAGCGGCTGGACTCGTGTTGTCGCCGCCGGTGGTCAGGGTCGCGGCACCGAGAACCACGTTGCCGCCCGTCACACCGCCGCCGGTCAAAGAACCGATTTGGGTGTTGAAGCCCGTGATGTCGAGAGTCGCACCCGCCACGTTCGCCATTGTCACGGCGGAGTTGTTGCCAAAGGCCCCGCTGGTATTCGCCACGGATGCCACACCCGCTTTCAGCGTGCCGGCGTTGACTGCGGTCGCGCCGGTGTAGGTGTTGGCACCGGAGAGCGTCACGGTGCCGGATCCGGTCTGAGTGACGGCGATGGTACCGGTGCCACCGCCGATCACGCCGATGGATTGGGAAACGGCGCCGACGTTGTTGAGGGTAACCGTCTGCGTGCCGCTCGATCCGGAAGTAATATTACCCGTCAGGTTCAGCGTGCCGCTGGCGACCTGCGTCACCGAGAGGTTTTGGTTGAGGGTCGTGACGCCGCTGAAGGTCGAGGCGTTGGCCGTGCTGCCGCCGATGGTAAAAGTCGTGCCCGCATTGCCAAGAGCACCGTTGCTCGCACCCACAGTGATGGCGCGACCGATTGTGAACGCGCCGCCAGTGAGCAACTTCGGGTTCATCGCTGTGCCACTGCTGATGGTGGTGGCATCGCCCAGTGCGATGGCTGTCGCGGAATTGCCGAACGCGCCGTTGGTGCTCGCTAAAGAGTTGGTGCCGGCGATAAGGGAGCCATCTCGGACTGTGGTTGTGCTGGCACCGCCAGTGCCGACGGTAACGAAGGTATTGGTGCCGGACAACGTCCACGAGCCAGTCCCCACCTTGAGTAGAGAGAGACTGGAATTGGTTCCAATCGATGCAAGGAGGCCCGAGTAGATCTTATCGGTGTTGAGCGCACCCACCGAATAGATGGTGTCGCCGCTGTTGCCGTTGAAGGCAGTCAAACCTCCGCTGCCGCTGAGGGAGCCGAAATTGAACGTGCCGGAAACTTCCGTGGAACTCGAGTTGCCTCCACTTACCACCCAGTCAACGGCAGCGCTCGAGGAGGCCGTGGTCTTGAGCCGCGCAATCCCGCCAGTGGAGGCGCTGTTCAGCGTGATCGTGCCGCTGGTCATGGTGTTGGCGGAGAATTGAGCATTGACCGATTGGTTGTTGGTTCCCGCGCCACCAATCAGCAAATTGCCTGAACCACTCAACGCTCCTGTCAACGTGTAATTGTTATTGGAGCCAAGCGTAATCCTGCCCCCGTTGCTGCCAACGACGATGTTGTTGGCAGTGGTGATGAGCGCCGAGTTCCTTAGGGTTCCACCGTCCAGAGTCACCGAGCTAGTTCCGCCAGTTCCAAGTGCGGAATTATTTCCAACAGCCAAAGTGCCTGCGCTGATCGTGGTGCCGCCGCTGTAGGTATTCGCGTTCGAAAGTGTCAGAATGGCGGTGCCCGCCTTGGTCAAGGAACTGGCACCGGCGGTGTTATTCGCAATAATCGCGCTGATCGTCGCGTTCGAGTTGACCGTGAAGGTGCTGGCTTGGTCGTTCGCGAGCATCAGGTTGCCCGTAAGCGTATACGTCCCCGCGCTGAACGTGATGTCATTCACGATGACACCAGACGACACCGCAATGGTTCCGGCCCCCGTCGCGCCGAAAACGGCGTCGTTGTTGTTTGTCCAAGCTGCACCGGTCCAGTCGAGGGAAGTGGTGTTCCACAGCAAATCGGAAGCCGAATTGGTCCAGGTTTGGCTGGCGGCTTGAGCGAGTGGGGAGGAAACTCCGGCGAACGCGAGCGCGATGAGGCCGAGGTGTTGGGCGGTTTTGTTTTTTGTTTTCATGTATGGGGTGGGGAAGTGGATTGAAGAGTGGTTTCAAATTTCACTGACGCAGGGCTCAGTTCCGGACGACAAGGCGGACGAAGCTCTTGCCGCCGGTGGGCACGTCGTAAACGACCGAACGGGCTGGCGTGGGTCCGGGATTGACGGCCACAGTGTTGTCGCCAGTGCCCACGGAGACTTGGGTCCAAGTCACGAGATCGGTGGAGGATTGCACCTCGTAGTCGGTGCCATAAACGCCGGTGTAGGTGGCTCCCATTGGCCAGGTGACGGTGCCATTCACGGCCGCAGGATTGGCGGTGAAGGTGGAGCCGGTTTCGCCCATGAAGTATTCGATGCCGTTTTTCACGCCGTCGTTGTCATGGTCCTGATCCATCGTCTGGCCGGTGGCACCGTTGGCGTTCGCCCACGAGCTGTATCCCGCGACTGGAGCGGTGGTCACACTTACGACTCCGGTTCCGGTGAAGTGGGTGTCATCGATGTGCGTCGCGGTGGATGCGGATGATCCCCAAGTTCCGGAGGCTTGTTGGGCGGTGCCGAAGTAAAGGGTGTTGACTACTTCGGTGGCACCCATCGGATCCACTTTGCCGCCGTTGATGACGAGCTTGTTGCCATTCGCGATGGCATTTCCATTCATGGCGAGAACCCCCGCATTGACGGTGGTGTCGCCTGTGTAGGTGTTCGCTCCAGTGAGCGTCCAAGTGCCGGCACCGACTTTCGTGACGGCGAGCGGGGTTGCTATACCTTGGTTGAGCACACCCGAGAAAGTTTCGCTCAACCCGAGAGCGCCCACTTCGATGGTATTGGTGCCGCTGCTGGTGAGAAATCCGGTGCCGGTGAGCGAGCCGAATTTGATGGTGCCCCCGGAAAATTCCAAACTCGCGCGGGTGTTGAAGCTCTGATTGATCACCCATTTCGCGGCCTGGCTACCGGCGGTGGCGGCCGTGAAGCGGGTAGCTGCGGAGGCGTTTGCATCGACGGTGAATGTGCCGCTGTAGCCGGAATTGTCGCCGCCGAGAAACACCGTGGCGGGATTGCCCGTGGCTGTGCGGTTGATATTGCCGCTGCCAGTCAAATTGCCGTTGATGCCTAAGTTCCTCCCGTTAGTGAAAAGTCCCGAAGTGGTGTTCGCTTGGGCGACGAGGTCATTTGCGAGCGTGATATCAGCGCCGGTGGTTCCACTGAGAGTGCCGCCGGCGAGGGTCACGGAACCGGTGCCTAAAGCATCGGTTGTTCCTACGATCAGACTGCCTGAAGTGATGTTGGTGCCTCCGCTGTAACTGTTACTATAGGAGAGGGTGACAGCACCGGAACCGGACTGAGTCACTGATCCGGTACCGTCGATGAAACCAAAATCCGTGCCTTGGACGACGCCGTTGGTGCGATTGAAAACGAGAGCTGCGTTGTTGGTGAACGTGATCGTGCCGGACCCGAGCGTGCCGGTTGTGCCTCCGCTACCCACTTGTATGGTCCCGCCGTTGATCGTGGTGCCTCCCGAATAGGTGTTCGAACCGGAGAAGATCTGCGTTCCGGTTCCGTTTTTGACAACGCTCCCGAAGCCGCTGATGACATTGGCGTAACTGAACGAGCCCCCCGTTCGGTTGAAAACCAGGGTGCCGTCGTTGGCGATGTTGGAGCTGGTGGCGATGCTGCCGTTCGTAGTGCCATCGCCAAGCGTCAGCGTGCCGGCAGTGATGATCGTCGGGCCG
>JBDSZP010000069.1:0-3331 GCA_039925065.1 Luteolibacter sp.
GACTCCCCTTTCGCGAAGTCGGGTGCCATCGGCCGGTCACCGGAGACATTGATCTGATATATGTAGCCGTTCCGTGCGTCCGGACTGGCTCTAAGAAAGACTCCGAAGGCATCACGCTGCAACGTGAACTCGGTCGCCACGGTGTAATCGGCCCAGTCCCCGTCGTTGCCCGCGGCCACCGGACTGGCGATCCATTCCGCGCCCGACCAATCGGATGCTGAAAGCAGGCCGATTTCAACCACGCCGAGGCGCCCGGCCGGAGTGTCCGGAAAAGAGTTCGCAGGCTTGCTTCCCGAGTTCGGGTAATTGGCGATTTCTTCAGGGGATTTTTTCCAGAGACGCTCATCGGTTTCGAGAAGCTTGCTACGAATTCAGGTTTTGTAGCAACCATCAAGCATCGACGATGAGTCATGGAGATGTTTTGACAATACTAAAACACTCCGAGATTCAGGAAGCATTTGGCGCGGGCGCTGACCGGATACACATAGGTGATTTGGACGGAGCGCACCGCGCCGGCGCCCGCTTGAAGCTGTGGCACGAAGGTCCACGTGAAGCGTGCCAGCGGTTAGAGGGTGGGCGTGACGTTTCCAATCAACAGGGTGACGCCGCCTCCGTTAGGAAACTCGGCGGTGGCCAGACGCGCCCAGCCGTTGTGGTTGGAGTAGTCGGTGCTTCCAACACTCACGCTTTGGGCACCCGGTGCGGTGAAGGTCTGCGGCGTTCCCCCACCCTGCGAGACCGAGACGGTTTTGCCGCTGACGCCGATGGTGCTAATGGTTTTCCCATCGTTGGAAAGGACGGGCCACATATATCTCAGAGGACCACTATAGCCGGATAGTTCCGTGGTCAGTTGCACGCCATCGGCAGTGACGAAGTAATGTTCGGTGATGCTGGTTACATTGGGCAGGGTTCCCGCATAGGTCACATCGAAGACGACACGCGAAGGCGATTGCGAAATGGGAGTGACCGTAACGGAAGTGATTTCGCTATGCATCGCGCCGAGCGTGCGCCAGGTACCGCCGGAATCCTGCCAGGATACGCCGACGCCTGTTATAACCAGTGAGTCGTTAGGCGTGGTGTAGGCCGCTGCGGTCAACAGACCGTCACTGGGTCCGATTTGTGGTGCGATTCCTTTCCTGTGAATCCGAATCAATCCCGTCGCGTCGTCATTATGATCTCCTTTGGTATCGATCTCGACATAGGTGCCGCCCGCGTTGGCGAACACCTTGTGCAGGTCGGCAATCTGGAACATGAAGCCGCCGGTGTCCGCGGGGGCCGGGCTTTCGGTGATGTCCTCGGATGAAGCTGCATATTCGTAGGCCATGGATAGCATCGCCATCGGCAGCAGGTTGTATTGTGAGTGGTATGAATAGGTCTCGTATCCGTAGCGTGTCACAGGATCGACCCAGTTCTTGACGATCTGCATTTCCCCTGTGGGCCGGACCCATCGCAACATCGATGACAAAGCCAAGTGCGCTGCGCGTTTGTATGCGCCCGCCATGACCATGTTGCCGGCAGTTTCGGCTTTGGCCGCGTAAATTTCGTAAGTGACGCACTGCTCGGCTTCGTTCCATTGGTGATGCGCCGAACGCCCGCCGGCAGGCAACTCGCCCCACGGCGACTGCATGAACAGACTGGTGATGGCCGCGCGGTTCAAGGCCTGTGTCACCTCCGTGGTGTAAGCTCCGTTGTATCCCTGGGCGATGGCGTCCTCGAACCAGATGCGTGGGAAATGATCATAGGCTGTCGGCCCTTCCGTGTAGAGGCCGTAGGGCGAAGTGAAATTGCGCCCGTGCGCGGCCCAACTCTCCGTCACGTAGAAATTGCTATTCGGGCGAATCCCCATCACATGCAGCAGCGCCTCACCCGAGGACGAGACCACGTTCCAGTTGAGGGTGCCCGCTGCGTAGTTGTAAATGGCGTAGGGATCATAGTTGAGGTTCGATTCCCAGGACGCGGAACGCGTGGGCGTCACATACGGTTTGAGCAGCCTCAGCGTGTGAGCCAGCATGCCCGGATAGAAATCATCGTGGCCGTCGGCCGCGGCCCCGATCTTCAGTTGCGAGGAGGCCCAGTCCATTGCTTTGGCGGCGGTCTCCACGAGGTCGGCCCGGTTGGCATAGACCACCAGCGTCGCCGCCGCATTGGCATATGCCGGAGTAGCGTATTGAGTCTCTGCATTACGATACGGGTCGATGATCGCTCCGCTGGAGTTCTGCTTAGTTTTCCAAAAATCAATCTCGCTGGCGATCAGGCTGAGGTAGTTGGCTCGCGTGAGTCCGGTCGCGGTGATGCTGCCGCTGCCGTTGAAGCTGGCTAACAGAGCCTGGGTGGGATCGGTGGCGAAAACCGCGGGGTCCCACTCGTTGTAGGGAGAGCTGATGATGATCGGTGTGACGTCGGAGGCAGTGGGTTGGAGGGTCAGTGCGTTCACGACCCAGTTCGGAGTCGGCGATCCGAAGATGACATCCAACACGCCGGATCCCGAAGCACTCACCGAAACCGAAAGCTCCAGGTATTGAGCGGTTTTCGGCGAAATGGTCTGCGTGGTCATGCCGGCAACTGCCACCGTGGTGATGTGGTCACCGAAGCTGGCGTCGCCGCAGAGCACCTTCATCAGATATTTGCCGCCTGGTGTTAGACCGGAGACTCGAAACGTCGAGGAAGCCCTCGTATTCGTGAAAATAAAATCGCGGCGCAGGTTTCCCGCCACGGCGCGGTCGCGCAGAAGTAATCCGCTGGTGGAAAGCCAGCCATAACCCTGGCCCGCCGAATAGGTGGTGGTGCCCACCGCGACATAGCCCGGCTCGGTGCCCGCCGCTCCGAAATCGAACTGCTGCGCCGCAGCACCGATGACGAGAAAAGGGGCGAAGAGCGCCAACCCAAAGAATGCAGGGAATCTATCAAAGAGGATGGGGAAAAGGGATCTTAGGGACATATGGGGTTTTCTCATGGACTTGGGTTTCGGCAACCGCCGGTGGTGTTGGCGACAGTTTTCACGCCGCATTCTTGGTAACGATGACCCGCATGAAGCGCTTCGGATGAACCGCCTCGGCTGGATAAATATCGCCCACCTGCACCGTAAGCAAGGAGACTGAACCGATCTCATTGATGGGCGACTCCCGTTGGTGTGCCGCTGAAGGCTGCGCCAGCCGTGCTGCGGGCGACGACCGTGGTTCATCCGCCTGAGTTGGATGGATTGTTCACGGTTTCCAGCCGTTTTTGTTCACAGTGGCAGAAATCACAACCTTTGATCGATCCCTTGCAAAAGGCGAAGGCCGTTGAACTCCTTGAAATTCAACGGCCTTCATTGGTTGCGGGAGTAGGATTT
>JBDSZP010000070.1:0-5924 GCA_039925065.1 Luteolibacter sp.
TTGTCAGAAAATCGAAAGCCAACGATGGGACTGATATTATCAAGGCGGGCGATTCCGAGTTGGAGGTAAAGCCCAACGGCTTGGCCACCTTTCGCGAATATTTGAAGAGTGGTGACGTTGTGACCAAGACCACCACCACAGGATATGTGGATCTTTCGAACCAGACTGGAGGTCCGGTGGCGGGATATACCTTCGAAGTCATCTCCAACCGCAGCGAACGAACGGTCCAAGTGTATGGGCTGCAAGGTCTCGTGAGCACCGAACGCCTTTACCATACGGGATCGGGATTCACCCATGCCTACACCGATACGGAGCATCGTTCCGACACGGCGTCGTGGACGGTCCGCGATGGCGTGACCATCCGCCGTAGTGAGAAAGTGGCCCCCTACACGATGGTGGAAACGGATGTTGAAGGCAGGCAAACCACCACTGTGACGGACGAACAGGGCGAGGTTCTGACGGTGACGGTTGGCGGAGGCGGCGGCGTTCCTCCCCAGACCACCACTTATGCTCGTAACGGCAGGACCACCACCGTGACGGTGGGAGGCCAGCCTCCAGTATTCTCGACGGTCGACGGACTTGAGAGAACCGTGTCGCAAACCGACCAACTGGGCGTGCAGACGACCACGGTTTATCCGAGTGGTGGGCGGATTGTGACCAGCACCGCCAGCAATGGAATTTCCCGGACGCAGGAGATGCACTTGGACGGTCGCCCCAAGCTCACTTTCGGTGACGATTCGATCCGGACTTCATATTCTTATGATGTGGGGGGGCAGTATGTGGATAGCGATGGACACCAACGTGCATGCGAGCTGACCACCCGCCGGATGGGGCCCGACGATGGGACCGCCGGGCGCTGGACGACCAGCACCCACGACGATGGGAAACTTATCCGCGAAACCACCCCGTCGCCGGATCCACAGTATGCGGAGATCATCAAGAAGTATATCTACAACGGTCTCGATGAAAACCGGCTCGAGGCTGTCAAAACCTACGGAGACACGGACCTGGTCTCTACTTGGCAGGAGGCGCCATATGATTCGGAGACTTCTCCCGCCATCAGGTCTATGGATGCCGATGTCTTCTCCGGGTTGGATCTGGACCAGAACGGCTCGCTGGCGCTTGGTGGGCTGGACGGAGACCGGATTTCCCGGGATGAATGGTCTTACGAAGTGTGGGATGGCGTGCCCTCCCGTGTGACCCGCAGACATTTGTATCCTCATGGCTCGGTTACTTCCGAACTCACCACCACCACGCGCCAGACACTCGGGTTCATTCCTGCTGGCAATGGTTATTCCGAAGTCAGCCAGACGGAGCAACCGTCAGGCCGGACCACCAATACCACCCGGACGGTTGATCCGTCCAGTGTGACGGTGGTCGAGACCATTGACGATTCCGCCACGACGGGGATTGACACGACCGCCACCGTGATCAACGGCTACGTGCAGTCGGTGACGAAGGCCGGGGCAGATGCTGGAAAGGCGGCATCCTACGCGTATGATGCATTTGGTCGAGTCAAGCGTTTCACCGACATCCGGGGCGCCTCCACCTGGTCGTTCTTCTACAACGACTCTTTCCGGTTGGAAAAGGTGACCAACCATTTGGGGCAAACCACGTCGTACCAGTATTACCCTGCCGCCCACCCGAACGCGGGCCTGCTGCATATCACCACCCTCCCCGGCGGACAGACCACCGAGACCTCCTACAACAGCCGCGGGCAGATGACCGACGTTAGCGGCACGGGGACCTACCATTTGACCTACGGTTACAACGCATACGGGGATCGCGCCTCGCTGACTACCTACCGCAGCGGAACCGGATCCGACCTCACGCAATGGGTTTACGACCCGGTCACAGGATTGCTCGAACAAAAGATCGATGCGGATGCTAAACACGTGGACTACACCTACACTTGGGACGGAAAACCCGCCACGCGCACCTCGGCCCGTAACGTGGTGACGACCTGGACTTACAAACCGCTGAGCCGCGACCTCACCCATGTCGATTACACGGGTGACGGAAACCTCACGCCGGACCTCACCTTCAGCGGACACGACCAGCTCGGGCGCCCGGCGCAGGTCGTGGAGAACTTGAATGGAGTCATCCGCAATCAAGCGCTGTCCTACCAGCCTTCCAGCGGGGCCGTCTCGGTCACCTACGCGGCGAACCATCCATGGCTTGCCGATGTCTCGGTCGTTCAGACCGCCGATGACTCGTTCGGGCGTCCCACCGGCTTTGCCGTGAACAAGGGTACCAGCACTGTCAGCAGCCAGGCCTACACCTATGACCCGCTCAGCCGTCTTTACACGGTGTCCTCGGCGGACTTCTCCGCAGAGATGACCTACTGGCCCGGCACCGAGACGTTCGACACGCTCACGGTGCGGGACGTGCAAAACAGCAATCAAGTGGCCCTTCAGCGCGTCCAGTCCATCGACATGTTGGGACGCGTCCTCGGGATGGTGAACCGTGCGCCCGGAAGCGGAACCGGTTCCGCTCTCGCCACCGTTTCTTCCGTCGGCCACACCTACGATGCCGCAGGCAGGCGCAGTGACGTGAAACGTGAGGACGGAACCTGGTGGGACTACAGCTACAACAACCGCTCCGAGGTCGAGGGGGCCGTCAAGAAGACCTCCACCGACGCCCTCGTGCCGGGACTCAGCTTCGGCTACCAATACGACGGCATCGGCAACCGCGAATTGGCTTCATATGGCACCGGCCTTCCGGACTTCAATACCCTTCCTACGCCGCCAGTTAGCAGCGATCCAAAAATCTCGATTCTCGACTACACGCCCAACAACCTGAACCAATACAGCCTGCTCACCCATCCTGGCACCTTTGACCTCCTGACACGGGCCAATGCCGCCATCACCGCCACGGCGGACCAGGCCACCGTTCAGGCCACCGCCACCGTGGGCGACCTCCAAGGCACGCGCCTGGCTGCCGCCAACTCCACCACCGGCAAACTCGTCACCACCACTATTTCTCTCAACGGCACCTCATCCGCCGTGAAAACGTGGGTGCCCAAGGCGAGCGTGACACCCGTATATGACAACGATGGAAACCTCACTAACGACGGCCGCTGGTCCTACGTTTGGGACGGGGAGAACCGGCTTGTCGGAATGACTCCCATCACTGCCAACGGAGCGCCCAATGTCGCACTGGAGTTCGCCTACGACTACATGAGCAGGCGGATCGGCAAAAAGGTCGTGGACAATACCCAAGGCGATACGATATCTCTCAATGTGTCCTACGCCTACGACCATTGGAACCCGGTTGCGGAGTGGCATGCCTCCACGGAGGGCGGTACCACCACGAACACGTTGCGCACCCACCTCTGGGGCCTGGACCTTTCGTCGCCCGGCAATTCGTTGCCAGGTACGGCTGGCTTCCAAGCTGCGGGCGGGGTCGGCGGTCTGATGGCAAGTTCCTGGCATGCTGGTTCAACCCACGAGCGCTTCCTGCCCGGCTACGACGCCAACGGCAACATCATCTCATGGACCAAGCCAGACGGCTCGATCCTCCAGCGCATGGACTACGACCCCTTCGGCAATCCGGTGTTCAAGGAGAAACTTGCCTCGGCGGCCGAACTCGCTCACCTGCCCGACTTTGGCTTCTCGACCAAACTGCGCGACGGAGAATCTGGACTACTCTACTACGGCTACCGGTATTACGACCCGGTCAGCGGACGATGGCCGTCAAGGGATCCACTTGAGGAAGAGGGCGGGATGAATTTGTATGATTTCGTAAGGAACGATGGTTTGAATTTTTATGATGGATTCGGCTTATGGAAAGATAAAGCCCATTATGAAATAATTGATGAATGGCTTAAACAGGCTCAAGATGAAGAAGGGCGAAGCTATAGCCCATACGTGTGGAACTGCATCAAAGTCCCAGTTGGGGAATTGCTAAAAAAGGGCAATGATGAGATTGATGGAACCGGGCATGAGGGAGCAATGGCGCTTTTGAATGCTCAGGGTTCTAGCAATGCATACATGCATGCTATGCGTGCTCCCGGGCAAGATGCAGCAACTGCGCGGAGTCTCATGTTGAATTTTATAAAAGAAGAAAAGCAAATGGCAGATAAGGCGGCGGAGCGAGCAAGGAATTTGATTGAAAGTGATGATCCGTTTGATAAAGTGATGGCCGAATCTTACATTAAAGATGCGGTTCGCCATATAGGCCGACTGCAACATCCGATTGCGGATTTGACATCCCCTTCTCATGGCGGATTCCAGGTTTGGTTTGGTCCCGGGTATGCAATAATGGGGGGACCATTGGGTGAAGATGTTCTAGTGATTCTATGGCTTCAGCATGCGAAAGGTGAAAATGAAGATGTTTTTAAAGTCATGAAATCCCCAGTAGTTACTGCGGTGAAGAACTTTTCCCATCCTTATCTAAATGAAGTGCTTGCGGAATAGTATGAAATGGAGTTTAATTCTCTGTTTGATTTTTGGGTTTGGGATTTTAATTTATCTAAAAAATTATAATTCGAGTGAATATTACGAAAATTGGTGGCAGAGATTTAACGTTCATAGCTCGCCAAAGCATCGGCTTGTTTTCCAAGGATTGAGTTTTGATGATGTTAAAGGAAGGAAGCCGTTTTACATCAAGCTGCCATCCATCCATGCGATTATGTTTGTTCAAAATTGGGGAGAAGGGCAAAGAATTGTTGTATTATATGAGGATGGAAAGTCTGTAATTTTTAAAGATCCGTATGGGAAATTCCTTGAAGAACCAGGGGGTCCAGATTTGCTGTCCGTCGTGTCATCTGATAAGGGAATTAAATTGGAATATTCTTCCGAGCTGGTGAGTGTTATATATTGGTTTGATCTCGTAACCTTGCAGATTTCGACAATGAACTCACACGGCGATCGCATTAATTAGAGTTGGGCGCACATTTCAGCATCAGTAGCATGTCTGGAATTAGCGTCAAATAACAAGGCATTGACGATCGGCTGATCTCTGGGGCTGGGCTGGGCAAGGAAACAGATTTTCATCATGATTGCTTCCTCTCCGAGACCGCCTCAGAATCCCACCAATCGATGGCTAAATTATCATTGAACCAAGCATACGAATATGCGCGCGAATGTCACCGTCGTGGTGCGTTGGATGAAGCTGTTGGGGTCGCTCGACAAATTCTTTCCATCGATTCCAAGCATTGGGAGGCGCTTGGCCTGATGGGAAGCATCGCGGGCCAGAGGGGAAGGGACGAGATTGCCCTTAAACATTTCAAAACCGCCGTGAAGATCCAGCCGGGCTCTCCGGTCATCCAACTGAATCTTGGCGAGGCATACCGGCGGCTGGGCCAGACGAAGGCTGCGATTTCAGCATTCAAACGGGCGATCTCCCTTCAACCCCAGAACGACCGGGCTCATAACAATTTGGGAGTGGCCTTCAGGGAGATGAACGACCTGAAATCCGCCACCAAGCACTTCCGCATGGCGGTCGAGCGTGCCCCCTCGAATATCGACAATCAGGCCAATCTTGCCAACGCGCTTCTTGAAGACGGGGTTTCCGAGGAGGCCTGCACGCTTTTTGGAAGACTCGCTTTGCTTGCCCCTTCAAATGCCGAAATCCGGCTGAAACACGGCACCGCCCTTCTTTCCCAAGGGGATAGGGCCGCGGCCAAGGTCGCTTTGCTGGAATCGATCCAACTCGATCCGGGTCTTTCACGCGGCCACGACATGTTGGCCAGCATCATCCAACAGGAAGGCAATGTGGAGCTCGCCATTCGGCACTACCAGACCGCGATTAATCTTGATCCAGCCTTCGCTCGCGCGCACAGCAACCTCGGCAACGCCTATATTACCTGTGGTTTGCTCGATGACGCCGTATCGTGTTTCGTCCGCGCACTTGAGCTTGATCCGTCCCTTGCCTTGACGCATGACCTGCTACTCTACTGGCTGAATTACTCCAGCAAGGTC
>JBDSZP010000071.1:0-12681 GCA_039925065.1 Luteolibacter sp.
CCGATGGGCCGGAAATCGAGGACGAGTTCCATTGCTTCGACGCACTGAACACGCCAGCCGACCACCCGGCGCGGAACGAAAAGGACACTTTCTATTTCGACTCCGGGAAACTCCTCCGCACCCATACCTCCAGCGTGCAGATCCGCACCATGGAAACGCAAACCCCGCCGATCCGCATCATCGCCCCCGGCTCCGCCTCCCGCCGCGATGAAATCGACGCCACCCACCTCTCCGTTTTCAACCAACTCGAAGGCCTCTACGTCGGCACCGATGTCTCCCTCCCCGACCTCAAAGGCACCCTCGAGTATTTCCTTCGCGAACTCTTCGGCGAGAAAACCGAAGTGCGCTTCCGCCCGCATTTCTTCCCCTTCACCGAGCCGAGTTTCGAGATCGATGTAAAACTAACCATCAAAGGCCAGGCCCCGCGTTGGATCGAAGTAGCCGGCTGCGGCATGGTCGATCCGGCGGTCTTCGAATCCATCGATGCCACCCGCAAAGACAACGTCTTCGATCCTGAAAAAGTCACCGGCTTCGCCTTCGGCATGGGCCTCGACCGCCTCGCCATGATCCGCTGGGGCATCAAGGACATCCGCCTCCTCATCGAAAACGACGCGCGTTTCCTCAAGCAGTTTGCTTGAGACGCGATCGTGGATTGTGGATAGAAGATCGTAGATGGAAGAAAATGGAAACGACGTCGTTCGGTTACAAGAAGCTGAGAATCTGGGAACAGGCCCGCGAGCTTGTCATCGAGGTTCATCGCATGACCTTGTTCGCTCTGCCTAAGTTTGAGATGTATGAAGAAGGCTCGCAGATTCGCCGGAGCATGAAATCGGTGAAATCCAACATTGTCGAAGGCTACGGTCGCCGCCGCCACAAAGCGGAATATGTCCGTTTTCTCGATTTCTCCTACGGGTCCGCCCTCGAAACCATCGACCACCTCGAAACCCTCCACGAAACGGAATCCCTGCGCGACAGCGATCTCTTCGCATCCTTGCACCAGCGTCTCACCCAGCTCTCGAAATCCATCTATCTCTTCACCCGGAGCGTGGAGACCCACCACAACGAAGATCGATAACCGGACTCTTCCTCTTCCATCCACGATCTACAATCCCTGATCCCCTATCCTCTTCCCATGAACATTTCTCTCAACTGGCTCGCCACCCACCTCGATCTATCCGGCAAATCCATCAAGGAAATCGATGACCTCTTCACCTTCGCCGGCGTTGAAGTCGAAGGCATCATTTCCAAAGGCATCGCCTCGGAACGCATCGTGGTCGCGCAAATCATGGAAGCCGTCCAGCACCCGAATGCAGACCGCTTGAAAGTCACTCAAGTCGATGCCGGAGAAGGCACGCTCCGCCAGATCGTTTGCGGTGCGCAGAATTACAAGGTCGGCGATAAAGTCCCCTGTGCGCTTCCCGGTGCAGAGCTTCCCGGCGGTTTCACCATCGGCGAGACCGTCATGCGCAAGGTCGAGTCGAAAGGCATGCTGTGCGCCGCTTCCGAGATCGGCCTGCCAGCCGGTGCCGATGGCCTGCTCATCCTCCCGCCGGATTCGGAAATCGGAAAACCCGTGAAACAACTCTTCGACTCCGACACCCTGCTCGAACTCGAAGTCACCCCGAACCGCCCCGATCTCCTCAGCCACCGGGGAATGGCCCGCGAGCTGGCGACGTTGCTGAAGACACCACTGCTTCCGCTGGAAATTCCCGAACCGAACACCAACATCTCGGTCAACATCCGGATCGACGCTCCCCTCGCCTGCCCGCTCTACACCGCCGTCGGCATCAAGGGTGTCACGGTTAAGGAAAGCCCCGCATGGCTGAAGCAGCGCCTCGAATCCATCGGCCTGCGCCCCATCAATAACATCGTCGATGTCACGAACTACGTGCTTCACGAACTCGGCCAACCGCTCCATGCCTTCGATGCTGCGAAACTCACTGGCAACCTCGTCATCCGCAGCGCCACCGAGGGCGAAACGTTCCTCGCGCTCGATGAATCCACCCACGTCCTCACTCCCGACGATCTCCTCATTTCCGACGAATCCGGAGCAGCGCTCGCCCTCGCCGGAGTCATGGGTGGAGCCGAAAGCGGCGTGACTGAAACCACCACGGACATCTTGTTGGAGTCCGCCTACTTCACCCCGCAAGGCATCCGCCGCACCTCGCGCCGCACCGCGCTTTCCTCGGATTCTTCCTACCGCTTCGAGCGCGGCGTGGATCCCGCCGGAGTCCTCACCGCCTCCGCATTCGCCGTGAAACTCATTCTCGAAGTCGCTGGCGGCACCGTGGATTCCGCCACCCAAACCGCTGGCTTGGCACCCGTCCTCACCAAGCCCGTCATGCTCGACGCCAAGAAACTCGACCAACTCATGGGCGGCTCGATCGCCCTCGCCGACGCCGAGGAAATCCTCACCCGCCTCGGCCTGACTAAACTCGCCGACGGCACCTGGGATGTCCCCTCGTTCCGCGCCGATCTCCAGCGCCACATCGATCTCGTCGAGGAAATCGCCCGGGTCCACGGACTCGACAACGTGCCATCGCGTTTTCAAGGAACTTTCGTCCCAGCCAGCCCCGTCGATGCCGCTTACGATGCGGACATGGTGCTCCGCCGCCGCCTCGCCGCGCTCGGTTTGCACGAATGCCAAACCATCAAGCTCATCTCTGACGCCCAAATTTCCGACGTCCTCCCGCTACGCCCGCTTCAAGACGGCGACATTATCCGCGTGAAACTCCCGCTCAGTGAGGACCATGCCGTCATGCGCCCCAGCATCGTCCCCGGCCTGATCGCCTCCGCTGCCAGAAACATCCGTCAACAGGCGAAATCCCTGCGCTTCTTCGAAATGGGCCGCGTTTTCCGCAACGCGGGCGGCGGCAAAGCCAAGGACCAGGAAAGCGAAACGCTCGCCCTGCTCCTCTCCGGCTCCGCCCAACCCACCGGCTGGTCCCAAGCCGACCGCGCCGCCGATCTTTACGACCTCAAAGGCATCCTCTCCGCTCTGCTAGGCGACCGAAAAATCACCTTCGCCCCGAAAGACCGCCCCGGCTTTGTCCTGGCCAGTGACATCAAGGTCGATGACCAAAACATCGGCGTCTTCGCCCGGGTCACCCCCGCCCGCGAGCGCGAACTGGATTTCACCACCCCCGTCTTCGTCGCCGAACTCGATCTCGGAAAACTCCGCAAACTCCTCAACGGCATCAGCCACGTCGAGGACCTCCCGCAGTTCCCCGGCTCCTCCCGCGACACCGCGATGGAACTCCCCATCACCACGCCGAACGCCCAGATCGAAGCCGTCATCGCCAAACTCGCCGAGCCCCTCCTAGTCTCGTCCGAGTGCTTCGACGTCTTCACCGACCCCACAGGCCAAAAAATCGCCGCCGACAGCAAGTCCGTCGCCTACCGCTTCCAATACCGCGAAGCCACCCGCACCCTCAAAACCGAAGAAATCGACACCGCCCACCAGAAAGTCCTCGAAGCCCTGACGAAAAGTCTCGGGGTGAAGTTCCGTTGAAGACGAAACATTCAGTCTTTACTGGAAAGGTGGCCAATCCAGCCATCGCAGTTACTGCAACCTGTCAGGTTTGTGTTACGTCGATCTTCAGGGGCCATATCATCAGACTCATCAAAGCGCTCCACAAACGAAGATTGGCACCACTCGCATACGCCAAACACCTCAAAATACTGCGAGCAATCGGCATTTGAACACCGCGCCCCTTGAGGATTGACACGGAACACAGCCTCCTCGCAGCCGCATTCGGGACAATCCGCAGGATGAATATAATCCGCACCATCCATAACATCTGAATGGGATTCTTCGTAGGCCCCACACAGGAGGCAGACATCCAAATCATATGTCTCTTGCTTGCACAAAGGACATTCGTCCAGTTCTTCAGGTGAAGAATGCGAGGAACGGATCAACTCAGCCTGAGAGGAAAGGTAAGGGGCGAGATGGAAAAGTTGATCATCGATCTGCTTAAGGTCAGCTGAACGAGATTCAGTAAGATCTTGAAATTCCGAACGCTTTAGTAAGTGGATAAGTGCCCCCCATGCCCCAACAATCTCTAGCGCCACTTGTTTCCTGCCCTGATCATTTGAAAGATCGGCATGGAAAAAATGGACGATTTTGTTTCGATGCCTACTGAGTTGATTCAATTTTACGAACTCTTTACTGCACTCGATTTGGCAGAGTTTACCAAGGCGCTTACCAGCTTGATCTAAACCGATCGTCTTGGCGGAACCATTTTTGAGAGACTTGAGGCTAGCGTCGCCGGGCTCTGAAAAAATCAGTTCCCACTGCTTGGAAAAAACCAACGCTTTAGCAAAAAGCTCGAAGCTGATTGCGCAGTAAAGCACAGTGAGTTCGACATCTTTACTAGTATCCTCGAATGAATCGAAACCACGACGGAGCCAATGAAATCCGTTCTCCATAAGTTGTTCCTGGATTTCATCCAGGTCAGAAGCGGGTCTGTTCATCACGATATGAATTTTGATAGATTGGGATTTTTCAGCAATCCGATGCGTTACAAAGGTCTTATCACAAGCTATCATCATCTGCATCCTCGAATCGCTGGCGTTTCACAGCGGGTCGGTTTTCGCGGAGGGCTTGCGCATCTTCCATGGCTTCCCTCAACCACCTGAGTTCCTTCAGAGCCACCATCGGCACGGGACCGATCAGCGCGTCGATGATGGTCGGCGCTCCATTCTGGTCGCGCATGATGTTCCGCTCGTGGAGGTCGCCGACAAGCCAAGCCCGATCCTCCAACCACATCACCACAACGGTGTGCCTCAACCCGGGACCGGTGAATTCGGGAATAATTCCCCGAATCTCCGAGACGGCAATTTTCCTGTCTGCTGCGAAATCTCCGCGCGGATAGGCCCATGGCTGTTTGGCGATGAGATAGTCACCCGAATCGGATAGGCCTACGATTTCGGTCGGATGGGCGCCGGCTTGATTCAAAACCGCGAGTTTTTCGAGCGTGTCTTTCAGCGTGGCGTCGCAAGGGATCAGGTCGAAGTCTCCCTCTGCTTTGCGAACCAGCTCGATTTTCTTTCCAAGCGAGCCGTTTACCCGGAGATCGAACAGTTTGTAAACCACTCCCCATTCCTTGTCGAAATACGGGATCGCTTCGGCTCCGGATGGCAGCGCGGTAAGCAGACTCGAACTGCGAAGCCCGTCCTCGTCGTGATGGATTCCGAGCTGATCGAGAGGAATCAGCGGGACGTCCCGGTCTCGGGAGACTCCGGCAACAGCGGTAAACCAAGCATGAGGCGAAAGCGGTTCCCCGGATGAAGCGAGTTGAGTTGCTTCCAAGATGCCCCGCGTTCGGATTCGGTTAAGGGCAACGCAAGCTGATCGCTGCTCCGCGCAGGAATTGTCGGCATGGATCGCGGTGCGCCGTCCGGTCCGGAAATCGATGCTGAGCTGTGCGGAGTGGGTATCATTCAAAATGAGGTTTTGGAGAACCTGAAGCAGGTGGATTTAGCGGACCAAGGTATAGCAGAGCACTTCGAACGCCGCAAGCTCCCGTTCGGATCATTGCGCTCCTGATTTCTATTTCCCGACCGCCAACGGCTTCGGATCCGAAACAAAATCCATCTTGCATATTCTGAATTTTCAGATAATCCTGAAATTACAGAAAGAAAAACACCATGGACCTGCCGAAGCAAATCAAGGGAATCGAAGTTTATTACGACGGCCGCTGCGGGATGTGTTGCAGCTTTCATGAATGGATCAACCGCCAGCCCCGGGCTTTCGGAATTGAATTCATTCCTTATCAAGCGCCGCATGCGGAGCAGATTTTCCCGGGGCTGGGCACGCTGGACCCGGCTCGGGAAATGGTGGTGAGGACGAGTGAAAATGCGATTTTCCGTGGTGCGGAGGCCTGGGTTTGGTGCCTCTATAGCTGTGCGAATCATCAGACGGCGGCCCGCAGATTGGGTGGGCCGGGGTTGCTGCCCGTCGCCATCCACGCCTGTCGGGTGCTGGCGGCGAATCGGCACGCGCTCAGCAAGGTTTTATTCCGGAGCAAGGACAGGAAGGTAAGGGAGGAATTGCACCATATGGAAACCGCGAAGTGTGAGGGTGAGTTCTGTGCGATGAAGTGAGAGTTGGGAGACTGTTGGGAAATCTTCAAGGAATCGAAAAAATGAATGCGCTGAATTTGGAAATCGGGTTGCGAGGGGCCGGGAGCATTTTGCTAGGTCTGGTCCTGGCGAATTTCGTCGCGGCGAGGCGGTGGAGATACGCTGACAATTTGGCGGGGGCCGAGGCGATGGTGCGGCAGATCTTTTATGTCCACTGTGCCTACATTGTTGCGATCATCGCGGCGCTGGCGGTGTTGTGTTTGGGTTGGCCGCGGTTGCTGCTGGAGGGCGGAATGGCCAAGGTCCTTTGCGCTTTTTTCGGGGTCTTCTGGGGGAGCCGCGTGGTGGTGCAACTGATCTACTATGATCGGGAGCTACGCAGGAAGGACCGGGCTTGGGATGTTTTCTTTTTGGGAGTATTCGCCGTGCTCAGCGCGGTGTTCACCTTGGCTGCTATTTTCCAATGAGAGAACTCTTACAAATCGGGTTGTGGATTGGCGGGTGGTCGCTCGTCGCCTTGGGCGTCGCGAGTCTCTGGATCCCCAAGGCGCTCGGATGGAAAGAAAAGTTGGCCGGATTGACTCCGCTGATGCGTGAGCTGTGGTGGACGTATTCGATCTACGTGTGGAGCAGTCATGTGTTCTTTGCTATTTTGGCGCTGGGATTCGGGGACTGGCTGATGGGTGGCAGCGGTGCGGCGATGGCGATGTGTGCGTTCATGCTGCTATGGTGGGCGGTGCGCCTGTGGTTGCAATTTTTCGGGTTCGATCTGAGGGAAATCGAAGGAAGTGTGACCAACCGGGTGGCCAAACATTTGCTCACGCTGCTCTTCATGGGGTTGGTCGTTCTTTATGCGGGCTTGCTGAGTTGGAACGCTGGATGGCTGGGGGCGGGAGGCGTGCGATGATGTGGGCGATTCCATTTCTGGTGGTTGCCGGGATTGCAGCAGGACCGGTTTTGGCAAATGTGAGGAAGCGGTGGGTCAGGCGGCTTGCCGGTTGGCTGGTGCTTGTTGCGGTAGTTGCTGGCGCTGATTTTACCCTATCAGGCAATGATCCGGTTTTTCGGATGGTGGGGATCTGCTGTGTGCTTCTGGGCGGGATGAAAGGTCTGGTGTATGCCGAATGGGCGGGAGAGCACCGACTCACAATTCCGCGATACTGTGTGTTCGCCTTCTGTTGGTTTGGAATGGATCCGGCGAGCTTTCGAACCAAGCGGGAGGGTCTGAGCTGGATGGCGGATGTGAGGCTGGGTTTGCTGCTCATGTTAGCCGGGACGCTGGGCGCTTGGCTGGTATGGTTGATGGGGTGGCATCAGATTTTGGTGATGTTCGCGCCGATGAGCGTGGGCTTTCACTTCGGGGCGTTACGGGTGCTCAAGGGCGGCTTGCGGGCTGCGGGTTTTCCCGTGAGGACTTTATTTCCCAACGTGTTGGAAGCGCAGGGAATCGGCGACTTTTGGAGCCGACGATGGAACGTCGGCTATTCGCAGATGATGCAACGCCTCATCGGCCGGCCTGTGGAAGCATTGGCCGGAGCGAATTCCGGCGTGATGGCGGTCTTCGTCACATCGGGAGTGCTGCATGAACTGGCCATCACGCTCCCCGTTCGCTCCGGTTTCGGCCTGCCAACGGCGTATTTCATCCTGCACGGTATCCTGACTCTGCTGGAGAAAAAATGGGGACGTCCGCTTGGAAAAATCCCGGCGTTGCTTGCCGTAGTCCTGCCGCTGGGGCTGCTCTTTCCTCCGGCTTTTCAAAGCGAGGTGATCGCTCGGTGTCTGGGTATGTTCGAGGTTCTGAGAAGCGTGTTCGTTGGTTGATTGGCCTTGCCAAACTCACGAGGGAATCCAGCGCCCTAACGAAAATCCTCCTGATCGGCCAGTGAAAAGAGCTACTGTAACTCTTTGATTTTCATGCTCTTCGTGCTTTTCGTGGTTCGCATTTATTTAGGTTAAAGCCGTGAGCTTGCAAGCGGAAGAGCATGGTAAACCATGAACTCCGGACAGTCTCCAAACGAACGGAGCCTAACGGGCATGATCAAGCTTCCCATCGGAGCGGCCGCCTCAATATCCCTGCACGTCGATCCCGTCTCCGTGGAGAATTTTAACGCGCTTCCCCATCTTTTTCTGAATCACTTTGAAGTGGTCCATCTCTTCCGGGGAAACCAGCGAAATGGCATCGCCGGGGGATTCGGCGCGGCCGGTCCTGCCGATCCGATGAATGTAGTCTTTGGGCGAACGCGGGAGTTCGTAGTTGATGACGCAGGGCAGGAACTCGATATCGATCCCACGGGCGAGCAGGTCGGTGGCGACGAGGACCCGCAATTCGCCGGACTTGAATTGCTGCAAGGTATAACGTCTGGCTTGCTGGCTCAGTTTGGAATGAACGGCGGCCGCGTGGATCCGGTTTTTGAGGAGTTTGTTCACGATGCCGTCCGCCTTAATGGTGGAAGAGGCGAAAACCAGAACCTGTTTCAATTCCCCATGCTTGATCAGATAACGCAGCAACGGGCCCTTCTTTTCCTCGGAAACCAGATAGGCAAGCTGGTTGATCAAATCGATCTCATCCGCTTCATCCGCGATTTTGATCACTTGTGGCTCCCTCAAAATGAGCTGCTGGATCAGGCCCAGATCCTCGCTGAGAGTCGCGGAAAACAACAGGTTCTGGCGCTTCGGCGGGAGCAGGGCGAGAATGCGGTCCACCTCTTCCTTGAATCCGAGGTTCAGCATCTTGTCCGCCTCGTCGAGCACCAGCGTGGCGATGGACGAAAGCCGCACGGCGTTCTTTTCGACCAATTCCAAAAGCCGGCCCGGGGTGGCCACCAGGATATTCGCCTTTCCGATCGCTTGCATCTGCACGTTGATCGAGACGCCTCCATACACTGGCAGACAAGTCAGGCGCTCGGTGAGGGCGGGGAGGAATGTTTGGAAAACCTCGTGGACCTGATCCGCCAGCTCACTGGTGGGCACCAGAACGAGAACCGTGGGTTCGCGATATTGGAAAGCGTTGGCTGTCTGGAGATTATGCAGGATCGGCAGCACATAACCCGCCGTTTTTCCCGAGCCGGTCTTGGCAATCCCCAGCACGTCTTTTTTCCCCAACACTGCCGGGATCGCTTGTTCCTGAATGGGAGTCGCCTGGGAATAGCCCGCCACCTCCAAAGCGTTGAGCAATCCGGGAGTGAGGCCGAGCGAAGTGAAAGACATGGGAGAAAGGGTGCTCGTTCGGAAAAATCCTGGCGAGCCTGTATTTGCCCCCTGCGCGCTCAGTTCCGTGGATTCCACCAGCCGTTGTTCTCTTCGGGACCGAACCATCCAAGGTTCCATTTCTCCGAATCGCCGCCGTGGGGATTGAGACCACCACGGGAGCTGTTGCGGGCCTCGGCGGTGACACTGCCATCACACCAAGCGACGAGGGCCTTGCCATTGGCACGGAAATGGACGCTGGGAGAGGGCTTGGAGCCGGTGGGACCGGAGCCAAAATCCCAGAACGGCGGCTCGCAATAGGCGTATTCCTGAAGCCCGGAAGAACGGGCATAGGCGGTGGTGGTGAACATGACGGTCCGGCCGGGGTTGGTGACGTTGGCGGCCATCTGAGAAATCCGGAGCTTGGTAGCCGGGTCATACGCGCCGCCGGGAAGCCCGCCGATGTAGGCGGCATTGTAGCCGTAACCACCAGTGCCGTCCTCGAAACTGGAGGAGCCCTCGGCCATTGCCCGGAAAAGCGGGCAGATGGTGACGCGCTTACTCTTGCCGAGGTAGGGCGAGAGGAATCCCTGCGTGGCATCGAACCCCCCACTCTCGGAGCTGCGGGAGCCATGCCAACGGCGGTTATTCGAGCGATCATCCGCAGGGCAATAACGACCGTTGTCGGCGAGAAAAGTAGTATTCGCGATAGCCAGCGAGCGGAGGTTTTCCGTGCTCTCGACGATGCGGGCGGAAGTGATCAATTTCCGACTTCCCGAAAACGCGAGAACCGCCAACACGAGGATGATTGCGACGACGACGAGGACCTCCACCAGGGTGAAACCCGGTAGCCGGAGGATCCGCTTGTTGTTGTCCGTTTTCATGGATTTCCGAGCAAAGCTGAATCTTCGATGACTTTCACGCGTAAAAACCGTCGGCTCGAGGCGGCGATGGGAACTTCGTCCCGCACCGTCACCCGACGAACCACTCCGACGCTGGCGATGGCGGAAGCACTGGTTTCGGAAATCACTGGCTGATGGCCTACCTTCGGCAGGGTGACTCCTCCGCCGGTGCTGCTGGCGATGGTCGTCCATGTGTTTCCTGAGAGTGAGGATGAAACCTGCACTTCATAGACAAGGTCCGTCAGCCGCTCGTCCCGAAGGAACGTGAATTCGGCGAATGCGTCATTTCCCACAGTGATCAGGCGGATTTTCGGTCCCACGTCGGCGGAATCGCTGAGCCAAGGGACGCCGCCGAACGCGTATTCCAACAAATTGGAGAGGCCGTCGCCGTCCGGATCATTGGCCTTGCCCCGGGCATTCGTGGCGAGGTTGGCGAGCGGTGTCCAATCGGCGTAGGTCGTCTGAGTGGAAATGGCCCCCACAGCTTCGAGGTCGAAGCCACCGGAGCCGAAGGTCTGCCACGGATCGTAAATCGGGTGGCCGGATTGATCGAGGAAGGCGCCGTTTCCCGGAATATCGACGATGCGGATGTGGGTGATCTGCGCCAATCCGACTTGCGCGAGATCGAAGGGCGTGCCCCAGGAGTTTCCGAAAGAGTTGAGGTGTTTTCCCGCGAGGTTGCGGAGGTTTGTGGGATCGAGCGAGCCATACATGCCGACCGATGCGGCTGTGAGCGAGGTGGTTGGAAATTTGACAAAATCCACGCCGTTCGCCGAAACCCAGACGTTCGCCAACTCCGCAAAAATCCCGCCGACACCCGCGCCGCCTTGGTTGGACTGCGTGATGTGGCCGTTTTCAAAAACCACGAAATCCGCGCCGTCGAGGTCCTTGATGGGCTTCGCTAGTTCCACAGTGATGGTGCCGGGCGGAGCGCTTGCTCCGATGGCGGGAGCGGTGAGATCGCCAAGGGAAACGACGTCAAAGTTGTCACCGGTCACTGGGCCGAGCGCCAGGATAGTATCCGAAAAGGGCAGGTCTAAATCCGCGCGATCGTAGCTGACGACGGAATCCGCCCAGCCGAAGAACAAAGGGTTTACGAAATTATTCGGGTTTTGGTAAATCGGGTCGCCATTTCCATCGACGTTGAAACTGTCCAACCGCGCTTTCCCGATCCCATCCGGACCGACAAATCCCGGGATCGGGGCGTCATAGGGATTCGCTGGATCGTTCTGCGCGGCGGAATAGGGCCCCGCAAGCACGCCGGGAGCAAAGCCACAGAGTGCCAGACCGCACGAAACAGCGGACACCCTGCGGGCGGTTTTTGAGCTATTTTGCATGGCAGATCACCGTTTCCTGCGGACCAGCAGGCCGAAGCCGCAGAGTGATATCAGCAGGGACGACGGCTCCGGCACCGCAGAGAAGTTATCCATCGCGAAATAAGTGGGAGTCAACGTGCCGAACGCGTCGTTATCCGAAGAAGTCATGCTGAAGCGGATTTCATCGACGGTGCCGAGCGGGGAAAAATCGACGGAGCGCCAGTCATTGACGATGTAATCCTGCGAATTGTCCGCGAATCGAAAATCGGCGAGGTAGAAATTCACGGTCGTTCCCGTTGCGAGTCCCGCCGCGTAGCCTTGGATTGTGAGGAGGAGCCAGTCAGCGTCGTTTCCGGACGCACCGCCGAATTTCTTCGAGCCGAAATCGCCGCCGTTGAGCATGTCGAGGGCGGTGTAGGTGGTGTTGGTGAAAAACGCGCCTTTTCCCGCGAGATCCGTCAGCCCGGCGAGGATGACGTTGGTCGTCGCGGTTTCATACGTCGAGTAGTAGCCCACGGCGTAGTTTGCCGATCCAGCAGCACCGCCACCCGAGTAGGAGCTGTATTGATTGAAATATCCCGGAGTGGTGGTGTCCGCCTGGTTGGAGACGGCGAAGCCGGACCACGATCCGAAGGTCGCGTTGTAGTTGTTGTTGAATTTGGCACCATCGAGGACGACGCCGCCGCTTTGATCGGAGCCATTATAATAGCCGGATGATAGCGGGACTGTCTCAAAGGTAACCACCGCAGCAGAGGCGGAGCCAAGCGTCAGGGCGAGTGCGGCCGCAATTGCGGACGCACCAAGGATCTCATTTTTCATTTTTCTCTTCGGTATTCGATTTTTCACGAAGAGAGGGCTTGGCGCGGAAACGCTTCACCTTCTCCCGTCGATCCCCTTTCGCGGAGGACCATGGCCCCGTTTGCCAAAATGAATCGGCACGCGGGCGACGAGCCGGAGGAAGTGCAAGTATTCGGGCTCCCAGCTTGACCTCCTCCCCGCCTTCACCGTTTTTTCAAGCGATTGGCTGCTATGGGGATTCGTATCTGGATACCGCTGCGCGACAGCTCCGGATTCTCACCGGATTCCATGCCACTTCCGTGGTTAGTCGCCGGAGAAGTCTCGTTTTGGGAAACAGGATGCAAGTCGAAACTGGAAAACTCCGCAGGGCGACCACATTCCGGAGAGTTCATGCA
>JBDSZP010000072.1:0-52656 GCA_039925065.1 Luteolibacter sp.
TCTTCCGCGTCGGTTTATTGGGTTAGCTAACACAACTGCAACACTCGGTAGTTTCTACTGGCTAGGTTTTGAAACAACAGGTCTTTCACCTGATAAGAAGCGCCTTGCTTAGCTCGGCGCACAACGTTAAAGGAATGGCGCGCCGCGGAGAAGCACGAATTTAATCAGACGGCTTCCTCGGCGCCGCCATCTCCGACTTGTTCTACTTCTTTTCTTTTTCGATTCGATAAGCGATGTATTCGCGAGTTGATGACTCAGGGGCTGTTGGCACGGGCATCACCATCCACTGGCTATCTTCGCGATTCTGAACTAAAGACGATGATAAACTCATGCTCTTAAATTTCGGCATTAGCATTGCCCGGTTTTCGTTGGTTCCATAGATGACGCCGCCGGACTTGGTTGTCTCGCTGTAGCTGAACGCCACATCTAAATACTCGCCCTCCTTGGCTATTGATCCCTCGATTATGATTCCCAAGTCCTTCGTGTCGAACTTTGAGATCGTAAGGTCTTTATTATATTCGGAAGCGAACTTTATTGGCTTAACGGTTGTGTGGTGAAATCGATCGTTCTCTACGGGAATTTGAACTTCGTTGTCCTGTCCCAATTCATTCTGAACTATCGCTTCACTGATCTGGGCTGTTGTAAGCGGATCTTGGCCTTCGGCTTGATCCAGTGAGAACGCTCTAAACACGATAGTGTCGGCGAACGCGGGCATTACGAGTGCGATCAGTGTCGCGGATAGGATTGTTTTCATAAATCTTATTTCTTTGTAGAACGTTTGATGTGATGTCACCGCGTCATTGCAGTGAAATTGAATTGAAATTGAAGGGCTGTTGAGCGGTTGACATGCATGACTTGTTCGCCTCGTCACTTCAGGCGTTTCGCCATCTCCAAGAAATCACCCTCCTTCGAACGGGGAGGCGCTTGGGTGTAATCCTTCGGCTTGAAAACGTGATCAGCGCTCGTCAGGACGCCGACCATAGTGAAGTTCAAATAGACTTCGTAAAGGCCACCATCCGCATCCTGAGCTAGGTCACCTCGCCACGAGCTTGCGGCATCATACTTCCCCTTCAACTCCGCCGGTTCTTGGATTCGGAAGAGCAGCGAGTAGTACCCCTCGGGCTCCTTCTTGTGTTCAATAATCCGCACCGTCGCTTTCGTCGGCATCAGCGCGCAACCTCCCGTGAAGAACGGGAACAGCGCGACCCACAATAGATTTCGGTATTGCGCAGGTTTATCCATATTTAGCGAACGATGAGCGCACGCACGGTGCGCGAAAGGAGAGTCTATGAAAAGAAATTGGAAAGATTATGCACCGTTGTGTGATGCGGCTTGTTGTGCATTCTTCATTACTGGCGGTTGTATTTGCGGGCTACTTTACCTATCATCCCTTCGAGTTCGTTGCGCTCGAAAAGCACCTTGTCACACAGCTTCTCATAAACCGGATCACGAAGGGCCTGCGCCCCAGCGATCACTCCCTCCACATGGAAATGATCGACCAGAAGACCATGAATCCGGATCAGATTATTGGAGTAAAGCCCAATGGGTTCGCGAAGCTCTGGAAAATATAGACAGGCAAGCACATACGCCTGCCGAACTGATTCGCATCGCCCACACGAAGCTAATGACTCAATGGATGTCGTGTCGGTCGTATCGCGGAACCATTGGATCGTGTCATCAACAAGTCCCGCAATACGTTCTAACTTATCTCGGTAAATCTGCCGAAGACTTTTGGCTTCCTCCAAACGGTGAAGGATCACCTGGCTTATCGAAGCGAGGAGGCCGCCAACTACGGCGGAACCGCTGGCTATCAAGGCTGTTTGGACGGCGTCGGTCATCTTCTATTTTTCTGCACAACGTCAAAGAGCACGCGCCGCTACTAGCGGGGGCGAGCGTCGAGACGGGAGTTAGGGTTCATGTCACGGGTGGTGTTGCTGACAGGACGGCTAGTGGCGGTTGCTGTGGCTCGTCTTGTTCTGCTTCTTCGTTTCTAAGTGGTGGTGCAGGAAGGAGCAATCACGATATTGTCGTCACGGTTGGCTTCCACCCCTCGAACGTCGCCCAGACAGCAAGACTTACGTCGAACGGTCGACTCGAACTGCCACAATGACCGTAAAGCTCCGACACCGAATCCTTGAATCTTCCCAGATGTCCTCCGTCCTGCGCGGCCTTCAGCGCTTCCTCAGTTGGGAACTTTAAGGTGAAAGTCGGAAATCCATAGCTCGTTCCGTTCTTAAGCGTCGGTAGAGAATCACCAAATCCATCGAATGCCTCTTCAAACGCGCACAACAAGCGCTTCTTCTCCCTCCGATGCATGACCCAACTAATGACGATCCAGACCGCCAGAAAGCCAGCGACACCCCACGAGTATGTTCGGTTGCTGAAATAGGACAAAGCACTCAGCGCGATTACGGCGAGGAGTACGATGAGACAACCACGTTGCAGGATCTTCGTTTCGTCAGCCGGTTCCATTTCTTGCAGAACGTCAGGAGTGATGGCAACCCCGCCATGAAGATGTCTGTGAAAAGCGATTGAGGAGCTTATGAGGGGTTGCCATCCACGAGTTGTTAGCCTCTTTTTTCATGGACGAGCGAGTAGTGCTCTACCGTCGGAAACGGATCGTAGTAGTGATGCAGAAGCTTCTTCCACTCCGAATACTCCGGCGACTTCCGGAAACCTTCGGTGTGCGCCTCCAAAGTCTTCCAACGCGCGAGCAAAATGTAGCGGCTCTTCTTTTCGACGCAGCGCTGCAACTCGTGCGAGATGTAGCCGGCAATACTGCTGATGTAGACCGACGCTTTGGCAAAGTCGCGCTCGAAGGCAGCTTCTTGGCTTGGCTTCACGTCGAGGATGGCGAGTTCTAGGATCATTTTTGGGCTAACAGTTTTGTTCGTAGCATCTCGGGGAGTGATATCCAGTTGACCTACGTGGCCAGCGTGACCGTCAAATCGTTGTGTGACAAGGATTATCTGGGTTTGGCGTGTGTATATCAGGTGGGTTTCGGAGGGACTTTTGAAGGAAGCTGCCATGGCTGATATCACCCGGGAACTCAGGTGTTTTTTTGGATTGACCGAAGGCGAGGTCAGAGGCTGTTGGGAACAGCGATCATCAAAAAGCGTTCCCCGAACATCTTTGCGTTGACTTGATTCTGTGAGATATGCCCGTGCCGCAGATGAATGACGGTAGGACAGGTATATCCCATCCCCCTACCTCATCGCGACGTAAACGCCTTCGAACTCGACACAGACTTGGTCGTTTTCCTCGATGGTGACTTGCAGAGGGATGCGGGCTTTGCCTTTTTTTTGAAAGCAGGTCTTGAAAGCGGTGAGGGTGGCGGCATCCGGAGTTTTGCAGATGGCGCGGATGGCTCCACGGACAGGGCGGTGATACCGGATGGAGCTGTTTTTAATGACGATGTGGGCGCTCCGGTCCTCCAACTGGATCCATAACAATCCATATCCGGCAAGCGTGGCGATGGCGCTGAGGCTACCACCGAAGGCGGTTCCGAGGTGGTTGTGATTGACCTCAAGCGGGGCGATTAGAACGAACCCGGTTTCATCACATGCCGCCACTTGCACGCCCATCGCCCGGGTGATGGGGATTTGTTCGTAGAGGAAATTTTCGATTTCCCGGAGGAATGGATCGTCGCTCACGGCAGGTGGCAAATCATGGGATTCATCAAACAACGAGATGACGGATTCACTCATCCAGCGCGCGGATGCGTTCCAGATGGCGGCCGCCTTCGAATTCGGTCGTTAGAAACACATCAACAATGGCAAGTGCGGTTTCCAGATCCATCATTCTCGCACCGAGCGAGAGTACATTCGCATCATTGTGAAGGCGGGTAAGCCGGGCGGATTCCGTATTCCAACAGAGCCCGCAACGAATGGCGCGCACACGGTTGGCGGTCATCGCCTCGCCATTGCCGGAACCGCCGAGAACGATGCCGCGCTCGAATTCCCCGGCAGCCACGGCCTTGGCGACGGGACGGATGAAGGTGACGTAGGAAACGGACGACTCGGAGTCAGCGCCGAAGTCGGTGACTTCGTGACCCGTGGATTTCAAATGGGCGATGATTTCCTGCTTGTAGCGGAAACCCGCGTGATCGGAGCCGATGGCGATTTTCATGGGATTAGTGGTTCCACCATTTCGAGAGACAGACTTCTGCCGGTTCAGGCAGGGCGAGTCCGGTCGAGGAATAGTGTGAGGTGTCGTTGAACAACATCAGGCGGGCCCTAACCGGACCTTTGAAATCCACGATGTTCAGCGCGGCCGGGTCCTGATCGAGATTGTCACGGTAGCGGCGGGGATCGAATCCCAACAGCGAGCTGAGCAGCAGGCGGATGGTGGCCTTGTGGGAAACGATGATGATCGGGTTACCCTCATGACGGCGCACGATTTCCATCAACGCCGGCAGGGCGCGGGCCGTTACGGCAAGCCCGCTTTCCCCGCCTTCCGGGGCGAACGTGTAGGGATCGGCGTCCCAAGCTGCGGCTTCTGTTGGAAATTTCAATTCCACTTCCTGCCGCGTGAGCTGTTCCCAATGGCCGTGGGAAATTTCCTTCAGTCCATCCCGTTGCTGAATTTCCAGCCCATGCGGTTTTGCCAGGATCTGAGCTGTTTCCATTGTCCGTCCGAGCGGCGATGCATAGACGGCGGCGACCGGAATATGGGCAAGGCGTTCTGCCAGACGCCCGGCCTGCTGCCGACCTTCATCGGACAAGGGGACGTCGGTGGCTCCGGCGAAGCGGTCTTCGGCACTCAGGGTCGTGGCCCCGTGGCGGATGAGAAAAATGCGGGTGATCGACATGGGCGGGAATTTCAGGCGGCGACTTGGAGACTTACGGAAACAGCGATCGGTGACAAATATGCCGTGAAATCACCTTCCGGGTGAAATCCTAAACACACGTTTCCACGAATCGCAGCTCCAATCCCCAATCTCATGAAAATTCTCTACACCACCCAGGCCACCGCCACCGGCGGGCGCGAAGGCACCGCAAAAACCGCTGACGGCGTGCTCGACGTCGTGCTCTCCACACCGACAGAAATCGGCGGAATGGGCGGTCCCGGCACGAATCCCGAGCAGCTTTTGCCGCCGGTTATTCCGCGTGTTTTCTCGGGGCGCTGAAGTTTGTCGCCGGAAAAGCGAAGGTCCACGTTCCTTCGGACGCCACGGTCACCGGCAAGGTGAGCTTCGGCCCGCACGACGATGAGCAGGGATTCGGCATCGAAGTGGAACTCACGATCAATGTGCCCGGCATGGACAAGGCCACTGTCAGCCAGCTCGTCGATCAGGCCCACATCGTCTGCCCCTATCAGCACGCCACCCGCGGGAATATTCCGGTAAAACTGACAGTCGCCTGAAAAACAGGAACCATGCAGGTGTTCTCGCAATGTAGCGGCTGTCTGCGACTGTCGCACTTCACACTCCTCCAATCCAACGCCTCGAAAAACCCAAGAACTCATCGCCAATCTGCGGAGGTCGATGGCTCTATCGAAATGTCCCATGTCCAGCGGCCAGATCGAAGGCGGTTTCGCGTAGGGCATGGGCTGACCTCCGAGGAACTAATTGCAACACCCGTGGCAAGATCGCCCCCTAAACCTACATCTTGTATGTTGAATGATTTTTAAATACCAGATGAAGAAATCGGTTTGACCTCTAGACGCTTACTTTGTCAGTATCCGCAGGCACGAAGGGGGCGGCATGGTCCCGACTAACTGACATTCAGCACCCTTTTTCTCCCGCTTCAATATTGACACACCCCGCTTGAATTGTTCACCTGAACACATGAGAAAACCTTCTAAACTCAGCAAATCGCAACCTGATCTTACCTGCATTGAAATTTGCTCAGGAGCTGGCGGACAAGCCATTGGCTTGGAACGAGCGGGCTTTGAAGCGTTAGCTCATGTGGAATACGATCGCCATGCCTGCGCGACACTTCGCTTGAATCGTCCGAACTGGAATGTGATCGAAGGCGATGTTCGAGGCTTTTCCGCCAAGGAATTTAAAGGAGTGGACTTGGTTGCAGGTGGAGTTCCCTGCCCGCCCTTCTCAAAGGCCGGCAAGCAACTCGGTTCCGAAGACGAACGGGATCTCTTCCCCGAGGCCCTCCGGCTGGTGGACGAATGCCGCCCGAAAGCCGTCATGCTTGAGAATGTCCGTGGCTTCTTGGATGCCGTATTCACCGATTACCGGATGAGCCTCAAGAAACAACTCAAAGCCATGGGCTACGAAGCAAGTTGGCATCTTCTTAACGCCTCAGACTTTGGAGTTCCCCAACTTCGCCCGCGCGTCGTCATCGTCGCCATCCGCAAAGACCTCGTCTCAAACTTCTATCCTCCTATGCCGCTGACTGATGGTGTTTACACTAAGACAGTCGGAGAAACCTTGGGGGATCTCATGGCCGCAAATGGTTGGGAAGGAGCCTTCGAATGGGCCGCGAACGCAAATGAAATCGCCCCGACTCTCGTCGGCGGCTCCAAAAAGCACGGGGGAGCCGACCTCGGCCCCACCCGAGCACGGAAGGCATGGGCTAGCTTGGGCGTAAACGGAATCTCATTGGCCAACGCAGCGCCGCCCAAAGGCTATGCAGAAATGCCAAGACTCACCCTCCGCATGACCGCCCGAATCCAAGGCTTCCCCGATGACTGGCAATTCGCTGGCGGAAAAACCGCAGCCTATCGCCAGATTGGAAATGCGTTTCCGCCACCGGTGGCCCATGCCGTTGCCTCAAAAATTAGAGATGCTATTCTTGCGAGCAGTAAAATATCAAAAGCCGCAGGCTAACTAACTGTCTGACTGCTTCCTTTTCTTGTTCTCTTTCGCGCGTTCAACCTCAAAGCGGCGCGCCGCATCGCTTAAATCTCGAGGGAGTTCAACCCAATTATTGAGACGGTAGTTGCTTAAAGTTCTCTTCTCAACCTTAGTGTTCTTCGTCTCAATATCGAGTCCGAAATACCGCAGCTCCCTCAACCGCTTCCTCCAATCAGTCTGATAGTCTTCGAAGTTCGCAACAAACTCCAGTAGATCACAATCAACCCATTGCCCCGATTTTGCGTGAAGCATCTCTGCCAAACGCCGGTGGACGGAATCGTGAGTGAGAATGCTTTCCATCAATTCCGAATCAAAACTTGAGAAGTAATTCCGCTTGCCCTCGTTACATCCGCTGCAAAGTGCCCAAAGATTTTCTTCATTGGTCAGCCCTCCCCATTCCCTCGGAATCTTGTGGTCGAGATGGAGCTTAATGTTGTCTTCATCCACTGTCTTTCCACACATCCTGCATCGTCTTCCATCACGATGGAGAACCTTGGCTCGGAGTGTTTTTGAGATCGTGCTGTAGTCGTAGTCTTCCTTGTGTCGCTCCCTGATGAGCTTGTAAACATATCGCTTCCCGTGCCTGCTGGTGGAAATCTCGAAAAATGGATAGAGATCTCGGACCCTCTTGTCCAAGTGCTGCTGCCCTTCAATCTTTCCAAAATCTCGAATCTGTTCGATGTCGAGTCCATCGGGGTGATTCCTAAGTAGTTCAAGAATCTCTCGATGAATGACGGCCAGTGGTTTTTTTCGATCGGATGGCATTGAATGATAGACTAACTATGTTTCTTACCGGTAAGCAGCCATCGGACGTCAACCTTGAGAACTTCTGCCAAGACAGGAACCTCGAAGTCGTAAACCGATCGATATCCACCTTCGATTTTCGCGATGGCCGCGCGATCAAGAGTTATTCCTTTCGAAGCAAGCCGCCCCGATAGCTGATCTTGAGTTAAAGGGGGATCAAAATCCACGCGTGCTCGTCGAATCTGCGCACCAACAATGTTTCGTGGGCGCTTGCTGGGCTCCTCCGGTTTTTTCACACAGGAGAGCTAGCAATTCTTCTTGCCTCGAGCGTTCCAAATCAGAACATTGTTCCGAAATGGAACGCGCTGTCAGCTTTCCCAGACACCAACTCATTCACCGCGTGTTCGCCGACTTTGCTCCACGGCACACGGGCCATCCCCGCATTTTGATTCCCAAGTGTAAGCTGGATCGAAAGGCTATTCACGGTGATGATGGGGAAATTACGTTAGAGACAGATTACCTTAAAATTGGCTCCAAAGAGGTTTTACCGCCAAAACGCCAAGAGAAGAAAAGGAAGAAAGCGGGAAAATTCAGAGAGCTGGGATCTGGAAATGGGTTCTAGAGTCGTCAACTTCTCTTTGCTTGGCGTTCTTGGCGACTTGGCGGTGAAAAATTCTCCACTTTTCTCCGGCCAGAATCCCCAGTCGAGGGACCCTGACGGTGATGTCGCAGCTAGACCATTGACCGCTCGCGATTCGCGGACAAAATGCGGCTGTCGAGATTTCACCTGCAATCCCATGAACGACGAGGAAAAGGACGAACAATTCTACCGTGACACCGAGGCGACCGCCTTCGCGAAACTGGATGACCGGCAGCTGGCGTTGTTGGAACCGCTGGGCACCCGGCGCATCCTGAAACGCGGCGAACCGCTTTTCAAAGCGGGCCAGCGCGACCTCGATATGACGGTGATTCTCTCGGGTGAAATCGAGGCCTTCCAATCCATCGACGGCGGTGAACTGATCCTCGCCACGGCCGGGCCGCGGGATTTCGTCGGCGACGTGGCGATGCTCAACGGCACCTGCGCGATCGCCAACGCACGGGGCAGTGCGGAGGAGTCCGAAATCCTCCAGATCCCCTCCGCGGCGTTGAGAAAGGCGCTGTCCGAACTGCCGGGTGTGGGAGAAACGATCATCAGCGCGTTCATCATGCGGCGCGAGCGGTTGCAGCGGGACCGGGATTTCGTCGGACTGCGGGTGGTGGCTCCTGAAGGCTCGCGCGACGGACACCTGCTGGACGATTTCCTCGACAAGAACCACATCCCGCACCGGCTGATCGATTCCAACAGCGAGGCCGGCCAAGCGCTGTGCTCGCGCCTCAATCTGGCGACAAGGGACATGCCCGTGCTCATCGCGGCCAACGGCGTGCCGCTCCGCAGGCCGTCATTGCGCGAGGTGGCCCAGGTCGCCGGGCTGCTGCGGCCGCTGGCGGCGGATGGAGCCACCGAAATCCATTGTGATCTCGCCGTCGTCGGCGCGGGCCCTGCCGGACTCGCGGCAGCCGTGTGCGCGGCGTCGGAGGGATTGGACACGGTGGTGCTGGAAAGTTACGCGCCGGGAGGACAGGCGGGATCATCCTCGCTGATCGAAAATTTCTTTGGGTATCCCACCGGCATCAGCGGTGGAAACCTAACCAACCGCGCGCAGCTCCAGGCGTTCCGCTTCGGAGCGAGGTTCTCCACTCCGGCGCAGGCGCTCTCGATGGAAGTCAGGACAGGCGAACATGCCGCGGCGCTGCAGATCGAAGGATGCGGCGGCACGCTGCTGGCGAAATGTGTGATCATCGCCACCGGTGCCGACTACCGGAGGATCGAGGCCGAGGGGCGCGAGGACTTCGATGGTTCGGGAGTTTACTATGCCGCCACGGCGCGCGAAGCCCAGCTCTGCCGCGGTTCCACCATCATCGTCGCCGGCGGCGGCAACTCGGCCGGACAGGCGGCGATGTTCCTATCCGAATATGCGGTGAAGGTGCTGCTGGTGATCCGGGGTGGCGGCCTATCGAAAAGCATGTCGAGCTACCTGTCGCGCCGGGTGGAGACGAAGGAAAACATCGAGATCCTCTGTTTCACCGAGATCCGGAAGATGACCGGCGGACGGAACCTGGAAGCAGTCGAGCTGGAAAACACGCAAACCGGCGAGCGCCGCGAGGTGAAGATCTGTTCGGTGTTTTCCATGATCGGCGCCAAGCCGTGCACGAACTGGCTGCCACCGGAGATCGAGTGCGACGTGAACGGCTTCGTGAAAACCGGCCCCGCCGTGGCCGACGCGCCCGCGTGGAAAGACAGCGGCCGCACTCCCGCTCCGCTGGAGACGAGTTGTCCGGGCATTTTCGCCGCAGGTGACGTTAGGTCGGGTTCGGTGAAACGCTGCGCGGCCGCCGTCGGCGAAGGCGGCATGGCGGTGGAGGGCGTGCATCAGGCGCTCGGCACCTATGCCTGATCCTGCGGAAAAGATGGGAGCTTGCCGCAGACACCCGCTTTACCGAACATCAGCCGCCCCATGAAATCCAGCCGCCTGCCATTGATCACGACTTGGTTCGTGCTGGCGTTTTTCTATCTGCCCATCGGCGTGCTGATCCTGAATTCATTCAACGCCTCGCGCTTCGGGACGACGTGGCAGGGGTTCACTTTCAAATGGTACCAGCGGCTATGGGAGCGGCATGACCTGTGGGTGGCGGTCGGAAATTCGCTAAAAATCGCAACCCTTGCGAGCCTTGGGGCCATGGTGCTCGGAACCTGCGCGGCATTCGCACTTCAGCGCTATCAATCGCGTTTGCAAACCGCCCACAACCTTCTCATCACCGTGCCGTTGGTGCTGCCGGAAATCCTAATGGGCATGAGCCTGCTGCTGCTTTTCGTGGCGATCGATCAGCCGCTGAGTCTGGTGACGGTGACCATCGCGCACATCACCTTCTGCATCAGCTACGTGGCGCTGGTGGTGCTGGCGAGGTTGCAGGATTTCGATTTCCAAATCGTGGATGCCGCCCGCGATCTCGGAGCGACGAGATTCCAAGCCTTCCGGAAAATCGTCATCCCGCTGCTCGCCCCGGGAATTCTGGCCGGTGGCTTGCTGGCGTTCACGCTTTCCATCGACGACTTCGTGGTGACGTTTTTCGTCAAAGGCCCGGGTGCCGACACGCTGCCGGTGGTGATTTACAGCATGATCAAGAAGAGCCGCGAGTTTCCGGTGATCAACGCGCTGAGCACCCTTTTGCTGATCGTGACCTTCGCCGCAGTCTGGGGATCGCAGCGGCTGACGGCGAAAAAAGTCTGATTTGAAAGGGAAACGATCCTCATTTGGCCAAAAACTTAGCCTAGGCTAAATTTAATTGTTGAAACTAATCAGGAGCTTGGTACTCATCCTGTTGTCATCAGACGTCAGCACGCATGAACTCATCCGACGAAGCAGTCCCAATCCCCTCCGAATCCGGATGGCGGCGAAACGAAGGCATGGTTTCCCTGCCGGAAGTGCATCGCAGCATCGCAATCCCCAAGGGAGCATCGTTCTGGCGGAAGCTGTTGGCATTTTCCGGTCCCGGTTTCCTGGTCGCGGTCGGCTACATGGACCCCGGCAATTGGGCGACCGATCTTGCGGGCGGCGCGAGTTTTGGTTACACGCTGCTCTCGGTGATCATGATTTCCAATCTGATGGCCATCCTGCTGCAGCATCTTTGCATCAAGCTGGGCGTGGCGACGGGACGGGATCTCGCCCAAGCCTGCCGGGATCACTACTCCCGGCCGACGGTGTGGTTCCTCTGGGTGATGTGCGAAATCGCCATCGCCGCGTGTGATCTCGCAGAAGTGATCGGATCAGCAATCGGCTTGCAGCTCTTGTTCGGCATTCCGTTGGTGTGGGGCTGTTGCATCACCTGTCTGGACGTGCTGGCGGTGCTGTTTTTGCAACAGAAGGGCTTCCGTTACGTCGAGGCGCTGGTGATCACCCTAATCCTAACGATCGGCGGCTGTTTTATGGCGGAACTGATATTTTCAAAGCCAAGTATGGGTGGTATTCTTCATGGATTTGTCCCGAGTGTGGAAATCTTAAAAAACCCACAAATGCTCTACGTGGCAATCGGCATTCTCGGAGCGACGGTGATGCCGCACAATCTCTACCTGCACTCGTCCCTCGTCCAGACGCGGAAATTCGACCAAACCTCCGAAGGACGGCGTGAGGCGATCAAGTTCGGCACCATCGATTCCACCTTCGCGCTGATGTTCGCGCTCTTCATCAACGGCGGCATCCTCATCCTGGCGGCATCGGCGTTCCACTGGTCCGGCCATAAGGATGTGGCGGCGATCCAGGACGCCTATCAGCTACTGACTCCCCTGCTCGGCGTCGGTGGAGCGAGCGCGCTGTTTGCCATCGCCCTGCTGGCGTCCGGCCAAAACTCGACGCTCACCGGCACGCTCGCCGGGCAGATCGTGATGGAAGGATTCATCAACATCCGCGTCCGCCCGTGGCTGCGCCGCATTATCACACGCGGTCTGGCGGTGATTCCCGCGGTGGTGATCATCGGGCTGTTTGGCGAAGGAAAAACCACCGAACTGCTCATCGGCAGCCAAGTGGTCCTGAGCATGCAACTCGGCTTTGCTGTCTGGCCACTGATGCGTTTCACCGGAGAAAAAGCCAAGATGGGCCAGTTCGTCAATCCGCTGTGGATCAAGCTGCTGGGCTGGAGCACGACGATCATCATCATCACACTGAACCTGAAACTGCTGGCCGATACTTTTGTCCCTGTGCCAATCCTCAATGAGGTGTATCGTTTCTTCGGACTTCCCACCTTCTGAGCGCCGATGTATCAACATATTCTCATCCCCCTGGAAAATGATTGGGCCGATGCCACCATCCTCGCCCACGTCCGCAAACTCGCGCAACTGACCGGAGCACGACTGATGTTAGTCCACGTGGCCGATGGCTGGGCCGCGCGCAATTTCAGCAACCTCGCCCTCCAGGAAAGTGAGGAAATGCGCGAGGACCGTGCCTATCTGGAACGCCGGGTGGAGGAGCTCCGCGCGGATGGATACGAATGCGAAGCCGTGCTTTTGCTAGGTGAACCGGCGGATGAAATCATCAAGCTGGTCAACCAACATCATATCGATCTCGTGGCGATGGCGACGCATGGGCACCAGCTTGTCGGCGATCTTATCTTCGGCAGCACCTCGCGAAAAGTGCGACACCACGTGAAGATCCCCGTGCTCCTGCTGATGGCCGAGCGTCCCCCGGCGGAGTGATTAAAGGCCGAGGAAATTCCGGATCAGGCGGATACCCGCGTCCTGGCTTTTTTCCGGGTGGAATTGGCAGGCGAACGTGTTCCCCTTTTCGATGGCACCAGCGAACGTCTGGGTGCCGTAAGTGGTCTCAGCCACGACGACACCGGGATCCTTCGGTTCCGGAAAAAACGAGTGTACGTAATAAAAGTAAGGCTCCGCACCGAGATTCTTCCAAACCGGAGTTTCACCATTTTTAGCCAACGCGGAATTCCATCCCATGTGAGGGATTTTCAAACCAGGCTCATCCACAAATCGACGAACGACACCTGAGACAACGCCGAGACCGGTCACGCCCGGAGCTTCCTCGCTGGAATCGAAAAGAATCTGGTAACCCACGCAGATGCCGAAATAGGGACGATCCGCGGCGATCCAATCCTTGAGAAAAGTATCAAGTCCACGTTTTTGCAGGCGTTCCATGCAATCGCCGAAAGCTCCCTGGCCGGGTAAAATCAGGTGGGTGGAATCCCCGACATCGTCCGGGCTGGCGATGATCCGTGGCTCCTGACCGAGAGCGTGAAGGGCATTGGCGACGCTGCGCAGATTGCCGCCGCCGTAATCGATGATTCCAACTTTCACAACGCGTCCTTGGTGCTGGGGATGCCTTTCACACGTGGGTCACGCTCGCACGCGTCGCGGAGGGCGCGGGCGAGGCCTTTAAAAATGGCTTCGGCGATGTGGTGTCCATCGCGGCCGTATAACAGTTCCACGTGAATGTTGGCCCGCAGGTTCGAGGCGACGGCGCGGCAGAATTCCTCGACCAAGGTGAAAGGCATGTTCGGCGCTGACGGAGTGCCGGCCGGTGCGCGAAATTCCAAGTGCGGGCGGTTGCTGAGATCGACGACGACGCGGGCGAGCGTTTCATCCATCGGCAGATAGGCGCAGCCATAACGGCGGATGCCTTCCTTGGTGCCGAGTGCTTCACGCAGGCAATCGCCGATGACGATGCCGGTGTCCTCGATGGTGTGATGGGAATCCACCTCGATGTCACCGACGGTTTTCACGTTGAGATCGAACAGCCCGTGTTTGGAAAACAACGTGAGCATGTGATCGAAAAACGGAACACCGGTATCGATGGAGGAAACACCCGAACCATCGATATCAAGCGAGAGTTCAATGGAAGTTTCAGCCGTCTTGCGGCTGCGGCTGGCAGTGCGGGGATTGGACATGAAGCGGATGAGGAAAAAGTCGATCAGGGTTTTTGGGCGGAGGCCTTCGCCAGTTCTTCCAAGGGAGCGAGGTAGCGGGGCGCGACCATCGCGGTTTTGGCAGCGGCAAGAGCTGCGGAAACGGTCGATGCTTTGGCACCGTTGTGAACAGCATTGTAAGCATCGCGGTAGGCTTTTCCGCCATCCATGCCGAGGACTGTTTTCACGGCAGCGAGGCGGGTCAGCTCCTGCTCCCCGTAATGCACGGTGTCATCGAGGGAAGCCTTGTGATAGGGGCTGATGGTGGGCCAGGTTTGCTTGCCGGATTTCTCGGACTGATAGAGCGCCTCAATGGCGGCTTTTTCCTCGGCGATTGCATTTTCGGTGCCCACACGATCGGGTCCGGTCATCCGTTGAAGACCCACCTGGCGTTCCTTGAGACGTGCATCGAGGGTGGAAAGCGATTGTTTCGCCTCCGCCACGTATGCCCTGATCACTTGGATCATGTAAGGAGCCAAGGTTCCATAGGACAATGTCGTGCGGTAGTCCTTGTCAAAATCAGAGAACGCTCTCAGCGCTGCGAGCGTTTGGCCGGATTCCACCAGCGAGCGGATTCTCGCTTCCTGGACCCGGGCATCAAAATCATAGGCATTCGCCTCATATTCGGCGGGAGTGACGATCGTGCCATTCATTTTCACCGCACCGGCGGCGATGGCTGCGGACTCACTCTTGAGTGTTTCAAGAATGGCCTTGGCCTCCTTGAATTTCGAGCTGGTCGGGTTTTGATCGAGAAATTTCGTCACCGCTGAAATCTTCTGGGCGTAATCCTCAGCCTTCAGGAAATCCGGCGTTGGCACCAGTTTTCCGATCGCCACGAATGCGGTGAGATCCGGCTTTTCGCGACCCACCTTGACGACGTCCGCCTTGGCGACTTTCCGCTCGTCCTTGATGCTCTTGGTCACCGCCACCTCGAGGGTGTAGGAATCCGCGTCTTCCTTGAGAACGGACCCTTCCAGGACAGTGCCATCCTTCAGAGTGAAGGTGTCTGCCATGCAAGGCAGCGCGATCGACCATAAACAAAGTGAGGCAACGAGTGGGGTTTTTTTCATAACTGGGAAATCGGTAGCTTGCTGTGGCGAGAATTTACGATTTTTTCGGGGACGGCAAGATCGCTTCTTGGAACGCCGCGGCCGTGGAAACGATGCGGCTTTCGCCATTGGAGAATTCGATTTTCAAGGAGCCTGCGGGGATGTGGTCATCCGCATTGGGCGGACGGCGTTGGATCATGCGTGCAGGAAGTCGCTCGGTGACGAGCTTCATCTCTGGTGACAAATCCGGGCCGGCGACGACGGTGACTCTGAAATGGCGGGCCATGGTAGCCTGCAAGAGATCCGTGTGGAGAATCGGTCTGTCAACCGCATAGGTCGGCAGGGGCGTTGCGAGCTCACTGAATGACTTGACCAGCGGTCTGCGCTGCTCCGCGAGGCGGCACTCGGCGGAAGAAATCAAACCTGCCGTGGAGTCATCAAACAGCATCACCAGATCGGTGATCGGAAGATTGATGATTTTCGCGTCATCTGGGCATTCCTTAAGAAACTCAGAGTCGGTGAACTGCTCGGCGGCGGTGGTTGCCAAGTCCTCGGCCCAAACCAGCCAGCGATCATCCGAAGTGATGGCAGCCACATCCAGCGTGGATTGGAGCGCCAATCCGTAGAGAAACGCCCGCCCTTCACCGAGTGATTTCGGAGTATCCTTGTCGAACAACCGGAGCCTCGGACCATCACTGAAAGCCTCTCTCGATTTCTTCAGCAAATCGACCGCCTTTTGCCGGTAGGCTTCGTCACCCGTGACCCCAAACGCGGCGGCGTAGGCGGAAATCATCCGGAAAGTCACTCCAGCGTGGGCATTCACGTCGCGAATCCGTTCGCCAATCCGGGCATTCCGCGCGGCCAGCAGTTTTTTCCGAACCAACTCAAACCGGGGCGCGAAAACCTCCGGCGTCTGCTTCTGTTCGGCAGCCAGCTCCTTGATGGATTTCGAAAGCCCGATGCTGTTGCTGCGGAAGTGTTCCCGCCGTGGATCAGCCTCTGATGGAAGATTTCCCAACCCGTTCATGCCTGTCGCCTTGATCCACCATGCCGCATCTTCTGGCGGAAGTTCTTTTTCGATTTCCTCCACGCTCCACAGCCACAGCGCCGGGTCCGACTCGTTGGCCAAGCCCACCGCGAAAAGCCCGCTTGGGGTAGCGAACGTTCTTTCTGCGTAGGAAATGAGCGCGAGCGCTTTTTCCAAGGTCCGTGGATCGCCCGTCGCTCGATAGGCATTCATCAATGCGACCGCAGCCCGTGCCTGGCCCCCGCAATCGCGGTAGAAAATCGGCAGCGCCCAGGAAGGACCGGCGCGTGAGGTGAAAACTCCGCCTTCCAGAGGATCGAACATCGCGCTGGGCAGCAAATCGATGAGCAGTTCGCGAGTGGTGTCCAGACAGCGGGCCCTCACCTCGGGAGGAAGGCCGGGATGGATCGCCGCAGTCGCTAGCAAATCAATTGCTCCGGATGGAAACAAGCCGCCAGCCTCATCGAACGCACGTGAGGAAGGGTCGTAAAACGAGGCGAGTTGCCGCAGCGCGCGGACCGTGTCCAAGGCAGGCTGGTCGCTCATCACCTTGGTGTTCTTACGCTCGGCGATGCGATTCCGCCGCGCCGCGTTATCGAGCGAGCTGTTTCTCATCACATAGGTCGCATCGTCCTCCCACATGCGGGTAACCATCGAGTGGGATTGGTTGAACAAATCCTCCACGTTCCGTTTCTGCGGATTGTTCACCGGAATCCATGCCACCGGATTTCCCTCAGGTGACATCCAGACGAAAAGCGGCAATTGCAGACCACGTTTGATTTCAGCACAAAGATCCGCCGTCAACAAACCGATTTCGCGAGCCGAATCGCCATCGATCAGCACCGGCACGTAGTGATCGTTGATCGCGGAAACCAAGCCAGGATCAGCCCCCAATGTCCCCAGGACACTTTGAAAGCCGGGCTGCTGCGGTATCGCAATCACAGCGAAGATCAGACGGTTCGCCGCCTTGGCACGGTCCAAGGAGGCTTTCGTCCACGGCTGCCAATGGATCGGCGATTTCGCCTGACTCTGATAGACAGCGCCGGGCAATGATCCAAGGGCATTCAGGTTGAGTTCGGGAGCTACCACGACGAGAGGCTTCGGTATCGCCTCCTCTTCCGGTTTTTTCCCTCTACGGCAGGCATTCGAACCCAGCATCAGACTGCACAGTATCAATGCAGTGAAAGCCGGGCCGCGGGAAAATTGATAGTTCATAAAAATTGGCGGAGGAGATGAAGGAGGCCTTCATGTTCCGCTTGGTGACCGCATCTTGAAGAAAAGACTTCCGATGTGGCAAGCCGAAGCTAGCCTCGCGCAACAATTCCCTACGCAGCGTGATCAGTATTGCCGTTTCCAGCCAAAAAGGAGGGGTGGGTAAAACCACACTTTCGATCAATCTCGCCCACGCATTCGCCCGCGCAGGGGTCAAAACCTTGCTCGTCGATGCGGATCCACAAGGCTCGGTAGGACTTTCGCTCACCCGCCAATCCCGCCTGCTCGCGGGATTTTACGACTATCTGGCGGATCCCGGCATCCCATTGGATCGCCTGATCGTGCCGACCCGTTTGGAAACATTCTCACTCGTCGCCAGCGGCCAAGCCAGCGATTACGAGGCCGGTGGCGGCGGAATGGGAGCCCACCTCGCCCGGGTTAGAGCATTTCTCCGGAGTGTTTCGGCGCGCGGTTTCGACCTTTGCCTGATCGACACATCAGCCGGACTTTTCGGTGTTACCGGAGATGTGATCGCCTCCAGCGATGCGATCCTGATTCCCCAACAGGCGGAACCATTGGGTATCCGCTCGGTGCCGAAACTCCTCGAAGGGCTCAACCGCCTTCGGGTGATGAATCCCCGCCTGAGCGTGCTCGGCGTCTGCCTGACGATGGTCCAGCATGATCTCGCGGAGAGTAACGAAGCCGCCGCAGCGCTGCGCCAATTGCTGCCGCCGGAAATGGTATTTCAAACGCAGATTCCTCGCGACGGTTTGTTTGTCAGGGCAAGCGCCCGCGGTTTGCCCATCGGAGTATTGGAAGATGGTGCCGGGGCTCAGGTTGTTTTCGATTCCCTCCGGGCTGAAATTGAAGCAAAACTTGATCCCAACGCCGCTCGCGGATGATGGACCCTATTTATCCATGGCTCGACCCTGTCGAAGTCCGTCGGCTTGCTGAAGGACTGATGAAACCGCATCGTGAACCCACGATGACTGTGGCCGACGCCGGATTTGATGAAGCATTCGTCGGCTACGCGACAGACAGCCCTGCGACGCCGGTGGCGATCCCTCAAGCACAGCCGCAGCCACAGCAGGTCATGGCGCCGCCTCCGATCATGCCCCCCGAAGTGGTCCCCCAACAGGAACCACCGGTGAATCCGACAATCGCACGCGGTCCGTTTCTGGATCGCATCACCCGATTCCGCGATTGGATGCGCCACCAGTTTTCCGCAACGGGGATCTTCATCTTGGATCGTGAAGGCGCTGTTATTTTCGATGAGAGCAGCCATGGACGGCTGCATTTCCTCGCCCGCAGCCTCGCTTTGGCCTCGCGTCGCCCGGGTGCTTCCGGCGGCAACGTGCATGTGAAAATCGGTGCCGGCGCGACTCTCGAAGTCATCCCGGTGGACACCGCATACGGTTGCCTCGTTCTCGGCGCGGTCGTGCCGGAATCGCTGCCCCCCGCATCGGTGGCCGCAGTGATGGATGCGCTCTCCCAAGTGGCCGCTCCGCCCAACGGGAATCCCTAACTCGTCTTCCGGTTCTGCCGCGAAATGATGATGGTGGATGCCACCCCGCAGGCTAGGACGATGCCGACCAGGATGAATCCGCAGTATTTCTGGGTTTCCAGATCATCGTCGCGCTCGATGTATTTCTCGGCGGGAACCTTGGAGTCCGCGGTGATGAATGGCAGGGGTTTTTTGAGAGCGTAGAACACATTCCGCTCCTCCTTGTTTCGATAGTCGTTCCGGAATGTTTCCGCCTCACGGACCAGCAGGTCGATCCGCTCGTTCACGAAAAACTCGGAGGCAGGACGCGCCTTCGGATCATTTTCCGGCCAGACCTTCATCGTCTCCACTTCGATGCGCGTTCCTGATGCGGAAATCCGGCGGATGCGGTTGATCATGCTCTCCGCCTCCTCGGGAGTGGTTGCACCGGCGGCCAACAATCGCCGCAGTCCTTCTTTCACGAGGTCGAAACGCTCGGATTGCTCCGCATTCATCGGGGCCTTCAACGCGCGAACCCTATCAATTCTCCGCTGGAGACGGAGACGCTCGGCCTCGAACGGATTCTGCGTCGCTTGGGAAACGACCATCGCTTCATAGGCATAGCGCAACGGCATGATCACGGCGGGCACGGGAGCCCCACCCTTTTCCCGGACTTCCGCCGCATTTTGGAAAAGCCCGCGGTTCATTTCCTTGTAGGGCACCAGCGCACCGGCCAGCAGCATTTGCGGAACGAGAAGCAGCGGCACGGCCGTCAGAGCCGCGCGTTCAGTTTGCACCACGGAGGAAACGACCAAAGCCATCGCCGTCCCGGTCCAGGCAGTGAGGGTCATCCAAAGCCACAGATAGGGCAGCATGCCTTTGATTTCCAAAAAGTAGTTCCCCACAATCAGATAAACGAGACATTGGGCGGAAGCGACCAGTCCCAGCGCCACAAACTTCGCCACTACATAGGATCCCGCGCCGGGTTGGCAATTTCGCTCGCGGCGAAGGATCGGCCGGTCGCGCAACACCTCGGTCGCGGAGTTGGTCAATCCCAGGAACATCGCTACCGTCGCACTCAGGAACAGATAGGCAGGAATATGCAGCGCGGTGGAAAATTGATAGGAACCCTCCGGCGACGAGCGCAGCGTGATGGAAATGAGCGCGGCGAGCAACGGAGCTTCCAAACACGTGCTGTAAATCGTCCCGCGATTTCGGACCTTCGAGAGCAATGAGCGCAGGAAATGCGTGGCGAAAACGGCGACCACCGAGCGCAACCTGCGAGCCGGTTTCGGGGGAACCGGCGAGCGCTCGCCTTCCTTGAGTTCGCCCAATTTCGAAGCGGGTCCGCCGCCGAGTTGCAGCGACTGCATGAGGTCCACACTCTCGAAGCGCTCCTGCCAGAAGGATGGCGGGAAGCGCCGGGCAGCACCCGTGTTGGACCCGCCGCCGATCGCGCTGAGCGGAGTTTCCAACACATCAAAGACAAAATCCGCACCCAGCGGCGACTTGGCGGTGACGGACGGATGGGAAATGGCCAGCTCCTCGCAGGCATCGCGGAAATATCCGACCATCCCCGCCGGCGTGCCGAAATACGCAAGCCGCCCGCCGCTATCGAGCAGCAGAACCTTGTCGAACAAACGCAGCACTGGCGATCCGGGACGATGCAGCGAGGCGATGACAATTTTTTCACGAGCGAGGGAACGTAGGGTTTCCGCGACGTGCTCGGAGTCCTTTGACGAGAGCCCGGAAATCGGTTCATCAAACAGGAAAACCTCCGCCCGGCTGCCGAGATCGACCCCCAGATTCAAGCGGCTGCGTTCACCGCCTGAGATCGTTTTTTCACCCGGAGCACCCACCCTGCGGCGGGCGATCGATTGCAGGCCGAGTTCCGCCAGCATGCTGTCCACGCGCCGTTCGTGCTCTGCCAATGACAACGCCGGACGGCGGATCGTGACGGCGTGGCGCAGATGTTCGCGCACCGTCAGTTGCGGATTGAGCGCCTCTTCCTGCGGCATGTGGGCGATGAACGGGACCAATTGCTCACGCCGTTCATAGAGGGAAATTCCGTTGAGTCGCACCTTGCCGCGCGTTGGCTCGCGTTGGCCGGATAGGACAGCCAGCAGCGTGCTTTTTCCGCTGCCGCTGGGGCCGATGATGCAGAGCATTTCCCCGCGTTTCACCTCGAAATTGATATGATCAAGCGCACGCGAATCCGGGCCGAAGTCGTGGATGAGATCCTCCACGCGCATCGTCTCGATCAAGGTCCGCTCCTCATCCAGGAAACCTTCGCTGAAACGGCAGCGGACGGCCTGGCTTCCAGAGAGGCGGATGAGCGACCCGTCATGCAGGGTCGCGGCCCCCTTGACCGGCACGCCATCGACCAGAATCGGTCCGTGGCTCTCGCGAATCACCAACTCGCCCTCGGCCCGCTGGGCGTCGAAACGGATGAAAAGCACGGCTTTGGGCGAAAGTTTCGGTCCCAACAGCAAATCGCCCGGCGACAGCGCGGCGGCGTCATTGGAAACAAGATACTCCTGGCGATCACCGGCCAGACGGAAGCGCCGGCCTTTCTGCGTGGCTTTCCGGCGGAGCTCGTTGATCGAAAGACTGAAGCCCGAGGCATCACCCAGCCGCTCGTGATTCCGGCAGGTCACGATGTCGCCCTTTTTCAACGGACCCCGGCTACCAGCATGCAGATCGGTATCACGCAAGGCTTCAACCTCCGCCACCAGACCGAAGCGGACCCGCAAGGCGCTCTGGCGGCCTGGGGTTCTTTCGGCCGTTAATCCGGTCTCGCCCGGTTCCAGATAGATCGAAGGCGCATTGCCAGTGCGTTTCACATCGAGGAAAAACATCAGGTCCTCATGACTCAACGTCCAGCCCGGCACGACCAGCGGCTGACGCTCGCGCATCCGGAGGAAAGATCCGGTTTCCACCGATCTTCCACGGATCCACAAGGGAGCTAGGCCCGTATTTCTCACCAGAATCAGATCGCCCGCCCGATAGACCCGAAATTCGTGATCACTCGCCGCAGGGGGAAGCAGGACATCCGCACCGTCCCTGCCGAAAATGAGCCGCTCGAATGGCAGCTCCTCATCGGGCGGTTCGCCGGCATCACCCCGCATTTCACGCAGGATCGCCGCGCCGTATTCGGGCCGACCCAGCCGCCGCATGAAGATTTCAAAGCTCGTCCGATTCCGCTCCGAGCGACCGGCGGCATCCACGAGGGTGAAAAGTTGCAGGCCCAGCGCCAGTTTCCCCGAGTCATCGAAGCTGTCCTTCAATTCCATCGCCAGCCCCTGAAGCGGCCGCGGATTTCTCACCGCCCGTTGCAGGCGCCGTCCCAGCCAGCCGTGATCCACTTCCGGAAATGCGCTGCGCAGCATGTCGAGAATCAGGTCGGCCTCCAGCGTGCTCAATTCGTCATCCAGCGTGGCAAAAGCAGCGAACGCATCGACCAGAACGCCAACAAGGGCGTCCGATCCCGGCCGCAACGCCCGCAGCCGTCCAACCCCCGGAATCGCCCGCAACCACTGCAACAAACGCAGTCTTCGCAACAGCGATAGCGATGAGTCTTTCGGGGGCACAGGCGGTTCCACGCGGACTTTCTTGGCAGACCCTTCGCCCGCCCGCAAGGCTCGTGCAAAAAAGGGGTTTGCTTTTCACCTCCTTAGGCTATTCTCCCTTACTCCCGAACGGCATCCGGGCGCGCAAGCCTCCGCCGTTCGGGTTTCTTCACGCCTACCATGTCCGACTCACCCAACCCCACTCCGCCGCCCAGCAATCCGAATCGCCCCTCCGGCGATGCAAACGGTTTCAACTGGCGTCTTCTCGGACTCCTGACTTTGGCCATGGTGGTCTTGAGCGTCGCCTATTTCGCGCCGGGTATGGGCAAAACGGTGAAAACCCTCAGTTATCCTGAGTTCCGTCAGGCATGGGATCAAGGGCGCGTCATTTTGGGAGATCCCAAGCAGCCGCTCAAGGTCGTCACCACCGATACAGCATACGATGCGAAAATCACCGGTTGGGTTTCCCCGAAACTGGTGGAACCGAGAGGCAAGGAACCCGTTAAAAAGATCACGGAATTCCGCGTGCTGGTGAATCTCAGCCTGCAGGGGGATAAGATCCGCGAAATGCTCGGAGACAATGTCCGCATGAAGCAAATCGCCAGTGCAGCGGAAGCTCCTATCGAAGGCGACAATGTCGAAACCCTCTCGCTTGCTGAATTCAGCAAGGCACTTGCGCTGGGACAGATCAAAACCGAAGACCTCGTCAATCCGCTCCGCATCCTGACCACTCCAGGTTCCACCGATGCGGTCATCGTCGGCCATCGTGAAGTCATCACCAACATGGAATTGCCGATCGAAAACGGCAAGGCGGCTGAAACAGTTCCTTTCAGCGTGACCGTTTCTGTCCCGATTTTGGGTGAGGATCTGAAGAAGCTTCTCCAGACCAATGCCAATTACGATCCGACAACGGATTATCTGAAAGGCGCGCTCTTCACGTTCCTCCCATTTTTGCTGATCATCGGCATCCTCTTCTTCCTCTTCCGCCAACAGATGAAATCGGCCGGTCGCGGCGCGATGTCCTTCGGCAAGAGCAAGGCCCGCTTGCTCACGATGGACCGGAACAAAGTGACGTTCAAGGACGTCGCCGGTATTCAGGAAGCGAAGGAAGAACTTTATGAAATCGTCGATTTCCTCCGCGATCCCCGCAAGTTCCAAAAGCTGGGCGGCTCGATTCCGAAGGGTGTCCTGATGGTGGGTTCCCCGGGAACCGGCAAAACCCTGCTCGCCCGCGCGATCGCCGGTGAAGCGGATGTCCCCTTCTTCTCGATCTCCGGTTCGGACTTCGTTGAAATGTTTGTCGGCGTGGGTGCCTCCCGCGTTCGCGACATGTTCGAGCAAGGTCGCAAGCACGCACCCTGCTTGATTTTCATCGACGAAATCGACGCCGTCGGACGCCATCGTGGCCACGGCATGGGCGGCGGTCACGACGAGCGCGAGCAAACGCTCAACCAGCTTCTCGTCGAGATGGACGGCTTCGATACCCAAGAAGGTGTCATCATCATCGCCGCCACCAACCGCCCGGATGTGCTCGACCCAGCCCTGCTTCGTCCCGGCCGATTCGACCGCCAGGTCACCATTTCCCTTCCCGATGTGAACGGCCGTGAGGAAATTCTCCGCGTCCACGTGAAGAAAATCAAACTCGCCGCCGGTGTGGATCTTTCCAAGATCGCCCGTGGCACGCCCGGCTTCTCGGGTGCCGAGCTTGCAAACCTCATCAACGAGTCCGCGCTTCTCGCTGCCCGTCGGGGACTTTCCGCCGTCACTCTCGATGAAATGGAAGAAGCCCGCGACAAGGTCCGTTGGGGCCGCGAACGCCGCAGCCTAGCCATGTCCGACAAGGAAAAAACCGGAACCGCCTGGCACGAAGCCGGCCACGCCTACCTCAATATGGTGCTGCCGGATACCAGCCCGCTCCACAAGGTCACCATCATCCCGCGCGGCCCTTATCTCGGCGCTACGATGTATCTGCCAGACGGCGACAAATACTCGACCCAGAAGAAGGAAGCACTCGCAAACCTCATCGTCACCATGGGTGGCCGGATCGCGGAAGGTTTCCACAGCGATGACGTTTCCAACGGTGCTTCCGGCGACATTCGCCAAGCGACCGCCCTCGCCCGCCACATGGTTTGCGAATGGGGCATGAGCGACAAGCTGGGCATGGTCGAATACGGCGAAGGTGATGGCCCCGTCTTCCTCGGCCGTGGCGACATGGGTGGACGCCGCACGAACTACAGCGAAAGCACCGCCAAGATCATCGACGAGGAAATCAAGAGCTTCATCGACAATGCTTACGAAATCGCCACACGCATCCTCAACGAAGGTCGCGACAAGGTGGAACTCATTGCCAAGGCGCTTCTCGAATTTGAAACGCTCGATGCCTCGCACCTAAAGGACATCATCGATTTCGGCGAAATGAAGAATCCACCGTCCGCTCCGAAGCCACCGCCGATCCCGGATGAATTCATGAAAAAGCCGGTCTCGAAGAATACCAGCGAAGGACGCTCGGACGATGATGGCCCGATCCCCGGTGCCGTTGGAGCACCGGCCTGACAAACAATCTGAAAAGTGAGTGCGGCGTCCTGCCGTAATCCAAAGGGGGAGCGTTTTCGCTCCCCCTTTTTCATTTCAAAAAATCCACATCCGGAATGAACCTCTTCCTCGCTCTGCCCGTCTTATGCCTAAGCCTGATGCTCGCCCATCCGACGAGCGCTGCGCCACTGGACCGCATTAAGGATAAAAAACCGCGCTTCCATGATCCATCAACGCCGATCCGACAGGGAAGCATGTGGTGTGTGTTTTCCACCGGCAACGGAATCCTAACACGCTACTCCCTGGACTTGAAAGACTGGACGGAAGGCGAGCCCGTTTTCAAAACATTTCCCGCATGGCATCGGGAAGTTGTCGCCGATCAAAAGGGCCATCTCTGGGCTCCCGACATCATCAGACGCAACGGGATCTATCTCCTCTACTATTCGGTTTCCGGCTGGGGAAAAAACACCTCAGCCATCGGCCTCGCCACCAATACAACACTGGACCCGAAAGCCCCGGCCTATCACTGGAAAGACGAGGGTATCATCATCCGCTCGGGCCCCGGCGATCACTTCAACGCAATCGATCCACAACTTTTCGCGGATGGCGACGGCAGCCTGTGGATGGTTTTCGGCTCTTTTTGGAAAGGCATCCAGCTCATCGAACTCGATCCCAAAACCGGATTGAGAGACCCGAAACACACAGCAATCCGGCAGCTCGCGTGGAACGAAACCATCGAGGCACCCGCCCTACTGAAACACGGCGGCTATTATTATCTTTTCGTCAATTGGGGCCTCTGCTGCCGCGGTGTGAACAGCACTTACGAAATCCGCATCGGCCGCAGCCGCAAGATCACCGGCCCCTATCTAGACGCTGAAGGTAACGAACTATCAACCGGCGGCGGCACACTTTTCCTCAAATCCGAAGGCAACAAAATCGGCCCTGGCCACGCTTCGTTCATCGAGCAAAACGGCGGAACCCGCATGTTTTTCCACTACTACGACGGCCAGCATTTCGGAGCCCCGACACTCGGAGATCTATCCATCCGCTGGAGCAAGGACGGCTGGCCGCAAAGCTGAGGCGAGAGAGAGCAACCCAGAATGAAGAGGTTTTTACCGCCATGACGCAAAGGCCGCCAAGGAACGCGAAGTCAGACATAACTATTCCTCTTCATTTCAACGTTCAATGTTGGGGATGTTCGATGTTCCAAAGGAATGCGATTGCCATCTCTTTAACTTGGCGCACTTGGCGTCTTGGAGGTTCAAATTTTTTCCACTCACTCCGGAGCCCTACCCCAAGCCCAAGCCATGATCCGGTCCGCTTTTCCCACTGCGAATCTAAGCTTGGCACCCGCTGGAAATCCCACAAAACTCCACCCATGCAGACCGCTTCATTTCTCAAGGATCTCTTCGACCTCTCTGGAAAGACCGCCGTAATCATCGGCGGCACTGGCGAGCTTTGTGGCACGATCGCTGTCGGGCTCGCCCGGGCAGGTGCGGAAGTCGTTCTCGGAGGCCGCATCCCGGAGAAAGCGGAAAAGCGTCTCGCAGAAATCGAATCCCACGGCGGCAAGGGCTATTTCGTCCCGGTCGATGTAACTTCACGCGAATCCCTGCACAACCTGCTAGACACCGTTCTGAAGCGTTCCGGCCAGGTCGATATCCTGATCAACGGTGCCGGGACGAACTCCCCTACCCCGTTTCTCGAAATCACGGAGGAGGAATACCAGAAAATCATTGATACCAACCTCTCGGCCGTTTTCCGCGCCTGCCAGGTGTTCGGACAATACTTCGTCGATGAGGCCCGCCCGGCATCCATCATCAACTTGGGCTCGATTTCCGGCCTGAATCCGCTCTCCCGCGTCTTCACTTACTCCGCCTCCAAGGCCGCCGTGCACAACCTCACCCGCAACCTGGCCCGCGAATGGGCGGACAGGGACATCCGCGTGAACACTTTGGTTCCCGGCTTTTTCCCCGCCGAGCAAAACCGCAAGGTGCTCGACGAGACCCGCGTGCTCGACATCCTCCGCCAGACCCCGGCCACGCGCTTCGGAAATGCGGACGAACTCATCGGTGCCACCCTCCTGCTCGCGTCAGCCAAAGCCGGCTCGTTCATCACCGGCATGGAAATGATCGTCGATGGCGGTTTCCAAGCGATGTCGATTTAAAGATAAATCGTATTTCCAATCTCCCTCAGCCCTGTTTACTACGGCGCTTGCAAGCACCCAAAACCCGGTGTATTGCCTCCGCTCAGGCGGGAAACCCCGCCCTACCCCATCTCTCTCATGATCAAGTGGATTCTCCAAAAAATCGTCGGTAGCAAAAACCAGCGCGAGGTGCGCCGCATCCGCCCGACTGTGGCTCGCATCAATGAAATTGAAGAAGCTCTCCAGCGCGAACCTGTGGAGAAGCTGCTTGAGTTCACGGAAAAATGGAAATCGCACCTTGCCCATTATCATGCTCTGGAAGTCCCGGCGAAACCGGTGATCCAGCGGATGGAAGACGCGGAATTGCGCGATGTGGTGGAATTGCTCGAAGCGCGTCTCGCACCGCTGCGTGAAGAATTCCCCTCCCTGCCTTCGAGTATTTTGGCCACGGCCTCCTCGATCGAAGCGGCGAAAGCGGCGTTTCACGAAATCGAAGGCGAATTCCCAAGATCCCGCGCCAAGTATCTTGAGAAAATTCTCCCAGAGGCCTACGCCGTCGTCAAAAACGGAGCCCGTCGCCTCTGCGGCACCGAAATCATTGTCAATGAGCGCCCGATCATCTGGGAAATGGTTCATTTCGACGTTCAGCTCATCGGCGGCATCGCCCTGCACCGCGGCATGATCGCAGAAATGCAGACGGGTGAAGGGAAAACCCTCGTCGCGACGCTGCCGGTCTATCTGAACGCTCTTACCGGCCTCGGCGTCCACGTCGTGACGGTGAATGATTACCTCGCCAAACGGGACTCGGAGTGGATGGGCTCGCTTTTCCGCTTCCTCGGACTCACGGTCGGCACAATTCAGAACCAAATGCCGCCTTGGGAACGCCGCGCCGAATACGCGTGCGACATCACTTACGGAACGAACGCCGAATTCGGTTTCGACTATCTCCGCGACAATGGCATGGCCTCCACCAAGGACGAGCAGGTCCAGCGCGGCCACTACCTCGCCATCATCGACGAAGTGGACTCCATCCTCATCGACGAAGCGCGCACGCCGCTCATCATTTCAGGTCCTTCCACGCAATCCTCCCATCAGTTTGACAAATACAAGCCGCTCGTCGAGCAGCTCGTCAAACGCCAGACCGAGCTCTGCAACAACCTCGCCGCCGAAGCGAAAACCCTGCTCGAAGCGGGCGACACCGTGAACGCCGGCCGCGCGCTTTTCAAAGTGAAGCTCGGCCAGCCGCGCAACCGCCAGCTCATGCGCTTCATGGAAGAGCCGGAAATGCGGCGTCTGTTGGAGAAAACAGAACTTTCCTTCCACCAGGACGCACAGAAGAAGGAACTTTTCGAAATCAAGGAAGAGCTCTATTTCGTCATCGATGAAAAAGGCCACGACTCCGATCTGATGGAGATGGGCCGCGAATATCTTTCCCCCGGTGATCCGGAATCCTTCACGCTTCCCGACCTCGGCACGCTTTACGCCGACATCGATACCAACCGCGAACTCAACGAAGAACAGCGGATCGCCGCCAAAGAAGAGCTCCAGGTCAGCATGGACGGACAGGCCGAGAAGATCCATAACATCTCCCAACTCCTCAAGGCCTATTGCGTTTTCGAAAAGGACGTCCAATACGTCGTCAAGGATGACAAGGTGATCATCGTCGATGAAAACACCGGTCGTGAAATGCCCGGCCGCCGCTGGTCGGACGGACTCCATCAGGCGGTCGAAGCCAAGGAAGACGTCTCCATCGAGAAGGAAACCCAGACGTTCGCCACGATCACGATCCAAAACTATTTCCGCCTCTATCAAAAGCTCGCGGGCATGACCGGCACCGCCGAAACGGAAGCTGCCGAGTTCCACGACATCTATCGCCTCGACGTGCTGCCGATCCCGACCAACACGCCGAACATCCGGATCGACGACAACGACCAGGTTTTCAAAACCCGCCGTGAGAAGTTCAATGCGGTGATTTCGAAAATCGAAGAAGCCCATGCGAAGGGCCAGCCGGTCCTCGTCGGCACCGCATCCGTTGAGTCTTCCGAGACCCTCGCCCGCATGCTCAAGCGTGCGAAAATCCCCCACGCCGTCCTCAACGCCAAGTTCCACGCACAGGAAGCAGACCTCGTTTCCCGCGCCGGCCACCTCGGCTCCGTCACCGTTTCCACCAACATGGCAGGCCGCGGCACCGACATCAAACTCGCCCCGGGAGTTCCCGAAGTCGGCGGTTTGTTTGTCATCGGCACCGAGCGCCACCAATCACGCCGGATCGACCGCCAGCTCCGTGGACGTTGTTCGCGCCAAGGTGACCCGGGCCGTTCGCAGTTCTTCATTTCCTTCGAAGACGACCTCATGCGCAACTTCGCCGCAGCGGACCGCATGACCTCGATGATGGAGCGCTTCGGCATGAAGGAAGGTGAAGCCCTCGAACATTCATGGCTCAACCGCTCGGTGGAAACCGCGCAGAAACGAGTCGAACAACGCGACTACACCGGCCGCAAGCGGGTGCTCGATTTCGATGACGTGATGAACATGCAACGTGAGGTCGTCTATGGCTATCGCAACGAGGTTCTCACCACCGAAGTTCCGCGTGACCTCGTCAACGAGATCATCGACGAAACCATCCCTGCGAAGGTTCACGAATATCTCAGCGACCGCGATGACGATTCTACGGACCACAACGAGCTGCTTCATTGGGTGAACGCCACTCTTCCTGTCCGCGTCTCCGCAGAAGATTTCAAGACGACCCAGAACGAAGAGGCAATCTCCGCAATGCTGGTCGATAAAGTGAAGGAGGCTTACACAAACCGTGTGGGTGACCTTCCGCTGGAAGTTCTCGACCAAGAAGAGCGCCGCATGGTGCTCGTGGCCATCGACAAGCAATGGCAGGCCCATCTCTATAACATGGACGCCCTCCGCGAAGGTGTCGGCCTCCGTGCACAAGGCCAGAAGGATCCGCTCATCGAATATAAAAACGAAGCTTACAACCTCTTCGTTACCCTGATGGACAGCATCAAGCAGGAGGCGTTGCAAAACCTCTTCCGCTCCGCAGCCAACCTCGAAGCGTTCCTCAAGCAACTTCACAGCCAGCCCCAGCAACTGCAAGGCGGCGAGGAAGCGCTCACGAACGCCAACGTCGGAATTTCCGGCAGCTCTGAGAACCTCGATCCCTCCGCGCTTCCTTCTCCCGCTGGAACCAAGCTGAAACTGAATCTGCCCAAGCGGAAACCCAGTTTCTCCATCGAGACCACCGGCCGCAATGCTGAGTGCCCGTGCGGTTCCGGCAAGAAGTTCAAACAGTGCTGCGGTCGCGAGGAACAACCGTGAGATAGGCGTTCCTGCCTGTATCCATGCGCTTGGACCGCTTTCTCACCCGCCTCGGCATGCATTCGTGCAAGGAGGTCGGGCGCTTGTTAGCGGATGGCAGGGTAACGGTGGATGGAGCCGTTGAAACCAGCGGACTCCGGCGGATCAACCGTTTCACGCGGATCGAACTCGATGGAGCGGTCCTCCAGGCGGAAGAGGCGGTCTATCTACTGCTTCACAAGCCCGCCGGTTATCTCAGTGCGACGACCGATCCCCAACATCCGACAGTGATCGAGTTGATCGATCATCCACTGCGGGCTGAATTGCATCTTGCCGGCCGTCTGGACCGGGCGAGCACCGGACTTCTGCTCCTGACCAACGATGGACGCTGGTCGAAACAAGTGACCGAGCCGGACGAGGAAATTTCCAAAACCTATCGCATCACCACCCGTGATCCGATTTCCGCTGAGACAGCCGCCATTTTCGAACAAGGCATCTATTTCGCATTTGAGGATCTCACCACCCGTCCGGCGCAATTGGAAATCATCACCCCGCACGAGGCGCTGCTCAGCATCCACGAAGGGCGTTACCATCAGGTGAAGCGGATGTTTCATGCGGTGGGAAATCAAGTGCTGAGCCTGCACCGCGAAAGCATCGGGCCGCTGGTGCTGGATCCCGATTTATCGCCCGGGCAGTTCCGCAAACTCACCGGTGAGGAGATCGGCTTTTTCGCGCGCCCCTGAAACGAATCATCGGCCGCTGATAGCGCTGAGCGCCTCCCGTTTGTAGTCCAACCCTTGCTTTAGGGTGTCGTAACGAAGACACCCTAGAGGGTTGGACTACGAGCGAAGAGCCAACAAAGCGAGCGAGGCGTTTATTGTTTTCATCCGGTATAATGAGTGCTTTATGGATTCCGGTTTATGGAATCCGAGATCGCAGGCTGGCTGAGCGTGGTTTTCCGTTTCGTCCACGTGATCGCCGCGATCATGTGGATTGGAAACTCGCTTCTCTTCACCTGGATGGAGCTGAATCTGATCGCCCCCGAGCCGGATGAGGATGGAAAAATTCCGGATCCCGCTCTGCTCGGCCATCTCGACATGCTCCACGGCGGCGGCGTCTTCCATTTGGAAAAACGCATCATCAATCCGAGAGCAATTCCTGTGCCCCTGCATTGGTTCATGTGGCAATCTTACACCACTTGGATCAGCGGGACCTTGCTGCTGATTTCCGTTTTCTATCTGCACGGTGGTTCCGGTCTGCTGAATCCCACGAGCATGGATCTCCAAGGTTGGAAAGCCATCGGGCTGAGTGTGGCAGGCATCATCGGCTGGTGGCTGGTTTACGACACGATCTGGCGGACGAAATTGAAAGAGCGGCCCGCCGTCGCGGTTCCGTTGACGCTTGCGCTCGTTCTGGCAGCGGCGTTTTTCTTCAATCAATATTTCAATGGCCGGGCGGTATTTCTTCAGATCGGAGCGATGCTTGGGTCGTCGATGTCGGCGAACGTGTTTTTGCACATCATCCAGAATCAGAAGAAATTCATGGCATCTTTGTTAGCAGGATTGCCGCATGATTTGAAATACGGCAAGCAGGCGAAACTACGATCAATGCACAATCACTACATCACCTTCCCCGTGCTGTTCCTGATGCTCAGCGGCCATTTTCCACAACTCACCAGCGCGGTGCACAATGTCGCAATTTTGGGAGTGCTCATCGTCTCGCTTGTCGCCGTGAAATTCCTGATGAACTCGCGTTATGATTTCCCGCATTGGCTCGTCGCCATCTTCGGAACATTCATCGCCGCGTGTTTCGCCATCGCCGGGCTGCTCGCGATTCCTGCTGATAAAGCCATTGCGGCGGAACCAGCCACACAGGAGGGTGCGAAATTGTTCGTCAGCCAAGGTTGCGCCGCCTGCCATCAGGTCGGTGCCTCGCAACTCGCTCCGAATCTCCAGGGGGTTTTCGGCTCCGTACAAACGCTAACGGATGAAACGAAGATCATCGCGGATGAAGCGTATCTCAGGAATTCCATCAAAACCCCGCAGCGTCAAATCGTGAAAGGCTATCCACCGTCCATGCCGCCTTTCGCTCATCTCAGCGAAGGGCAAATTGATCAGCTCGTGGCTTACGTGAAGTCCCTGAAATGACGGGCGTGAGGAGAATGGACGCCTCCGTCCATTCTTTCCGGCAGCATCCCCCTGCCGGACAGTCAGGACGAGGGCGTCCTAACTCCTTATTTTCGGACCTATCTAAACAGGCAAATGAACACACTCACTTCGGCAGTCCGCTGGCGATGGTTTCCCACTGCTGTTTGAAGGTGGCGCTGGATTGAGACAGGAGGGCGGCGGCGGACAACGCACGTTCGCGGTTTCCGGCGAGCCAGTCGAAAGCGATGGCGCATTGATGGTGGCTCAACCGATCCGATTCACTCCGCGGGTTTTTGACAAAGATCCGGTGCAGGGCGATCAGCGCGTCGGCTGAGAAATCACTCCATGAATGCTGAACAGTTTTCCCTGCGGCATCTGTCGTGGAAATTTTCCCAGCCGCATCGATGGACACCTTCTGCGCGACTTCTCCCGATTTCATGGGCAGCTCCGCAGAGATGCTTCCTTTGGCGAGGTCCGTCTCCAGGTTCGTTAGAAACATGCCGGACGACTCAACGATGAAGAGCAGGGACTCGCGGGTCGCTCCTTCAGGATCGGCGGGCAGGGTTTTGAGATATTCGGCGGCTTCCCGAAAACGGCCCTCGCCCGCAAAGCCGCTCAAGCGGGCCATCACCGAAGACAGATCCGTGGCGGGCGCAACGTGTGCTACTTCATTGAGCGGTTGGACTTTCGGCGAGCCGAGAAGTTTGGCATGGCGTGCCAGATCAAGCTGCCAGGCACGGATGTTGTAGCGTGCGCGACCCCGGGTTTTCAGGGTCGGCAGAAGAGTGTTGAGCTCGGCCACCGCCGCCTCGCATCCAGCTTTGTCCGCTGGGAATTTTTCGAAAACCGGACTGGAAAGAATCCGCTGATCCGCCAGGTAGTCCTTCGCCAGCTCCTGATAGACATTGAGCCATTGCTCGTCCTGAGAGAGATTGGTGGCAGCCACGGCGGAAAAACAAGCCCCCGCCTCATCCAGCATTCCCTGCTCCCAATCTTTCAGCCCGGCGAGCATCCATGCCATCACGTGGGATGCGTCATGACCCGACGAATCCAACGATTTTGCGGGGATCGCCGGCAGTTTTCCAAGTTCGCCCAGAAGGTGGATCAATCCATCGCCGATGCGGACGCCCTCGCCTGACACACCCGACGCGTGCTCCAATCCGGACTTCGCCAAAACCTGCGCTTTGGCGGATTTGCCATCGAGAAAAGCCGCGACCACGGCCTCCACGCCAGCCCAGGTTCTTGTCGGCTCCTGCACGTTTGGATCTTCGCCCAGCTTGGCGAATTCCCGCGATGCTTTTTCAAAATGCCTGGAAGCGACCGCCTCGCGTGCCTCCCGATAGATCTTCGCGATATCGGTGGCCGAAGCGGAGCCAGCTGCCGGGATGATCGGTAGCGTTTCGAGAACCGCCGGCTTTTTAACAATCTTCTCAGGCTCCTTACGGGTAATCCACCAGATGCCGCCACCGAGCGCGGCGAACAGCATGACCCCCGCAGCGGATAGAATGATCAGATCGCCTTTTTTCCTCGCCCGGCGACGCGAGACACTTTGGGAAACTTCGGCAGCACTTGGCCCGCCGGATTTCAGACGGACCATCGCATTTTCCAACTGCGAAATCAGATCATCGTAGGAACTGAAACGGTCCTTGGGATCGTAGGCCATCGCCCGCTCGATGATCGTGCAGGTATCGGCGGAAATGTCCGGAGCAGCCTCACTGAGAGGGATCACGTTCTGTTTCGCCTTGCGGAGAACGTCGGTGGCCATCGTTTCCTCGCCGCAAGATGGACGACCTGCCAGTGCATGATAGAGAGTCGCGCCAAAGGCATAAATATCCGAACGAAAATCCTCGGAATCGCCTTCGATCGTCTCTGGCGGGACATAGTAGGGCGTGGCCCAAAGCTCCGTTGCCTGCGCCTTGCCGCCTTGAGTGACCAGTGCGAGCCCGAAATCGACGAGCTTCGCGTGACCGTCCGCATCAAGCAGGATGTTTCCCGGTTTCACATCGCGGTGGATCAGGCCGGCCGCGTGCGCCGCCTTGAGTCCTTGCGCCACCTCAATGGCCAGCGGCAGCATTTCCGCTTCGGGGATTTTTCCGCGCTCCTTGATCTGGTGTTCGAAATGCCCGCCCGGCACGAGTTCCATCGCGATGTAGAATCTCCCGAACGCCCTGCCCGTCCTCAACACCCGCACCACATGCGGATGGCTGAACGACGCCGTGATCCGCGCTTCTTCCTCGAACGCCTTGATCCGCCGCTCGTCCGCCGAGAATTCCTCGCTGAGGATTTTCAACGCCACCTCGCGGCCCAGCGTGTTGTCCTGCGCGACGAAAACCATGCTCATCCCGCCCAATGCGTGGCGGCGGGTAAGCGTGTAGGGGCCGAATTCCCGCTTCACCCGCGTGTGCTTGCCGCAGCTCGGGCAGGTGACGTTTGAAAATGGAGCCACTGTCGTCACGTCCATCGGATTTCCACACGAGTGGCAGTAGGCGATGGTGTCTGAACTGTGCGGCATGGCGAATATGCTAAGTCCCCATCTACGTCGTGCAAACTTGAAACTTGCAGAGCGAGGGCTGCCTTATTTTGGGAAAGCTAACCACGAATGAACGCGAAGAGACGCGAATGTTTTGGAACAAGAGAGATTTTCCGCCGGAATTCATCCAAAGATCACGGGTGAATTGACTTCATTCGCGTCTCTTGGCGTCAATTCGCGGTTAAAAATTTAAAATCAGGTAACTCTGCTTGCAGAGCGATTTCCTTCCCGAAGTCGCTGCCGCTGAGCAGTGAACGTGCTCAGCGCCACACTCGCACCTGCTACCACTCCTCCTCGCACCGGCTCCGGGCAAGCTCGCACCTACTCCCACCCATGGTCACACCTGCTCCCCCCCACTCTCACACCTGCTCCCACCCACTCTCACACCTGTTTCAACCGAGCTCAAACCTACTTCCACCTAACCTCGAAGCAGCTTCCGTCCGCCCTCACATCTGCTCCCTCCCGCAGAAAACCCGTTCCGTATCGACCTATAATCAATCACTTGCAAATTTGGAGCTTGAATTTCCCCACCCCCTCAGTTAGAACCGCATCGGTTCCCTAAGGAACTCCAACATTATCAAACTCCACCCCACCATGAACAACCGCGACATCCGCCGCCTCACCCGAGCCCAAAACGTCCTCATCTTCAGCCAAAACAATGCTGCCGACCACGGCGCCATCCCCGCCGTGGCGGAACACCTCGGAAAAATCGCAGCCAGCGTCACCCGCGTCACCGGTGCCCGCGCCGACCAAATCCCCAACCGTATCACCAAATCCAGCCTGCTCGATGCCCTCCTGCTCGATTTCAAACGCATCGCCTCCACCGCCCGCGCCATCGAGTTGCGGGATGACGAACTCGGCTTCGCCGTCGCCTTCAACAACGTCCCGGCCCGCATCGAGAAAGACATCCGCCCCCATGCTGATAGCCTCTTGAAACTACTCGAAGACAACGACGCCTCCACAGCCGACGGAGGTGATATCCCCGCGCAAAAAACGGCCAAAGCCGCCCTCCGCGCCCGTTTCCTCGCCCTCGCCATCAACCCCGCCTTCGTCACCAACCTCCGCCGCGACCGCGACGCCCTCGATGAAGCCCACGCCCACAACCGCACCGAAGTCCAGGAAGGCACTGAGAACACCGCCCTCATCGACGAGCAACTGACACTCATCAACACCGAGGTGGACATCCTCGATCCCATCATGACCAACCTCTACGAACACCAGCCCGAAAAACTCCACGCCTGGCAACGCGCCAGCCGCGTCGAGCGCGATCCCCAGCGCGCCAAGCGCGTCGGCGGTGATACCCCACCCGCCCCAGCACCTTAAAATATCCGAGACATATCCTTTTTCCCCCGCCCCCCCAGCTCCCCATTTCCCAATCTATTAGCGACCGAGATGGATTCTCGCGCAGAGACGCAGTGACGCGAGCCTGATTTTTCGCCAGGCATTCAAAATCCGGTGCCCCCTCCTTCTTCAAAACCTCTCATGCGGCTTCCGCGCCGCTCAAGTCCCACCCCGCATGAAGCGTCCTTTCAGGACGCGGAACAAATCCGTCGGTAACCCGGCACTTTGTGCCGGGCTAGTATGAGTTGTCCCTTCAGGACATTTTCAGACGGCCGCTTAACTACCTGCCATTCGTCCCAACTCATTATCTTATATGACTAATTCTCCAATATCCGCTGCGTCGGAATCAGATGCCCTACGCTGGCGGCTTAGCTTGCTCCGTTCTTCTGGAGGGGCGCGCCGCCACCCACCCGCGCGACGATGAAAGCTCTGCTCCATGACGCGATATTCTTCCTCTTCGCACGTAGTCCAACCCTTGAGGGTGTCTTCGTTGCGCAATGAAGACATACAAGGGTTGGACTACGAACGGAAGAGAACCCCCGTCCCGATTCGCTTGCGAACAAACTTGCAGCGCATTTTCCCGAGGACAGAATCCGCTTGTGGAAATTTTAGTCGAAAACAGTCCGGGCGAGCGCATCGATGCCTTTCTCGCCGCCCGCCTCGCGGAACTTTCCCGCTCACGCATCCAGACCCTGATTCGCGAACAATTCATCCAAATCAACGGCCATCCCGCCAAACCCCGCGACGCGGTAAAACTCGGCGACCGCATCACGATCGTCCTCCCCGAGGCTGTCCCGCTCGACAACGCACCTCAGGACATCGCTTTGGAAATTCTCTTCGAGGACGATGACCTCGTCGTTTTGAACAAAGCCAGCGGCATGGTCGTCCACCCTGCCCCCGGAAATCCCGATGGCACGCTGGTCAACGCACTCCTCCATCATTGTAAGGGAAAACTATCCGGCATTGGTGGCGTCGAGCGACCCGGCATCGTCCATCGACTCGACAAGGACACGTCCGGCTGCCTCGTTGTTGCGAAATCCGACGTCGCCCACCAATCGCTGGTCACCCAGTTCTCCGAGCGAAGCACCATGGAGAAACTCTATCTGGCCGTCACCCAGGGCATCCCGAAACCCGCCAAGGACACCATCTTCACCCACATCGGCCGCCACCCGGTGAATCGCCAGAAAATGGCCGTCGTCAATCCACCCGGCGGAAAAACGGCGATCACGGATTACGAAATCCTGGCCACCGATGCCGCCAGCATCACCGCGCTCATCCTTTGCCACCTTCACACCGGCCGCACCCATCAGATCCGCGTGCATCTCCATCACAAGGGGGCTCCGCTCGTCGGCGATCCGATTTACGGCAAACCCAGCAAGACCTCCGAGCAGACCGGCCGCCTCATGCTCCACGCCTGGCGGCTCACTTTCAATCACCCGGTCACCGGCAAGCGCCATCGATTCGAAGCGCCCATTCCCCACGAATTCAAGCCATGGACCGACCTCGCCCCAATGCCCATTCAAACACCATGAACGACGATCTCCTTCCCGACCTGATTGCCGCTGTCGAGCAACAGCTCACTTCGCCACAAACGCCCTACGTCGCAAAAACCTTCGCCCGCCTCACCAAGCTGGGATTGGACGAGTCCGACGCGAAAACCCAGATCGCCCTCTGCCTCGGCGAGGAAATGGACAACATCCTCAGAACCCGCAAGGGATTCGATGAAAAAGCCTACCGCACTGCGCTCGCTGCGCTGCCTCATCCACCGGAAGATGAAATTTCTGAAAATTTTCACGAAATTTTATAAACCGCAGATCCGCTTTCCACATATCCAAATGTAACCGGTGAAAAAAGCCACCAGAAGCACTTCGATTCGCCTCCCCGAATACCTTTTTGTTTGACTACAAACAGGATATTATGCAGGAATCGAAGTGCTTTTGGAGGTATCTCTTAGGACTTTCCTCCCACAGTAAACCCTAAAAACCCCCATGAAATTGAGAAAGCTTATCGTAGTGCTTGCGTTGGCTGCCGCTGGAAATGCTCATGCAGCCACTGGTATTTTTGAGTCTTACGGCATCATCAAGATCAACGCATCGACCAGCGTTTATTATGACATGCAGGCAAGCACGGCCAATCCGGACTTCCAAGGTGCCAATCTGGGCATTTTCGACACATCGGTTGGGAACACGCTGGTTCTGGTGGGCGGCGAGATCAAAACCTTCAAAAACGGCAGCAGTGATGTGACCGGTGGCCGGTTCGATTACCGGGTCTTCAAGGTAGGCGACACCCCGGGATCGTTCACGGAATTCAACCTCAATTTCAACTCGGACCTCGGCGGCGGCGACCAGAAATGGGACAACACCGGAGCAAACGCCAATTTGCTCAGCGGCCTCGGCAATGGCAGTTACACGGTCCAAGTGTTTGCTTACTCGACCACCAACGAAGGCAATAAGTTCTCAAACAACAGCGGAGCCAATTACAGTGCGAATTTCTCCGTAGTACCGGAAACCTCCAGCACAGCTCTCGGCGTGATCGGCTCCATGTTACTACTCCGCCGCAGGAGATAACCCGAAAATTTCCATCTTCAGCCCGGTCGGTTTCCGCCGTCCGGGCTTTTTCGTTTTATGGCCAGGGGGTGGGGACGTCTCGTCACCACGCATGGACGAGACGTCCACGCCCCCTACGCTGCGGCTCCTTACTGGATGTTCCTCAGCTTCTTCTGGTCGGCGATCCATGCGCGGTCCTTGTCCGACAGGCTGGTCTCCTTGGTTTGGGAGCGGGTGCCGTTGGGCTCGATGAATACGAGCGTGCCTTTCGAGTAAGTCACCAGCTTCGCGAAGATCTTGCGGTTCTTGCGATCCTGCCACTCGCGATAGCCTTTATTCTCAAGGCCCGCCCGCCAGGATTTGTAAGCTTGGGTGGAAACTGCCTCGCCTTGCTTGATCAGGCCCCAGGTAAAGTTGGCGTCTCCGCGTTTGTAACCACGGTAGCGGCCGATCACTTCGCCGCTGGGATTGAGCAAGATCAACGAAGGGTAACCGAGGATCTTGTAACGCTTTTTCAACTCGGTGACATAGCGTCCCCTGTCGATCAGCATCGTGGTTTTTTCATCAAGGGTTTCTGCTTCGTCCGCTTTCACGTTCGAATCGACACGGAGGCGGATCAATTTTTCATCCGCCCACTTTCCGAAGTCGCTGGTGGAGAAAAGTTCCTCACTGAGTGCCTTGCACATCGGGCTGTTCGAGGAATCGGTGAACCAAATCAGCAACGGCTTGCCTTCACGGGCGGAGAGTTGTTTGGCTGTCGCTTCGCTGGCTTCCCATGGACCGCGTTTGGTGGTTTCGAGCAAGGTCGCCAGCTCGGGGATGTCCGCCGTGGGATTATCCGGATCGGTGAAAACAATGTCCTCATCCGGCGTCATGGTCAGCGGGGAGGATTTCGACTTCGTATTTCCGCCGGGAGTGACCGGCGTGCCTGAGTCTCCCGAACTGGAATGCATGAGGCCCGGAGGCATGCCAACCGGCGTCTCGGTGCTGGCGGGGCCTACTTTCGAAGCCTTCTTTTTCAATCCCAACGTGGCGCACGAACTCAGCGCGATCGCCAAAACCAAGGTTGATGGAAGTCTGCCGATCATTTCGTTAAGTTACTTTTTCAATCTCACCGGAGTGCCGCAGTAGGTGCAGCGGAACCACTTGAAAGTGAGCATGTGCAGGCAAACCGGGACAATATAACCGAGTCCGCGAACGTGATGTGCCTTCGAATTCTTCAGGCACATCCGAGGCACGAACTGCCTCTGCCCGCAAATCCGGCAGGTGCCATTGATTCCCCAGCATAAGTAGCCGAAGCCGACGATCGGCAGGCTGAAGGGAAATACTAACAACCATTTCGGAACCCAGGCAAAGTGCTCGGGCTTGAGATCGGATAATAAAAGCAATGTTGTTGAACCCACGGCCAAAGGCAATAAAGCCGCCAGCAGCAAGGTGACCACGGCCCCCACCGCCATCGAAACCGGGTGACTGTGAAGCACTCCGCGAATGAAAAATGGCGACTCCGGATCGCGCCCCTTGTTGGTTTCCACCCGTGGTCCGCGGATGAGTGCGACACGATCATTGTCCTGCGAAGGTTTTGCCGAGAGCGGACGCACCGTCCCGCTGTTCAAGGCATCGGTGGATTTGATGCGCGAGTTGTCGATTTCATAGCGCGATTGGCCGTTGTCCGCCATTTTGATGAAATTCGGAGAACCGGTCGGGCGGGATTGAGGGGCACGCGGGATTCGTTCATCCACTTTCACCTCAAGATCGCCGGAGTAGCGGTTGAGGAAAATCGCGGCAGGAATATCCGCCACCGCAAGCTCCTTCTCCACCAGCAACTTGGCGGGCAGCGGAATCGCAAATGGCGCGTTGGCCAGCATGTTTGCCACTTGCGGCGATTGCTCGTAGTTGACGGGCATCGCGACCTCCTCCTCGTCGTTTTCGTCTGTTCCGGTGATATCGCGGGCGGAGGAAATCCACTTTTCCACGCTGGCTCGGGCCGGGGCGCGTTTGGCGATCTGAAGAACCTTGTTGGCGCGTTCCAACTCCTTGGCGAGTTCATCCACACCCGCTTTCGCCAGCGATTCCAAATCAAGAAACCCCGCTGCTTCGAGAAGTTCGAGCGACGCTTTGCCGATGCCAGGGATGCTGCTTAAGTTCGTCATGGGTTTTCAATTCCGCCGTGCACACTAGCCAATCGAGTGTCCTTGGCAAGCGGTCATGCCAACGCGGTGAGCATCTCGCCCAGTTGGACGAGCTTCGCCTTCCAATCCTCAAGCCGCGCTTTTTCCTGCTCAACGACTTCCGGTGGCGCGCGATCGACAAAACTGGCGTTGCCGAGTTTGCCTTCGCACTTCTTCACCTCGATCTCGATGTTGGAAATTTCCTTGGTCAGGCGGATGCGCTCGGCTTCCACGTCGATCAGACCTTCGAGCGGCATGTAAACTTCGCCGACTCCTGTGACCGCCGCTGGGGTTCCTTTCGGCGCTTCATAGGCGGAATCCAGTTTGATTTCCTCCGCGCCGACAAGCAGCGCGAGCACCTTCACTTCGCCAGCCAGCCACTCGGGGGCGGACTTGATGACGAACTTGATGTCCTTGCGCGAACCCATCTTGTATTCCGCTTTCAGGTTCCGCATCCGGCCGGCGGATTCGTAAACCTCGGCAGCCACGGTTTGCGCGGCGGCAATTTGCTCGGCGGAAAGCGAAGCCAGCAGCGGCTCCGACGGCAGGAGTTTCTGCATCAGGAATTCGCCGGGCGAAACGTAGCTCATGCGCTCGGAAAGCTCTTCCGTGACGTGCGGCATGTAAGGGCTCAGGAGCTGCAAATAGCGGGCCATGATCGCGTCGAACACACCGAGCGACGCCGCCTTCGCTTCCGGCGGCGCGGTGTCGCGAAGGTCGAGTTTAACGGCTTCGAGGAACTTGTCGCAGAAATCGTTCCAGAGGAATTCATACAAGCGATGCCCGATTTCGCCGAAGCGATAGTCCGCGTAAAGACGCTCCAGATCGACGGAGAGTTCGTCGAGCTTCGCCATCGCGTTGAGGTGATAGGGACGCAGGCCATCGAATCCGGTGAACGGTTGGAATGGTTCGCCGCCCATCTGGCGGAGGCGACAGGCGTTGTAGAGTTTGTTCGCGAAATTGCGGCCTTCCTCCACGGAAACTTCGTCGAAGCGCAGATCGCTGCCGACAGGCGCGATCCGCATGAGGCCGAAGCGCAATCCGTCCGCACCGTATTTCTCCATCAGCTCAACCGGATCCGGCGAGTTTCCTAGCGACTTCGACATCTTGCGGCCTTTGAGATCGCGGATGATGGAAGTGAAATAGACGTTCTTGAACGGCAGCTCGCCGGTGAATTCGAAGCCCGCCATGATCATCCGGGCGACCCAGAAGAAGATGATGTCGGGACCGGTGACGAGATCGTCCGTCGGATAGAATTTTTTCAGCGTGTCAGTCTGCTCGCCGACATTCGCCATCGTCGCGAACGGCCACAGCCATGAGGAAAACCAGGTGTCCATCACGTCCTCGTCGCGCGTCCAGTTTTCAGCGTCGGCGGGTGGTTCTGTTCCTACGTATAGGTCCCCATGGGACATATGGGACGTATTGAGTGACTCGGCGTTTTTGAGCGATTCGAGCTTTTCGGTGCGATACCAAACCGGAATCTGATGACCCCACCAGAGCTGGCGGCTGATGCACCAATCCTGGAGATTTTCCATCCAGTGCGCGTAGGTTTTCGCCCAACGCTCGGGACGGAACTTGATGTCGCCATTGGCCACCGCATCGGCGGCTTCCTTGATTTTCGGATATTTCAGGAACCACTGCATCGAGATGCGCGGCTCGATCGGCACGCCGCCGCGCTCTGAATAGCCGACATTGTTCTCGTATTCCTCGATGCGGATGAGCAGGCCCATCTCTTCCAATTTCGCAGCCGCTTTCCGGCGTGCGACGAAGCGGTCGAGTCCATCGAGGTCCGGGCATTCCGGACAATGGATGTGCGCGTCTGGCGTCAACACGTCGATGATTTCCAAACCATGACGCATGCCGATTTCAAAGTCCGCCTTGTCGTGGGCTGGCGTGATTTTCAGAGCACCGGTGCCGAACTCGATGTCCACGTGATCGTCCGCGATGATCGGGATTTCGGTGTGTGGAAACGGACGGAACACCTTGCGTCCGATGTATTTCGTGAAGCGCGGGTCCTTCGGGTTCACCGCGACCGCGACGTCGCCCATTAGGGTTTCCGGGCGGGTGGTGGAAATTTCCAAATACTCGCCGGGTGCGTCCGAGAGCTCATATTTCATGAAATACAGCTTCGAGCGCTGCGGTGTCATGATGACCTCCTCGTCGGATAGAGCGGTGAGGGAAACCGGGCACCAGTTTACCATCCGCTTGCCGCGATAGATCAGGCCTTTTTTGAAAAGTTCCACAAACACGTGGCTCACCCACTCGGTGTAAGGCTCGTCCATCGTGAACCGCTCGCGGCTCCAATCGCACGAGCAACCGAGGCGCTTGAGCTGGTTGATGATGATATCGCCGTGCTTGTTCTTGAAATCCCAAACGCGCTTGAGGAATTCCTCGCGCCCGAGATCGCGGCGGCCGACCCCTTCTTTTTCGCGAACCTCGCGCTCAACCTTCGCCTGAGTCGCGATGCCCGCGTGGTCGGTGCCGGGGAGCCAAAGCACTTCCTTGCCCTTCTGCCGCGCACGGCGGGCAAGAATGTCCTGAAGCGCGTTGTTCAAGACGTGGCCGAGATGCAGGATACCGGTGACATTCGGTGGAGGAATGACGATCGAATACCCGTCCTTCGCGGAGGAAGGATCGGCTTCGAAGCATTTTCCGTCGATCCAGGCCGCGTACCATTTGGCTTCGACGGCTTGGGGTTCATAGGCTTTCGCTAACTCGGACATGGGGGCGGATGTATGCCAGACCCCGCCGGGTTTGTCCAGCATGGGAAACCCAAATCAGGGCGGTCTCACTTTGAGAAAACCAACCGCGAATGAACGCGAAGAGACGGACATGTTGCCATGACGGCGGAATGACCCCACGCAGGCGTTCGAATTCCAGCCCAAAGGGTCAACATCCCTCAGCCCAGCCCATCGGGCTGGGTAACATCCGCCAAAGATCGATCCCCCCGGATCGCGACCTTTCAGGCCGCCAATGGCTTTGCGTGACATGACCCAGGGCGATGCCCTGGGCTGAGGGATGCGGTCCCGTTGGGCCAAAGATCTCAAGGAAGTTCTTCACTTCGGGTTTTACCACGAACTTTTGCAGTGTCGGGCCCCTGATTCACCGGTGAATTTCACGTTCGCGTCTTTTGGGGTCCATTGGCGGTTGAAAAACCAAAATGAGGTAATCCTGACCCAGATTAGGGAAGCGGACATGCCCCTTATTCCTGCCGGCCAAAACCGCCTCGACAGTTTTCCCACCGTGCTTTCTCTTGTCCCCATGCGCGGGACGATTGAAGAACTTCAGGAAGAGCCCGGTAGAAACGATCCTGCGGACGAGGTTTTCATCCAGCTCAAATGACCATTCACTACATCAACACCCGTTCCGACTTATTCCTACTGTATTTTCGCATCCTGGTTCGTAGCCGGATGTTGCTGGTCCTATGGGCAGTCTTTATGGGGCTTGACGGTTTTACTGCGTTTCGTGATGCGGGTATTCCGAACCAGAATCTCGCACAGCAGATTACGGCTGCGTTTTGGGCAGTCAGCATGACTGGCGTTTTCGTGATTGGGCTTCCGACAGCCGTCGTTATTTGCATGGCCTTTTTGAGGAAAAACAAAGGAACTTTGTGCGAGCATCGGCTTTCGATTTCTGAAGCGGGATTGACTGAATCAACCGAGTATAACGAATCACTGAACCGTTGGTCGGGTTATCACAAAACAGTGATTACCAAGAATTACATTTTCCTCTACGTATCGGAGGGCTTGTGCCACATCGTCCCCAAAAAGAGACCGCTGCTCGGAGGTGATCTCAAGGAATTCGAAGCGGCACTGGTTGGGATGACCCATGGGAAATGACCTGAAGCGCTCGAATTCAAAAATCGGATTTACGGATTTTCCCGCAGCAGCCGTTTCCCCTCCTCCGTGAATTTCCACCACGGCACGGCTTCGGAGGTTTTCAGGAAATGCTCTGCGGAGAGCAAGGTGTAGAGAACACATGGGTCGTGGCGGATTCCCATCGGCTGGCCGAGCGACAGGTAAACGTCCAGCGGCACCCGCTTGGCCAGTTCTTCTGGTGTGTGGATCCCGAGTCCCCGGAGATCGGCTGCGATGCTTTTTCCGATGTTCGGAAGGTCTTCGAGGCGGGTGGTCTCGGCAGCCGAACGGGTGGGTTTCATCGGCTTATTCCGCGCCGGGTTTGAGCCAGTAGAGCACGGCCATTCTGACGGCGATGCCGTTTTCGACCTGGTCGTTGATGAGGCTGCGCTCGTAGTCCATGACGGCATCGCAAAGCTCGACGCCGCGGTTTACGGGACCGGGATGCATCAGATAGAGCCCGCGATTGCGGATATCGGCGAGGCGGGCGTCGGTGATCCCATAGAGGCGATGGTATTCGCGGAGGCTGGGGAAAAACTGGACATCCTGGCGCTCCATCTGGACGCGGAGGAGATAGACGATATCCGGCGACCATGCCATCGCTTCCTTGTAATCGGTGAAGCGCCGGATGTTTTCCGGACCGCACTTGGGCACGAGCGAACCGGGGCCGAGGTAGGCGACATCGACACCGAGCTTTTTCAAAATCGTGCTGGTGGAACGGGCGACGCGGGAGTGCAGGATATCCCCGATGATCAGGACGCGCTTGCCGGTGGGATCGGGAAATTTCTCCTTAATCGTGAAAGCGTCCAGCAGGGCTTGGGTGGGATGGGCATGCGCGCCATCGCCGGCGTTGATCACGGAAGCTTTTGTCAGGCGGGCGATCATGCCCGGGAGGCCGGATGCCTTGTGGCGGACAATGATGAAATCGGTGCGCATCGCCTGGAGCGTCTCGACGGTTTCCCGGACCGACTCGCCTTTCGTGATCGAGGAATGGGCGACGTCGAAGTTCGTGACATCGGCTGAGAGACGTTTCGCGGCGACCTCGAAGGACGAATGGGTGCGGGTGCTGGGTTCGTAAAAAAGCGTGAGGACGGATTTCCCCTTGAGTGCGGGGACTTTTTTCACCGAACGGGTGAAGAGTTCCTTGAAAGGGACGGATTGATCGAGGAGGTGTTCGATTTCCTCACGATCGAGGGAAGCGATGTCGAGTAGGTCTTTACGTGCCATGCCGGAGTTGAGGAAAGTAATGAAGCGCACCGAAAACAATCACGAACAGTGATATCACGGCGATGAACGCCGCGTGGTGGCGGGAAAGCGGTTTTTTGAGAAAGATGAATCCCGAGACCAGCAGAGCGGCGGCGACGCAACCTGCGGTGATGCTGATGGAAAGCTCGTAGTAGTAGAAGCAAACCGCGCCGCCCAATGCGAAGAGATAGCCGGGAATGACGACTGCCAGATGCGCGGTGGTAAGCGCCGGATGGAGGGCTTGCGATTGGGGCCCAAGCGCGGCTTGGCGGCGGATCTCGTTCAGCTCTTCATCACTGTGGCGATGGACGGGTAAACTGGAATCGGCAGGCGGCGTGTGGATCTCCACAGGCGTGATCGGGACCTGCTCGGATTTGCGCAGCGAGCGGACGGGCTTCGGCAGAAGGGAATGGTTGGCGGAAACAGGAGCGGGCTCGACATGAGTTTCCGTAGGCTCGGATTCGTCTGCGGAAAGCATAGGAATGCGCTCGGATCGCTTCAACGAACGGACCGGACGCGGGGCGTGCACTTGGGGAGCGGCAACAACGGGAAGTAGATCGAGATGCACGGCCGGGCCTCCCAAGGTTTCCACCGGTTCCAGATCGAGATGGACCACTGGGATGGTGTCCGTCACCGGAATGACTTCCGCAACGGGCGTTTCCACGACCGGTTCCGGGGCGGGGATGGCGACAGGCGCGGGAGCGGGGATGGAAACAGGAGCAGACGCATCTTCCGCGACCGGATTCTGGCCGGGAATACCGAAAGTCTCGCGGAGTTTCGCGATTTCCTCGGCGGATTTCTTGCGCTGCGGCAGAAGGCTCATGGCTTTTCTTTCTCGACGATCTGGACCTGATCGGTTCCGTCCGTTCCTTCGAGGGATACCAATACATGGTCGAGACGGCGGGTGTCGAGAACGATGCCGACGTAATCCGGCTGGATCGGCATTTCCCGGTGGCCGCGGTCGATCAGCACTGCCAGCTCGACCTTCGCCGGGCGGCCGTAATCAGACAACGCGTCAAGAGCGGCGCGGATGGTGCGGCCGGTGAAAAGCACGTCATCGACGAGGATGATGTGCGCGCCATCGACGGTGAACGGAATGTCGCTTTCCTGGATCGACGGGTTTTCGTGGAGGTGCTCGAAATCATCCCGATAGAGCGAAATGTCGAGCACGCCGAAGTTCAGCTCACGATCCTCGGAAGACAGCAACGTGAGCACTCGCTCCGCCACTTCGTCCCCCCGGCTGCGGATGCCGATGAGGGCGATGGGTTTCTCCGGATTCTTCTCGCGGATGGCCTCGGCGAGGCGTTCCACTCCGGCGGCGATGTCTTCTGCAGTTAGGATGCGTTCCATGATAGGTGTCAGTCGAAATTCAGGATGCCGATGTCGCGGCGGCGTTGCAGGCCATCGAAGCGGACGTGATCCGCTGCGGCGTGGGCCTTGGTGACGGCCTCCTCGCGGGTGCTGCCACCGGAAACGACGGCAAGGACGCGACCGCCATTGGTTTCCCATTGACCGTCCGGTGTGGGCCGGGTGCCGGAGTGATAGACTCGGGCTTCGGTGATTTCCTCAAGGCCGGAAATGCGGTCGCCATTGCGCGAAGTTTCCGGGTAGCCAGCGGATGCCAGGATGACACACACGCTCCAGCCATCGTCGAAACTGATGAGATCCTCACGGAGTTCGCCCTTCGCACCGGCCAAGCAGAACGCTGCCAGATCGCCACGAACCAGCGGCATTACCGCCTGGCATTCCGGATCGCCGAAACGGCAGTTATACTCGATCACCTGCGGACCGGTCGGCGTGAGCATGATTCCGAAGTAGAGAAATCCACGGTAAGGAAGCGACTCCTTGCGAAGTCCGGCGACGGTCGGTTTGACGATTTCCTTTTCGATTTGATCCAGAATTTCCTGCGAGACCAACCGTCGGCTGGCCACCGCGCCCATGCCGCCGGTGTTCGGGCCGAGATCGCCGTCGTTCGCACGCTTGTAGTCGCGGGCTGGGGTGAAAATGAGATACAGGTCATCGATGATCGCCGCGAAAACGGACACCTCGGGGCCGGTCAGGCATTGCTCGACCAGCACGCGACCCGCACCGAAGCGCCGCTGCGTGAAAACCTCATCGAGAAACTCCAGCGCGGACGCCTCATCCGGACAAACCGCCACGCCTTTTCCTGCGGCGAGCCCGTCGAATTTCAACACCGTCGGGTATTCTCCGGCGATGGCAGCGACTGCCTCCTCCAGCGTATCGGTCGCCGTCGCGCGAGCCGTCGGGATGGCATTTCTCACGAGAAACTCCTTCGCAAACTCCTTGCTGGCTTCCAATTGCGCGGACTCCTTCGGCGGCCCCCAACACGGAATGCCGTTTTTCTCGCAGAGGTTTGCAAGGCCCTCTCCTTTCACCAAATAGCTTTCCTCGCCGGCGACGCAAAGATCGATGGCGTTCGCTTTCATCCAGTCGATCAGCGATTCCAATCCATCGGCCGCGACCGGCTTTGCGAGTTGGAAAATCGCATCGCTTCCCGGGAAACAAAACAATTCGTGATCACCCGGTGATTCCACCAAAGCCCTTACCAGCGCATGCTCGCGCCCACCTTTGCCAACGACCAAAATTCTCATCCGGCGTGGTTTTCGCGGAATCCGGCGACAGACTCAACCCTGAATCCGAGGCAGGCGCATTTCAGAGGTCGCGAATCTGGCGAATCTCGCGGTGCCCCCCCTCTCATTTGCGAAAACTCCAGTAAGAAGCGCCATCCATTCCGCGTTTCAGCTTTCCAAGAAAAACCACGAGTTTAACGATCCATCCATGAAATCACTCATACAAACAGGCTTCGCAGGCGCACTCGCCCTTTTCGCCATGGCACAGACCACGATGGCCGACGAAGCCCCGGCCGGCGCGCTCGAAAAAATCACCGCAGCCCTGCCGGACCAGCCTTACGCCAAGCCGTTGAAAAGCCGCAAAATCCTCGTTTTCTCGAAAACCAATGGTTTCCACCATGCCTCCATCGCCACCGGCCGGATCGCCCTCACGGAAATGGGCAGGAAAACCGGAGCTTTCGAGGCCACCATCAGCGATGACCTCGCGAACTTCGAAGCCGATCAGCTCAAAAATTTCGACGCCGTCTGTTTCCTCAGCACCACCTTGAACGTGTTCTCGCCCAACGCCGAGGAGATGAAAACCCTGAGCGATGCCGATAAGGAAACCGCCGCCAAACGCGAGGACCGCCTCAAGAAAAACCTCATGGACTTCGTCAAATCCGGTCACGGTTTCATCGGCATCCACGCCGCCACCGATACCTGTTACGAATGGCCGGAATACGGCCAGATGATCAACGGCCAATTCGACGGCCACCCGTGGACTGCGGATGTGAAAGTCAGCGTCAAGGTCGAGTCCGGCCAGGAAAAGCACCCGCTCGCCGCCATGTTCGAGGGCGAAAACGTCGAGTTCCCCGAGGAAATCTACCAATTCAAAGCTCCCTACGATTCCAAGGCCGTCCACATGCTCCTCCGCCTCGACACGACTAAAACCGACATGACCCGCCAAGGCATCAAGCGCACCGATGGCGACTTCGGCATCGCATGGGCCCGCCACTGGGAAAAAGGCCGCGTCTTCTACTGCTCACTCGGTCACAACCACGAGATCTATTGGAACCCCAAAGTCCTCCGCCACTACCTCGCCGGAATCCAATGGGCGCTCGGTGACTACCAGGCCGATGTCCTGAAGTAACACAGACATTCCTATCTGTTCCGCCGTAACACAGACATTCCTGTCTGTTCTTCGCGACGGGCCGTTACCGGAATACTACCAGATGGTTGGGACGAGGGCGTCCCAACTCCTTATGAATCAGGGATCACCTCCCGGCACTGTCCGACAGCATACCTTCGTTATGCACGAGCCAATAGTGGGTCAGGTCATGCAGCAGCCCCACGAATTCTTGAAAATCCACCGGTTTGCGCACATAGCTGTTTGCCCCATAACGGTAGCATTCCTCAATATCACGCTCCTCCCGCGAGGTGGTGAGCATCACGGTGGGAATCAGCGCGGTCCGTGGGTCGGCACGTAGGCGGCGCAGCACTTCCGTCCCACGCAGCCGGGGCAGATCCACATCCAGCAGGATCATCGCCGGCGTGTGGCTGGTATCTCGCCCTACATACTCGCCGGTGCCGAAAACATAATCGAGCGCCTCGACGCCATCGAGCGCCACGGCGACCTCATTGTCCACATGCGCACGCTTGAAAGCACTGAGAGTCAATGCCACGTCATCCGGACTATCTTCGACTAACAATATCAATTTGGAATGCATCGGAGTCGGTGGGGTTTCAGGGCCGAAAACGCAATCGGCCGCACGAGATACTGGCCTATATAGCAGCAGAATGATCCGGCGCGAGCGTAAAATAGAACCGGGCTCCCTCGCCTGGTGCGGACTCCGCACGAATGATGCCGCCATGCCGCGCCACGATCCGCTGTACGGTGGCCAGGCCGATGCCGACCCCCTCGAATTCCTGCGAAGTGTGCAATCTCTGGAACGGCGCGAACAAGCTTCCCATATGGTCCATATTGAAGCCCACCCCGTTATCCTTCACGAACCAGGTGCGGATTCCTTCCCGCTCGATCATGCCGAACTCGATGCGGGCTCCCGGGTTTTTACTGGTGTATTTCCAAGCGTTGCCGAGCAAATTTTCCAGCACGACTCTCAGCAGCCGCGGGTCGCCGCGCGTTTTCATACCCGGCTGGATGACCCATTCCACCGGACGGTCCGGTTCACCGGCCTGTAATCCGTTGGCGACGTTTCCTGCCATTTCACTGAGATTCACCTGCTCGTGATGCATCTCACCCCGGGTCGCACGGGCGAGTTGCAGCATGACATCGATCAATTGCCCCATGCGCTGGGAGGCGGCGCGGATCCGCACGAGATACTCCCGCGGCTGCTCATCGAGAACCCCGCCAAAGTCATCCAGCAGGATTTGGCTGAAACCGGACACCGCCCGCAACGGAGCCCGCAAATCGTGCGAGACGGAGTAGGAAAACGTTTCCAACTCGTGGTTGGCAGCCGCGAGCTCGGCGGTCCGCTCTTCCACACGCCGCTCGAGCTTTTCGTTGAGCTGAAGAATCTCATTTTCCGCCTTCAGACGCTCGGTGATGTCGCGCAGGATCACGGTGAAAATCCGCTCCTCGCCGATTTCGATTTTGGAAACGGATGCCTCAATCGGAAATTCCGAACCGTCCTTCCGCAGTGCTATCAGCGGAGTTCCGCGGTGGCCCATTTGGACGTTCGTTAATCCGCTTTCACTGAACCTTTTGACATACTCATGATGCGCGTTCTGAAAACGCACGGGAATGAATCGATCAACGTGCGAGCCAAGAACCTCCGCCTCCGTGCAGCCGAACATTTTCTCCGCGGCCCCGTTGAAGAGCACTACATGGTGGTCGGAATCCACCGTGATGATCGCATCCATGGCCGACTCGACGATCCCGGCAAGGCGTCGGCGGTTGGCGGTGAGTTCCTCTTCCGCCTGCTTACGGTCCGTGATGTTATGGAGATTCAACACGACGGCGCTGACTGCGGGATCGTGGAGGAGATTGGTCGCGAAAAAGTGAATCCAATTCCATTCCCCTCCCTTCCTGCGCATCCGGAGATCCCCTTGAGTCGATGCGCCGGGATTCTTGAGAAGGTGTTCAAAAACCTTCCGCGTCGGAGCCAGGTCGTCAGGATGCAACAGCTCGAACGCATTGTGGCCCGTCATTTCCCCGCTCCCGAAGCCGAGCAACGAGGTCTCGTGCGGACTCTCGTAAGTGACGACGCCCTCGGCATCCAACAAGATGATGTCCTCCACCGCTTTTTCCGTGAGAGCCCGATAACGCCGCTCTCGGATGGACAGCGCTTCCACGGCTCGTTTCCGGATTCCGATGTCACGGACAACCACGATGAAATAATCCGGCTCCCCATTCGTCTTCCAGGCCATTGAAACATTCAACGAGATCCATACAATCGAACCGTTCTTGTGAAGATAGCGTTTCTCGATGGCATAATTCGAGATTTCCCGGGAAATGACACGCCGCGCGTATTCCCTATCTGCCGCGAGATCGTCCGGATGGGTGATGTCGCTGAAGGATTTCGTGAGCAATTCCTCACGCGTGTATCCGACGATCTCGCACAGCCGCTGGTTCACACGCAGCCAGCGCCCGGACGTCGCCACGTGGGCGATGCCGACAGCCGCGTTTTCAAACGTACTGCGAAAGCGCTCCTCTCTTTCGCGAAGCTCCACCTCGGCCCGCTTCTGCGCGGTGATGTCGCGGGTCACCATCGCGAAGCACCACGGCTCGCCGCTGTGGGGATCCCGGAGGAGGAAGGTATGGCGGAAAACATCAATCAGCGCGCCCGTCTTCATTTGGCACAACTGCATTTCACCTTCCCAGAAATTTTTCTCCAGCGCTG
>JBDSZP010000073.1:0-21528 GCA_039925065.1 Luteolibacter sp.
GAACGGCAGCTTGGGATGGTGTCGCGACAGCGGTCCCGAAATCAATTCCTTTCACGACGCTGAGATCGCCGAAAATCGCGAGATCACCCGTCGGAGTGCCGGATAGGACAAAGACATCGCTCCCGTCGAGAGTCACGGCAGCTTGCAACAGGGTGGGGCTGAGGGAGAGGCCCGCCACCGTCAAGCTGATGGCGGCAAACAGGTTTTGGCTTTGGCGGCGGGGTTTCATGGGGCAAGAATATGAGGTCGATCGTGGACTTTAGGAAGTGGTTGCGACGCAGCCGGTCTCCGGTCGCTTTTCACGAGCGACTCAATAACCGGTCGTATGGATTCTGCGAGAAGAATTTATACGCATCTCCTGATCTCTTCGAATAGTGAGAATTTGGTCACAGTGATCCACGGGCCACACCCATCAACTTACCCGCTAGAATCCTTATCGTTACTGGATTTCACGTTCCTTATGGCCGTTTTTGGGACATCTTCCTCGTGGACTCAATGGGCTTTTTCGCGCGAAAAAAATTTCCATTTCCTATCAGGCGCTCACTTTTGGGTGTTGTCGACGCATTTGGCAGATCGAGCTGTTCTCGTTTCCCGATCCACCGGAACGCCCGTCCTACCCCGAAGCCTGCGGGTTGCGGCATCTGGCATTTTCCGTCGCTGATCTGGATCACGATGTGGCGGAGTTGATCAGGAAAGGGATTTCCATAGAGCCGATTCGGAGGGATGAGCTGACGGGAAAACGTTTCGCCTTTTTCGCCGACCCCGATGGCTTGCCCATCGAGCTGACGGACCGCGAAATTTATTTCGCCAGCCTGCTCCTCAAAAGACCGTCGGCCACGATGTGGCGACGGGCGAAATAAATTTCGCGGTCCGTTCGGGCCATCCGTCAGGCGCGGTTGGTGACCCTGCCGGGCTTTTTGCAATTTCACCCTTGGGCATTTTGCAATGCGCCGCCTGCGCCTTTCGTTCAATTTTTTTCTCTTATGGCCGCTTTTGGGACCACTTGGCCGCTTCTGGGACATCAATTCTCTCTCTATTCTTAATGATTCGAATACTCATACCTTCAGCCAGAGTCCGCATTTTAATCTTGCAAATTGCAAGCGGAAGCTAGATACCAAAACCACTTCACACCTCCCCTATGAAATTCGCACACAGCATCCTGCTATTGATATCCCTCGCTGGAGTTGCTTCGGCAGCAACCATCGTTCAGACCGGCAACTTCGCCTTTACTCCGACTGGCAATCAAACTCTCACTTTCAATGAGTTTGACACAACGCTCGGAACGCTCACCAGCGTGACAATCACCACGAACCTCACCAAATCCGGAGGATCGCTTTTTGTCGACAATGACTCCGGCGTCGCCGCGTCCGGATCCATCTCACAAGCTGTCACCATCAATTTGACCGCAACCGGTGCCAATCTGATCAATGATTCATTCTCGGCGACCATCGGAAGCAACGTCACCTCGACCTCATTCTACTCGGCGAGTCTCGCTGCGGATGATGGTGACGGTGCTGGATATCAAGAAGGCGGTGCCGACTGGGCAGGAACAACATTCGGGGACGAGACCGTTTCTCAAACCGAGTCCGCAGGAAACATCACCACTTATAGCGACGGAGGTAGCGGGGCAACCTTCACTATCAAAGTCTCCGGCACACAAAGCACTGACACAGCCGCCATCAGTGGAGTTGCCGGTGCGTTCTCGCCAGCAACTGCAAATGGATCTGTTGTCGTGACCTACAATTATACCGCGTTCGCTCCGGTTCCTGAACCAGCCTCCGCGCTGCTTGGTGGAATTGGCCTGCTCGGCCTGCTTCGCCGCCGTCGGCGCTGAAGAATTCCAACAGTAACTTTCAAAAGCCTCTCACTTCCAGTGAGGGGCTTTTTTTATGCTCATGGATAAAAACTCCCTGCGGAAAACTAAGTGCGGTCGCGTAGTCGGAATTTTGCAATGGCCCGCCACAAAGGACGCCGTATTCGCCGTGCTCGACCGCAAAATCACGGACTTTTCAATTTGACCGGCAGACGCACGCAGACTGCATGATTTGCCGCAGCGGCCATCGTTTCCGGAGTTCCTTTGGCGACGCTCAACCGCGCGGATTTCGAACGATTGGTGCCTTTCGGTTTGATACTGGAAGGTTGAGATTGCCGGATTCGCCGGGGCATTTAGTCTCGGGCAAATGTTAAACCGCTTTTACGGGGCTTTTGACACGGAGCGGCGCTCAGGTGCTTGCGACGGTGACTACCGCACGCCATTTCAAATCGATCGCGACCGAGTTCTTCACACGCCGACATTCCGGCGCTTGCAAAACAAGACGCAGGTTTTCTGGAGTGGCGAGTATGATTTCTATCGCACACGGCTGACCCATTCGCTGGAAGTCGCGCAGATCGGAAAATCGATTTCCTACTGGCTCAAGAGCTGCCCGGACGGACCACTGGGCGACGATTTTTTCATTGATCCGGATTTGGTGGAAGCGATCTGTCTTTCCCACGATCTCGGTCACCCACCCTTCGGTCACGCCGGCGAGAGGACGTTGAATTACCTGATGCGTGAGCACGGCGGATTCGAAGGAAACGCCCAAACCCTGCGTCTCCTCACCGAGCGGATTTTCTCCGCGAAACGCAGCGGCATGGACCCGACCCGCGCATTCCTTGATGGCGTGCTGAAATACAAATCGCTCTGGACGGAACTCGGCGACAAACCGGAGCATCATTTCATCTACGACAGCCAGCACGCCTATCTGGATTGGGCGATGGGCAGCAACGACTTCCCGCTGGAACTCACCGCCGGAGCGACTCGCGACAAATTCAAGTCCATTGAATGCCAGGTGATGGATTGGGCGGACGATACCGCTTATTCGCTCAACGATCTATCAGACAGCGTGCGCGCCGGATTTCTCAACATCGAGAAAATCGAAACCTGGGCGGAAAAACATAACGAAACCACCGGTGAAGGCACGCCGCTCGGCGATCTCATGAAATCCATCCGCCGCAAGCGGGTCGATCCATTTGTCGGAAAACGCATCGGCCGCTACATCCAGTCCACGCGACTGGAAACGGACGTGAATTTCCTCAGTGGCATGACGAACCGTTACCGCTACCGGTTAGTGATCGATGAGTCGGTCAAGGCGGAGTCCGCATTGTTCAAACGGCTCGCGTTCGAGGTCGTTTTCCTGTCTCCCCAATTGAAACAACTCGAACACAAGGGCAGCCGGATGTTGCGGCAGATGTGGGAAGTGCTCGGGGAAAGATACATCGCCCAAGGCACGATCGATGGTCAGAATTTCCAACTTCTCCCTGCGGATACCGCTGCCGAAATCGCGGGAGCACCGGACGAGGCGAGCCGCGCACGTCTCGTCTGCGATTTCCTCGCAGGCATGACCGATGGCTACGCCGCACGAACTTACAAGCGCCTGTTCTCGCCGGACTTCGGATCCATTGGAGATTTGATCGGCTAGATCAAACGGCGGCGGAGAGCTTGAGCACGCCGACGTAGGGCAGGTTCCGATACTTGCCCTTGTAGTCGAGTCCGTAGCCGACGACGAATTCATCGCCAATTTCAAAGCCGACATAATCGGCGTTCACCTCCTCGGCACGCACCTTGTCCTTGGCTAACAATACTGCGGTATGGACCGCCTCTGCGCCTTCTTCGATCAGCCGTTGGGAAACGGCATGCAGCGTGCGGCCGGTATCGAGGATGTCATCCAACAGCAAAACGTGACGCCCTTTCACTTCAGGAAAATGCCGATCCAGGAAATCGACTTTTCCCGAACTTTCCAAGCCGCCGTGATAGCTGGCGACATTGAGGCACTCGATCTCCAAAGGCCGCGGCACCCGACGTAACAGATCGGCCGCGAAAACCAGCGCGCCTTTCAGAAGGATGATCACCACCAGAGTGCCGCTTGGGAAATCCCGCTCGATTTCAAGAGCCATCGAGTCCAAGCGTCTTTCGATCACCGCCTCATCAATAAGAACCTTCTCAATGTCATTGCGCATGTCCGTGACGTAGCGCCTTCCCACACCACCGCCAAGCGCCAAACGCCACTCGCCAAGGAGCGCGAAGTTTTTTGGAGGTGAAGCGAAACGCGGAGACGGGGAGGTCGCGGAGGGATCTGCGGAGGAAGGGCTCTATTTCGATGTTGGGCCTCTGATATGCTCGATGATCAAAGGAGTGTCTGCATTTCCACAATCACGATTTACCACCTCTTCAACTTGGCGCACTTGGCGTCTTGGCGGTGAAAAAAGCTCTTCAATTCCGATTGCCGGAGACTACTCGCGTTTGAACTTCAGGACGCGTTCGCCTTCCTGATAGTAGTCCAGACGATCGCGCGCATGGATTTCCAAAAACGCAGGATCCTCACGCAAGGCGCGATGTTCGATGAAATGATATTCGCGGTCCGCCAGCACCGCCGCCTCACGCTGTTTGGCGTCGTTCAGCTTGGCTTCCAGCTTGTCCAACTCGCGTCGTTGCGGAAAGGCCGTCGCGACAACGACAAAACCCACGGCCATGCAAAACATCACGAAACCGACGCGACTAGCCCCTTGGAGCACCCGTGTCCGGGCCTCCAAGCGCGTCAGTTTTACGCCTGCCATGTTTCGTTTTGCCACTTTGCCCCCCGAGAAGTCCCGAAAAAGCTCAAAATGTCAAGAAACTAAGGGATCCCAGCCACTCCAACGATCGTTTTAACCAATCGATCAAACCCAGCCCAACCGATAGATATTCTCCAAATCGGCACTTGCACGCGGGTCGCCCGACCGAAAACCTGAGCACGTGATTTCTCCCGCCGCCGTTGTCGCATCGGTCCTTCCGGTGTATCTGCTCATCGTTGCGGGCGCGCTTCTGCGTAAAACAGGAGTTGTCCGCAAGGAACACGACGCCGGAGTGATGCAGATGGTCTTCTCGGTGATGCTTCCCTGTTTCATCCTCGATAAAATCCTCGGCAGCGCGGTGCTGAAAAGTGGCTCGGTGGTGGGCTGGTCCATTTCGTTAGGATTCGGATCCATCCTCACGGGTATTCTGATTGGCATAGTGGTCGCTCGCTTGATGGGACTGGAACGCGGCAACGGACTGCGCACTTTCGCGCTCACGTCGGGTTGTCAGAATTACGGTTTTACCGCGGCTCCGGTGGTGGAAAGTCTTTGGGGCACCAGTGCGCTGGCATTGCTTTTCGTCCACAATATCGGAGTGGAATCGGCGCTGTGGTCGGTGGGCGTCATGATGATGAGTGGCGAGCGTGGATTCAAATGGCGCAGGTTGATCAACGGACCGATCGTCGCGGTGACGATCGGGCTGTTGCTCGTTTCGCTCGGCTGGGACGCTCAGGTTACGGGCCCGGTCCGCAAGGCGATTTCAATGATCGGCGTGGGAGCATTTCCCGTCGCCGTCTTCATCACCGGGTGTTCGATGATCGATCTGGTAGGTTCGGAAAAACCGACGTGGAAAATCGTGATCGGCTCATCCTTGGTGCGGCTGGTCCTGACACCCATCGCCATCCTATCCGCTGCGAAATTCCTGCCGATTTCCACCGAACTGCGACAGGTGCTTGTCGTGCAGGCCGCGATGCCAGCCGGCATGACCTCCATTCTATTAGCGCGGATCTACGGCGGCCGCCCGGCCATTGCGGTGCAAATCGTGGTCGCCACCACGGTCCTGAGTCTGATCACGCTTCCGTGGATCATCACCTGGGGCTGCCAATGGATCGGTCTAAAACCCTTGTTGCCATGAGCGGACGTTTTACCGTTCAATCCGTGCCATGAAAGCCATCGGCGCGCGCCAGCATCTCCCGGTTTCAAATCCCGAGTGCCTGGTCGAATTTGAAACAGACGTGCCAATTCCCGGGCCACACGATTTGCTCGTTAGAATCATGGCCGTCGGGGTGAATCCGGTGGATACGAAAATTCGCGCATCACTCGGCGCAGGACCTCACGATCCTCCACGCATTCTGGGCTGGGATGCCGCAGGCGTTGTTGAGGCCGTCGGGTCCGGGGTTTCCGAATTTTCCATCGGTGACGAGGTCTTTTACGCCGGAGATCTGACGCGTCCTGGCTGTAATAGTGAATTTCAAGCGGTCGATTCCCGCCTCGTCGCTCTCAAGCCAAGATCCTGGTCGTTCGCGGAAGCCGCCGCCGTTCCACTCGTCGGAATCACCGCGTGGGAATTGCTTTTCGAGCGCATGCACGTCGATCCCTACGGAGCGGATCAGGGAAAATCGCTGCTGGTGATCAACGGCGCGGGCGGAGTCGGCTCGGCGCTGATTCCCCTCGCCCGCGCTGCCGGTCTGAAGGTCATCGCCACCGCCTCCCGGCCCGAAACCAAAGCATGGTGCGAATCCCTCGGCGCGAACCATGTCATCAACCATCGCCAACCGATTCGCCCTCAGATGGAAGCCCTCGGCATCCGGCATTTCCCGCTCATCGCGAATCTTTATAACACCGTGCGCTATTGGGAAGTCACCGCCGATCTCATCGCGCCGCTTGGCACACTTGGCCTCATCGTCGAGCCAAGCGAGAAACTTCACCTGGGAGACCCGCTGAAAGCAAAATGCGTCTGCATCGCTTGGGAATTCATGGCCGCACGCTCCCGTTTCCAGACTCCCGACATGCACCGCCAAGGCGAAATCCTGGCAGAAATCGCCGACCGTTGCGACGCCGGGATGTTCCCCAAAATCACCACCCGCATCTTTGAATCCATCACTGCGGAAAACCTCCGGGAAGCCCACGCCGCGATGGAAACCGGAAGCGCTCATGGCAAATGGGTGCTGGAATCCAAAATCTGAATTTTCCCCATGCCCAGCCACACCGAAGCATTTTCCGTCAGAACCCACGGCAAAGGAACCACCGAGATCACTCGTGAGATCGCCTCCATCGTCTCCCGCTCCGGGATTCAAAACGGCAGCGTCACCGTGTTCGTCAAACACACCAGCGCCAGCCTGGTCATCATGGAAAACGCCGACCCCAGCGCACGCCGCGACCTCGAGCTGTTTTTCGAAAAGCTCGTCCCGGAAAATACGCCGTGGTTCATCCACACCCAGGAAGGACCGGACGACATGCCGAGTCACATTCGCATGGCCCTCACCCGCACCAGCGAGGTCATCCCGATCATGAGCGGCCGCATGACACTCGGCACTTGGCAGGGAATTTTCCTCTTCGAACACCGCCGCGATCCTCACCGCCGTGAAATCGCGGTCAGCGTGATCGGGGACTAAGAAGCAAACTTCAGGGTTCCGCTTGGCCATCAAATGACGAGCTAACCCGGAGTGGCTTAATCTGCACAACTCTCTGATGATCTGCGTCAATCTGCGATTCTATTTCTCTTTCCAAGCCAAAACCAAAGGCCGCCGACTACGGTGGATTGGCGAGGAATTTTTCAAATCTGGTAAAAAAAATCATTTCAGTCCGTTGAATATTCAAAGGAGTGTGTTTACTTGATAAAATATGAGACTCACTTCTCCTTGGATCCCGGCTTCGATTGTCGTCGCGATTTCATGCTTCGCATGGATTGGCGGCATTACGTATTTGCTGGTCCATTTTTTGGAGCTCTCAAATCACATGGGCTGGATGATCGCGGCATCTCTGGCCTTATCCACCCTGTTGGCGTGGGGCTTCATTCTTTATGAGTTGAGGAACGCCATGGAACTGCCGGACGATTTGGATCCACATCGGGTCGATATGTTTCCGGTCCCGGTCCGCAAGGCCTCGCCCAAGACCATGGCCTCCGCATCAGAACGCCAAACCGCCGCGTTCTAGTCACCACGCGGGATTTTCCCGACCGATCGCAACAATTTGTTTTCGCGAGACGTAATCAGGCGTCGCGAGTTGAATCGCATGCTGCACTGAAGCATCGCGCCCGTTCCTTGCTTCCCCACCTGTGACGGCTTCCCGGAATTCCCAAAATGACGTCTCATCCCATTCGCAGCGTTCCACGAAACATGCAGGTTTCCGCCTGCGTGTTTTTCGCTGCCATTTTCCCAGCACACGCCGCAGTGCCGGATTATCAAAAAGACATTCTGCCGATCCTCGAAGAGCACTGCTACGATTGCCATGGCGACGGTGAGAAAAAGGGCAAGGTCAGCTTCGACACCTTCTCATCTCCGGAAGCTTTGATGGCGCAAACCGATCTCTGGGTCCACGCCCTGAAAAACGTCCGCAGCGGCATGATGCCTCCCGCCAAGGAGGCGCGTTTGACAGCCGATGAATTCTCGACTCTGGAAAACTGGATCAAATGGGGCGCACTCAAGCTCGATCCTGCGAATCCTGATCCGGGTCGCGTCACCCTGCGGCGGCTGAACCGGGTGGAATATCAAAACACCATCCGTGATCTCATGGGCATCGAATTCCGCACTGCCGAGGAATTTCCCGCCGATGACACCGGCTACGGCTTCGACACCATCGGCGATGTGCTGACCACTTCGCCGCTTCTGTTGGAAAAATACATGCAGGCTGCGGAAACCATCGTTGCAAAGGCAGTCCCACTCACCAACCGCGTGACCCAGCAACGGAAAATCTGGCCGAGCGCCTTCAACGACCGCAAGAACGGCGGAGAAATTTCCCTATCGCTTTATGATCCTGCGGATCTCGACGGCGAGGTGATCATCAAACAACCCGGCACCTATCGCCTTGTTCTCGACGCCACCGTCCGCGGATCATTCGCCTATGATCCAGGCCGCGCCGATGTCGCCTGGCTTGTCGATGGCAGACAGGTTTTCCAACAGGAAATCAAGTGGCAGGATTCCCTCAAACTCGACTCATCGGTGGAGTTCAAGTGGCAGGCAGGAAAACATCCGCTGCGTCTCACGGTGAAGCCGCTGGTGGGCAAGGACAAGATTCCCGAAGAAATACCGGGCGACGGACCGCCATCCGTTTCACTCAAATTTCAAGGAGCCACCCTCCTAGGACCGCTGGAGCCGGAATTCGCCTCGCATCCGCCGAACTACGCGCTCTTTTTCACCCGCGAAGAAGTCCCGAAAGATCCCCCCGAACGGCAGAAATACGCCGAGGAAATCCTGCGCCGCTTCACCCGCCGCGCCTTCCGTAGGCCGGTGGATACGGCAACCGTCGAGCGCCTCGCCACGCTTGCCACCGAATCCGCAACCGCGCCGGGAGGCACCTTTGAAATCGGCATCGCCCGTGCAATGACTGCCGTGCTCGCCTCGCCGCGCTTTCTTTTCCGCATGGAAGACACGCTGCCGGAAGCGGATTCAAAAAACCATCCGCTCATCGATGAATACGCGCTCGCCTCGCGGCTTTCGTATTTCCTGTGGTCCACCATGCCGGACAACGAGCTCTACCAACTCGCGGAAAAACGCGAGCTCCGCAAAAATCTACCGGCCCAGCTCAAGCGGATGTTGGAAAGCGATCGCTCGGATGAGTTTGTCAAAAATTTCGCCGGCCAATGGTTGCAAACACGGGACGTCGAGAGCGTCAGCATTGATGCCCGGGTCGTCCTTGCCCGCGATGCCGGGCAGGAAAAGGAGGCTCGTGGACGGTTTGAAAATTTCCAACGTCTCAACCGCGAAATCGACGCTGCATTGAAAGCCCACGACGACGCCAAGGTCACCGCACTGCGCGAGGAATTAGCGGCTTTCCGGGCGAAGTTCGGCAAAAAGGGCAAGCGCGTCGAATTCAGCGGCAGCCTGCGGACCGCGATGCGCCGCGAGACGGAGATGTTTTTCCGCCATCTGCTGCGCGACGACAAAAGCGTGTTGGAGCTGATCGAGACCAACCAGACATTCCTCAACGAGGAACTCGCCAAACACTACGGAGTGCCGGGCGTGCAAGGTGATCAAATGCGCCTCGTGACACTTCCGCCGGGAAGCCCGCGCGGCGGCGTCATCACGATGGGCACCGTGCTCGCCGTCACCTCGAATCCCACCCGCACCTCTCCCGTGAAGCGCGGCCTTTTCATTCTGGATAACATCCTCGGCACTCCCCCGCCGCCACCGCCCGCGAATGTCCCATCGCTCGAAGCATCGGAAAAGAACCACAACGGCGACGACCGCAGCCTCCGCGAGGCCCTCGCACTTCACCGCCAGCAACCGCTCTGCTCGTCGTGCCACAACCGTATGGATCCGCTCGGCCTAACATTGGAAAATTTCAATGCGATGGGACTCTGGCGTGACAAGGAGCGCGGCCAGCCACTTCCTTCCGTCGAGGGAAAACTCATCACCGGCGAGAAATTCGCCGACGTGAAGGAGCTCAAACATTTGTTAGCCACCACCCACCACAGCGACTTCTACCGGTGCCTCACCGAGAAAATGCTCACCTACGCACTGGGTCGCGGTTCCGAGCCTTCCGACATACCGACCGTGGATGGGATCGTCGAAAAGCTCGAACAAACGGACGGCCGCTTTTCCAGCCTGATCACCGGGATCATTGAATCCGCTCCCTTTCAAAAACGCCACCGCAACACGCCATGAATGCCTTACCCGTGAACCGCCGCCGTTTCATCCGTGGGCTGGGAGCCTGCCTCGCACTGCCAGCGTTCGAATCGTTCCTGCCGGGCAGCCGGGCGCTCGCCGCCGCAGCCAACGGGCCCGCCGCCATGGCGACCACCGCCACCGGCGCACCGCTGCGGATGGCCTTCATTTACTTTCCTAACGGAGCAATCCCCGCTCAATGGAATCCTTCCGGCAGTGGCAGAAATTTCTCTTTCGGAAACACCCTGTCGCCACTGGAAACACTGAAGAACCGGGTTCAGGTCATTTCCGGACTGGAGCATCTCAACGCCACGGCAGGCAACGATGGCGCGGGCGACCATGCCCGGGCTAACGGAACATTCCTCACCGGTGTGCGGGTGAAAAAAACGGCTGGAAGTGACATCCACGCGGGTATCTCCGTGGACCAGATCGCCGCCCAACACATCGGCGGGCGGACGCGGTTCGCCTCGCTTGAACTTTCCTGCGATCAAGGCCGCAAATCCGGCAGTTGCGATTCCGGCTACTCCTGTGCTTATGAGTCCAACCTTGCTTGGCGCACGCCGACATCGCCGCTTTCTCCCGAAGCCAATCCCCGGCTGGTTTTCGAGCGGCTGTTCGGTGCCGGAGCCCACGGCGAACGCGCGGCCAGTCTCGTCCAACGCCGCGCCCAGCAGCGATCGATTCTCGATTTCGTGATGGACGATGCGAAGAAGGTGGAAAGCCAGCTCACCCATCGGGACAAGGCAAAGCTGGATGAATACCTGACCGCCGTCCGCGAGATCGAGCAACGCATCACCACCTCCGAGCATTTCACCCACACTCCCGATCCGGCGATGGACACGCCGTCCGAGGTTCCGGCCGCTTATGACGATTACATCACCCTGATGTTCCGAATGCTGGCGCTTGCTTTTGAAACAGATTCCACACGCATCGCCTCGCTATTGTTAGCCCATGACGGCAGCAACCGCTCTTTCTCGGAAATCGGCATTTCGGAAGGTCACCATTCGCTTTCCCACCACCGCGACCAAGCGGACCTCATTCAAAAGGTCGCGCAGATCGATCGGTTCTACGTCTCGCAACTCGCGGAGTTTCTCACGCTGCTGGAATCGAAAAAGGACGCTGATGGAAACTCGGTCCTCCACAACTCCACCATCGTTTACGGCTGTGGAAATTCTGATGGAAACCGCCACACCCACTCGGATCTTCCCATCGTCGTCGCAGGAAACGGCGGCGGAAATCTCAATCCCGGACAATATCTGCAAACGTCCCCCACCCCGATGTGCAATCTCTATCTGAGCATGCTTGATCAGATGGGAGTCCCGCCCCTCGACCGATTCGGCGATAGCACGGGCAGGCTTTCCGGCATCTGAACACCGTCTGAAAAATAGGGGGTGGGGACGTCTCGTCACCACGCATGGACGAGACGTCCATGCCCCTTATGGGATTTGACCGGGAAAGCGGATCACGCGACGGCGGTTGCGGCAGAGCAATGGATCGCCCGCATCGCATTTTTCAAAGCTTCCACGTCTCCCGCATCGATTTGCGTTAGCAGCGGATGATCCGGAAGTCCGCAGGCCCGGCTGGCGATGACGGGGATTCCCGATGCCAGTGCCCGCAGAGCCAAACGCGGTTCGTGTTCGATCCAAGCGGGCAGGATCAACGCGGTGCAGGAACCGAGTTCGGAAACCGTGGCGCGGCGGTGGTTGATGGATTTGAGTGGATCACCCAAGCCTTCGCGAGCGCCGCCGAGCACAAGGAGTTCTTGATCCGCTCCATCCAACGCAGCGCAGATTTCATGAATTCCCTTTCGCCCCAAAGCGGACGCCGGGAAAAACCAGCGGACGGACGTCGGAACAGAAACGGGAAGCGCGGCAGGGATTTCCCAATCCAGAAGGATCGCCCGGGCTCCGAATGAATCCGCGATCAGGCGATGTGGCGTAACGATTCTCGCAGCAGCCGCCAGAGCTTGGGATTCAGCTTCCACTAGTTCCGGATCGGCCCTGAAATCCGCCAGCGTGTCCGACTGCGGATGTGCCCTTGCCGCGACATCGAGCCGCGAATGAAGTTCCGCGAGCGGCCAGCGCTGAACCAGGACATCAAATGTCCGACCTCCGAGATGACCTGCCTGCCAGAGGTGCGGAAGAAGCGTTTGGGAAACAACAAGATGCCGCGCCTTGGGATCGAGATGGCGGGCGTAGTTTTCCGCGAGTTGCCGCTGGGCATCGAGCAGGAAACGCTGGCGGATCGCACCTTGCGCCGGGAGCTGGCGTTGCTGCCACGAGCGCTTCATGGTTTCCCAAGTCGCGTGATGGATTTCAGCGGCTGCGGAAAATTTCCATGCGTAGTTGGATTTCCGCCAGCGCTGGCCGTCGAGCGGTGTGAACCAGCGGTCCCCTTCGTGGGCATGCCGCAGTGCCCATTCGTTGAACTCCGGCCATCGCCCGTCCATCAGCCACGCGGTATGTCCGGAGGCGGCGGCATGATTGCTAACAGCAGATGGATGACGGAAGCAGGAAACCACACCGCAGGTCAGACAGTCGCCATCGGCTGCGGCGCGGGTCGGGTTCCCGATGATTTCGATTTTCTGATAGCGCTTGGTCGCCACCGAAGGATCCGCCGCCCGGATCGAGACGAACAAATGGGTATCGGTCAGCCGGCATTCGAGGTGCCAATCGAATGCCGCGGTGAAACGCAGATCCACGTAGTTCCAAAAGACCGTCGCATCGCGTTCCGGTGCCAGAGGACTCCCCGGCAGGCTTCGTGAATGGGCGTGGCGCTCGACCACTTCCAGTCCCGCCTCGATGGCGGCGGCGTTGAGCAAACCGGATAGTTGGCAAAGCCCGCCGCCCAAATTCGGCACCATGCAGCCGGAACGAAGCTCGCGCCCCTCGGTGAATCCCTTGCGGCGGGTGGTGCGGCCAAGTTGTTTCCAGAAACTGAAAATCGCCCCCGCCGGAACTTCCACTCCGTTGAGATGTCGGCAGGCCGCGCGAAGGTTCTGCACCTTTCCTGCGGTGAGGGGAAATTCCGCTTCAGTGATTTGCGTCCAGAGCGGGGCTTTCACTTCCGCCGCCACCGGGCTCCGCGACCAGCGGTCGCCGCGCGGATGCACCGGCACCGGCTCTCCCAGTTCCCGCCACCACCGGCGGGCGATGAAGAGGCGGGTTTTCAAATAGAACCCAGCCGCTTCTCGGCGGCTTGGCTCCTGATGCTCACCTTCGGGATGATTGTGCATGGACACTCGGCGGTTAGAGTTGGCGGAAATACGCCGGGAAGCGAGCCTTTCTTTCCGCCCGGCAGGGATGGGAAAATTTGAACCGCTGAGGCGCAAAGTTCGCGAAGGAACGCAACGTCAGAGGGTGGGATTTTGGATGAAGCGAAACGCGGAGGCGGGGAGGTCGCGGAGGGATACGCGGGGAAAGAGGCTGGTACTTCGATGAGTTTACCGCCAAGCCGCGAAGGTCGCAAAGGAACGCGAAGTCAGATGTTGTTTTTGGTTGAAGCGAAACGCGGGGGCGGGGAGGTCGCGGAGGGATACGTGGGAGAAGAGAGTCTGGTTTTTTTGGAGAGAAACTCTTCACACTTCTCCCCACTTCGACGATGTTCGATGTTCGATGTTCAAAGAAGTCGGGTTTTTAGGTGAGCCCTGTCCGGCAGTTCACGGTTGCCCGAAATGAGAGCGCCATCGCGGCCGGACATCGGGACGGGGGCGTCCCGACTCCTTATTTTCCGGCTCTGACGGGTATTGGAATTTATTCCGCACGGATAGGCACTGAGATGCCCCCTTGACTTCCGCGATTCCGGGTGTTCGCTGCGACCTCTGCCTGCCAAACGATAGGCAGACCAACACAACCCCATCAGAACATGAACGCTAAAGATCTCTCAAAAGAAGCTCCTACCAGCCCACGCGTCCGCACGGGCGGCTACGCCATCCTTGCCCGCATGGCGGACAAGGGCCGTGCCGAAATCGTAGGAACTGTTGGCGATTACCACTTCAATTGCCCGCTCGATAACTATCTATTCGGTTTCAAGGAAGTCGACGGCGAGGATGTCAGAAAGCAGCTTGAAAACGGTGCCAGTAACGAAGACATCGCCGCGTGGCTCGATGCCAACGGCGCGCCAAAGGCCGCCGAGGAAATCGCCGCTTGGTCGGATAGCGCAGAGGCAGCCCGCCCTTATGATAATCCTGAGAAAAAGGATTGGTTCATCGGCGTCTGTGCCGAGGCCGGATGCGATCCCGCCACCAGCACCCTTTTCGATTTCCTCGAAGCCGACGACAAGGTGACCTTCGCCAAGTGATCCGGCACGGGGTTTCGTGAAAAAACTCCAACTCTCACTCCCGCCCAGCGGTTGGCAGCACGGGAACAGCCTGAGGGCGTTCCTGTGATGTGCCAGCGTTGGGCGGTTTTTTCTCCACTGGCCGCCTGCCTCCAGCCGCTGAACCCGGCTCACTCTTTCCGGCTCTTGTCGCGGCCCTGCGCGGCGTCCTGCATCGCCTCCAACTGGATCTGTTGGACCTCCATCAGGCGGGTTGCCTGTTGATGGAGAAGGTAGTCGATTTTTTCGTGAAGATGACGGATTTCCAACTCCGCCTTGAGGTTCACCTTGTAATCGTTTTCGGCGCGGCGGCGGTCACGGATTTCCTGACGATTCTGACTCATCATGATCACCGGAGCCTGCATCGAGGCAAGGCAGGAGAGGATGAGGTTGAGGAGAATGAACGGATAGGGATCGAAACCTTTGTCCGATAGAGCGATCACGTTCAGAATGATCCACGCCGCCATGAATGCGCCGAAGGCCATGATGAACGTCCAGCTTCCGCCGAACTCGGCGATCTTGTCGGACAAACGTTCGCCGAAAGTCGAAGTCTCATCTTCCTCATCCTCACTTGGGAATTCACTGACGATCTCATGATTATGCAGGCTCTCGATAACCTCTTCATCCAGTTTCGAAAGCTCGCCGAGTTGGCCGGAGAGAAGAGAGCGGACATATTCGATGCGCGCGGCATTCAGCACGTCGGCCCCGATGAGGGCGTGGTCAGCAAGATCCGGGTATTGCCTCCGAATGACCTCGGCCACGTTCGGACGGATGGAGATGAGTGGCACGAGCTTCCGCACCGGATATTGTTTCCCAGTAGCGGCGCAGGCTTTGGTGAGTGATTGGATGGACACAGGAAGCAGGGTGAATTGATAAATTGAATCGCAGTCAGGTGGAGCAGCGTAAGCCCCCGTTACAGCCACTTCATCCGTCGGAACAGGTAGAGCTGGGCGACGGCGATCACCGCCATCACGATCAGGAGGACGATGTAACCGTGCGGTTGATAGAGCTCCGGCATGTTCAGGGGCAACGGCTTTCCGTCCTTTGTCTGCGGGGCGAAGTTCATGCCGTAAACGCCGACGAGGAAGGTCAGCGGAATGAAGACCGAGGTGATGACGGTGAGCACGCGCATGACTTCGTTCGTCCGCAAGCCGACGCTGGAGTGATAGAGTTCCATCAACCCGGCGCTGACTTCCCGGTAGCTTTCGACCAGGTCCATCAATTGCACCGTGTGATCGTAGCAATCACGCAGATAGATCTTGGTCGGCTTCGCGATGAAGACGCTGTTATCGTGCAGCAGCGCGTTCACCACATCGCGCATCGGCCAGACGAAGCGGCGGAGCTGGGTGAGGCCGCGTTTATGCTCATGGAGTTTCTGCACCATGTCGCGAGTCGGATTGTGGAGTAGGCGGGCTTCCAACTCATCGATGTCCGCGCCGATCTTTTCGAGCACGGGATAATAGTGGTCGATGATCGTGTCCAACAACGCATAAGCGAGGTAATCCGCCTTGGATTTCCGGATGGTCCCGCGGCCGGCACGCAGGCGGTTTCTGACGTGTTCGAAGACGTCGTATTCCGGCTCCTCCTGGATGGTGATCAGGAAATTCCGGCCCAGGAACAGGCTCACCTGCTCGCCGCAGAGATCCAGTTTCTCATCGTGATAGACCATCTGCGCGACAACGAAAAGGTAGTCGTCCGCCTCCTCGGATTTCGGGCGCTGCCCGGTATTCAGGACGTCCTCCATCGATAGCGGGTGAAAATTGAAATGAGCGGCCAGCGCCTCCAGCGTTTCCACGTCCCCGAGCCCGTCCACATTGATCCACGTGACCATCCGGCTGTTCATCCCGGCGATCACCTCGCTGATATGCGAGTATTCCTGTTCGCGGAAATGATTCAGATCGTACTCGATCACCTGAATCTTCGCCTTCCGCGCCTTCCCGTCCACCAGATGAGGAACGAGCGTGGCCGGTGAGGAGCCTGGAGCGGAAAAGCGCTTCTTGAACATGGCCCAATGACATACCAACCGGGGGGCGCCTTCCACTCAATTTTGCCGCCGGATGTCCGGGATAGACGCGGGCCGGAATCGGAAACAGATTCGCGCAGCGATTTCCGAAATGAGCTTTGACCGATTGGCACCGTTTTACCGGGCGATGGAGTTTTTCACCGCTGGCGGGAAACTGCAGCGCTGCCGGATGGCGTTCCTCGGGGAAATTCCCGTGCCGCGCAAAATCCTGCTGGCTGGCGAAGGGCACGGGCGCTTTTTACCAGAGTGCGTGCGGCGTTTTCCGGAGGCTGAAATCGTGATGGTGGACATCAGCGCACGGATGTTGGAAATCGCACGCAGCAAGGTGGATTCCGAGCGGGTGAAATTCATCCACTCGGACTTCCTCGAATGGGACGGGCCGTGCGGGGAGTTCGACCTCATCGTGACGAACTTTTTTCTCGACTGCTTTTCGGAAGACCAGCTCGCGACCGTCGTTTCAAAGCTCGGGAAATACGCCACGGCCGACGCTCAGTGGTTGCTAGCTGATTTCGAAATCGCCCCCACCCCGCTCGCCGGATTACGGAGCCGGGTGATCCTAGCGATGCTGTATGCGTTTTTCCGAATCGTCACCGGTCTCAAGGCACGTTCCCTCATCGCCCCCAACGGGTATCTGGAAAAATCCGGGTTCACCCGCCACCGCCGCCTCACCCACGACTGGGGCCTGTTGAAAAGCGAGTGGTGGCGGCGGAACTCTTAACGGACCGCGAAATTGATTTCGCCCGTTTCGAACCCCGCCTCTGAAAAAATCCAGAAACCTATCTGGACGCCTTCATCTCCATCACCTTCGCGGTGGGAATCCAGTGCTCGTAGCTTCCCTCAGACACGATGATCCAATCTGATTGCATGGAAATGAGCGTGCCATTGATTTTTTCGGTCGTCTGCGTGCTCAGTGGCCAAGCCACCAAAGTGATGTCCACCACCTTCCCCACCGGCGGGGTTCCGGCCCCGGGAGAGGGAACCGGTGCAGCAGTGACTTTGTCAGAATTGATCAGAAATCCGGTGCCCAAGACTCCGGCGAGGGCGATCAGGTAGATGAGATTTGTTTTCATACTCCCGCAGGTTAAGCCCAGTCTTGGTTTTGTCATTTTAAAAGATATCTCCATCCACCTGAGCGGGGCAACATGGAGTGCGGGGGCAGAGCGATAGCGCCGACACCGCTTTGGATCTTACCCCGGCCCGCTAGCCACCCTGGACAGCCGAAGCGGTTCAGCTCTTCGCGTTGCTATCGAGTTCTCCCAAGCGGGCTATCTGGACCTAATGCGGCGTTTTTGCGGAAATTCGATTGCGTGGGAACGAACCAAAGCGGTGTCGCCGCTGCGCTCTGCCCCCGCATTCCATGCGGTTGCTCCTCTTTTTCTTCCTTGGCGAACTTGGCGGCTTGGCGGTTTCAAATCCTTCCCACCCGCCATGGAAGAACAGGCAGGAATGCCTGTGCTACTCCGGGGGACGGGCGAAATAAATTTCGCGGTCCGGGAGATCTGGTTTATGAATCGGTCACAATGCCATTCCGACTTGAGAGCAACTACCAGCCTGAGGGCGACCAGGCGCAGGCCATTGCGAAGCTGACGAAATCGCTGGCGGCGGGAAACATGCACCAGACTTTGCTCGGGGTGACGGGATCCGGGAAAACGTTCACGATGGCGAATCTGATCCGGAACCACGGGAAGCCGACGCTGATCATGAGCCACAACAAGACGCTGGCGGCACAGCTTTACTCGGAGTTCAAAAACTTTTTCCCCCACAACGCGGTGGAGTATTTCGTTTCCTACTTCGATTACTATCAACCGGAAGCCTATATCCCTCGGAGCGACACTTACATTGAGAAGGATTCGTCGATCAATGAGGAGATCGAACGGCTGCGGCTGAGCACGATGGGATCGCTGCTGACGCGGAAGGACACGATCGTGGTAGCGTCGGTTTCATGCATCTATGGTTTGGGATCGCCGGAGGATTACGAGAACATGATGGTGCCGGTGTGGGTCGGCCAAAAGCTGACGCGGGAGGAGTTTCTCAACTCGCTGGTGGGCATGCTTTTCGAGAGAAATGACATCGCGTTCGGCCGGGGAAAATTCCGTGTGCGTGGGGACGTGGTCGAGGTGCATCCGGCTTACCTGGACGAAACAGCGATCCGCATCGAGTTTTTCGATGACGAGGTCGAGCGGGTCACGAGCATCCACACGCTGACGGGACACACGATCGACCGGCTGGAAAACCACACGTTTTTCCCGGCGAAGCAGTTCGTGACGCCCGGCGACAAGATGAAGCGGGCTGCGATCGCGATCCGCAAGGAGGCGGACGAGCAGGTGAAAATGTTCGAAAAGGAGGGAAAACTCATCGAGGCACAGCGGTTGCGGATGCGGACGGATTACGATCTGGAGATGATGGCGGAGATGGGTTTTTGCCAGGGAATCGAGAACTACTCGCGGCACATCACGGGTCGCGAACCGGGAGCACGGCCTTACACGTTGTTGGACTTTTTTCCTCGGGATTTCCTGCTGCTGGTGGACGAGAGTCACGCGACGATTCCCCAGGTGGGCGGAATGTATGAGGGCGACAAGAGCCGCAAGACGGTGTTGGTGGATCATGGTTTCCGGTTGCCGAGCGCACTGGATAACCGCCCGCTGAGGTTCGAGGAATTCATGCAGATGACGGGCCAGCGGGTCTATGTTTCGGCGACGCCCGGGCCTTTCGAGATCGTGAATTCGCGGCCGGAAAACAAGGGCTTCATCCCGGTGAAGGAGAAGGATGCGTTCGGAAAGAGCATCGTGCTGTTTGATTTGAAAAAGGCGCGGGTGAAGCCGAGCGGAAATGAGCAGCCAGTGGAAAATTTCGATCCCACCAAGCGCGGCACTCCGTTGGTGGTCGAGCAGATCATCCGGCCGACGGGGTTGCTGGATCCCGTGCTGATTTTGCGTCCGCTGAAGGGACAGATCGACGAAACGATCGAGCTCTGCCGTCAGCGGGTCGAGCGCGGCGAGCGGGTGTTGGTGACGACGCTGACGAAGAAAACAGCGGAGGACTTGAGCGAGTATTTGCAAGGAACCGGCCTGAAAGTGCGCTATTTGCACGCCGACATCGACACGGTGGAGCGCGTCGAAATTCTCCGGCAATTGCGGGCGGGGGCATTTGATATTCTCGTGGGGATCAATCTCCTGCGCGAGGGCTTGGATTTACCCGAAGTTTCGCTCGTCTGCATTCTGGACGCGGACAAGGAGGGCTTTCTCCGCAATGAAACATCGATGATCCAGACAGCAGGCCGCGCGGCACGACACATCGGCGGCGAGTGCGTGCTTTTCTGCGACAAGGTCACGGACTCGATCCAAGCTCTGATCGACATCACTGAATACCGCCGGGAACGTCAGCAGGCCTACAACCAAGAGCACGGAATCACTCCCCTGAGCGTGAAACGGGCGCTGCAAGCCAGCCTCCACACCTACGAAAACACCGGCAAACCCGAGAGTTCGATGGTCGCCGAGGACCCGGAAATTTACGACAAGGCACGTTTGATCGCCAAACTGGAAACGGAGATGCGCGAAGCCTCCTCCCGCTTGGAATTCGAGCTGGCAGGGCATTTACGCGATCAGATCCTCACGCTGAAAAGCACGCCTGCCGAACAGAACCGGCAGCCGGTGAAATATCCGGCTGGAAGAAAAGGTGGCAGCCGCAAACGTTGAGTGTGTTCTTGACCGGGCCGGGCGATTGAGCCACCGCTTGCGGCGTGTTCACAGGGAAAAAAGACCGCCCCTATTTCGAGGCTTGGCTGAAACGGACTGGCAAACAGTTTGCTGTGAGCGGACGTCTGACCCAGACCGCGATGGTTCTCGCAGCCGAAGAAGGTGGCACGGTGGACGAATGGCGGACACGGCTGCGCGTGCTGCTGGAGGGCGATGATGTCCCCTCTCTGGACCTGCTCACACGGATCGATGCCTTGCTGGCAGGTCCCTCAAGCACGAAGCCGGACGAAGGCTCACAGGGCGCCCTTTTCTAATTGCTGGTTAGCGTTGAGCAGGCAGACCAACCCTGCATTTTTTTCAAAACGCCATTTGGCATAAGATTTGCAACGGCCTTACCACCCCATTACAAAAAGCCAAAACAAATGAATTGCGGCTAATACACATCTGCCGATTATATTCAACTCTGATGCATCGCCTTCCATCAAAGTCCACCGTTTACCGTTTCAGGCTCGCCGCCTTTCTTGTGTGCGCGAAAGGCATTCTTGCGGCCGCGAGCGTCGGCACGTTGATCTACTCGATCGCGATCAGTAACCGCGAGTTGACCATCATCGGGATCGGTCTGGGAATGGTCACGGTGGTATCCATCATCCTGCAATGGCTGCTTTCAGCTCGCACCAGGTGCCCGCTCTGCCTGACGCCCGTGCTCGCGGACAAGGACTGCTCGAAGCATCGGAACGCACGGAAATTGTTCGGCAGCTACCGCCTCCGCGTCGCGCTGGGCATTTTGTTCCGGGGCACCTTCAAATGCCCCTACTGCCACGAGCCGACATCGGTCGAGGCAAGGCCGAAGCGAACCGGCTATTCACGGGGTTGACAGATCCGCCCGTTCTGTCGAGGTTCGCCGGATGAATTTCATATCGAAATCCTTGCGAGCCATGATTCCTACCGCGGCCGGGTTGGCGCTTGCCATTTCCGTCACTGCCCGCGCTGAAGAAGCCATGCCTGAAACCCCATCCGACGTCCAAGCCCCACCTGCCGATGCGGCTAAAACCGCCTCAGGCCTTGCTTCGAAAGTTCT
>JBDSZP010000074.1:0-21232 GCA_039925065.1 Luteolibacter sp.
CGATTACTACAACTTCGATTTCAATGATGATATGAAGTGGCAGTCCTATCGGCTTGTTTCACCTGACGGCGAGCACGCGATTTACGGCTACGTGGAAAAAAGCTCGCTGCTGGACGGCCGGATCCGCCCGAACGCGGATGTGAAGTCCACGCCTTTGATGCTGTCGCTGAAATTTCCACCCGGTTCAACTTCGTCCAACCAAGTGTTGATCGATCAATTCATTACAGAAGGATGGGTGGAGGAAAAGGAAACACCATGACTCAAACGACCTACGAAAAAGCCCTCGAACTCAATCTGGATCCGCAGGTTTACGGCACCTTCGCCGAAATCGGCGCGGGGCAGGAAACAGGTAACTGTTTTTTCCGTGCGTCTGGCGCTGCAGGACTCGTTGCGAAAACGATTTCCGCGTACGACATGACGATGAGCGATGCGATTTACGGTCACGCGGACCGTTATGTTTCGGCAGGACGGCTTGCATCGATGTTGGATCATGAATACGCGATCCTGCTGGAGCGCCTCGGTCCGAAGCGCGGTGCGGATACCACGTTTTTCTCATTCTGTAATACGGTGCGCGCCCGGGGCTGGAAGGACAGCGGTGAGTGCCATGGCTGGCTTGGTATACGCTATCAGATGAAGCCGGGGGATCCTCCGTCAGACATCACCCTGCACGTCAGATTGTTGGACAACCGGACCATCGATCAGATGGAGGCACTCGGAACCATCGGTGTGAACCTTATTCACTCCGCATTCCGTCACCGCGGGCATTTGCAGAAGTTCGTGGAATCTCTTTTGGATAATCTGGTCGCGGGACGTGTCGAGGTGGATTTGTTGAAATTCACCGGGCACGGCTACGGCTTTTTCGACAACCGCCTGTGTGCCTTGCAGCTGGTGGAAAGCGGGCTCACCGACGCGACCATGTTTTTACCTAACGGTGATGTGGTCCAGCCGGCGGAGGCGCTCTATCATCGGCCGGTGCTTCTGCTGCGCGGTAGCTTTGATCCGGTGATGAAAGTGCATCTCACGATGCTTGAGCAGGCGCGCGAGGGTTTCACCCGATCGCTCGAAGCAGGGGACCAGTCCAAGGCGATCGAGCTGTGTGAAATTTCCATGCATAATCTGCTGCGGGGACGGGGGGTGGATCCCGTGGATTTCCTGGATCGTGCGGATGCGCTGCAATCGTTGGGGAAAACCGTGCTTGTTTCGCGGTGTGCCGAGTTTCACCGGATCGCTGCGTTTTTGAACCGCTGCACGAACAAGCCGGTGGGGATCATCCTCAGCATCGGCTTGCTCAACGAACTCTTCAAACCGAAGTGGTCAGAAAATCTCGCCGGCGGCTTGCTGGAATCGTTCGGCCGTTTGTTCAAAGAAGGCGTCACGCTGCACGTTTTCCCATGGAAGAACCGCCACACGGGTGAGCTTGTCACGGCCGAAACCTTCCGCGCACCGGAGGACAGCGTGCATCTTTACCGCCATTTCCTTGCCAACCGCAAGATCCAGGGAGTGGAATGCGAGAGTGAGGAATTGCTGAGTTATACCGGTCGCGATGTCTGCCGGATGATTACTGCTGGAGACGAGTCCTGGCATGCTCTCGTGCCCGAAGTCGCGTGGACCATGGCCCGGCGTCATGCTGAGCTCCGGCTCGTGTGATCGTGAAAGGATCAACAGGAATAGAATACCCTTTATGGGGGTCTTTTCAAAACGCCGGGCGGTGTTGAGGTCGGGTCTGTGAATTTCTTTGAAATTTATACATCTATCAAACGTATCATAGGCCTCCCTGCGATTTCCTCCGTTGATCAAAAAGCGGGACGCGGTGGCAGCGGACGTCATCTTTACGTTCCATATACTCTCGCTCAAAAATTCCCATAATTCATCTATGAATCCACTCCGCTCGCTTGGCCGGTTGCTCGCCGCCGCACCTTTTTTTCTTCAAGCGATACCGAACGCGCAAGCTGGTATCGATTCTGTCCGCGAGCGCATCAGCATGAACGCGGACTGGCATTTCCAAAAGGGAGATCCAGCGGATGCCAAGGATGCCTTGTCCTATGAACAGATGAAGCCGTGGCTGCTGCCTAGTGGAAACGCATTCCAGACCGCGCATTTCGAAAGGCCGCAGGGGGCCGCGCCGGGCGAGGATGTCACCTTCGCGCAGTCGGGATTCGATGATAAGGGGTGGCGCACGTTGAGCCTGCCGCATGACTGGGGCATTGAAGGAGAGTTTGATCAGGCATTACCAGGAGAGTCCGGCAAGCTGCCGTGGTTCGGAGTGGCATGGTATCGAAAAAATTTCGAGCTGCCCGCATCCGATGCTGGACGACAGTTTCTGTTGGAAATCGATGGGGCGATGTCTTATTCGGCCGTCTGGTGTAATGGCAAATTTGTCGGCGGCTGGCCCTATGGCTATGCATCCTACCGTCTTGATCTCACGCCGTTTCTTAAAACTGGAGGAAGCAATGTGTTGTCCATCCGCGTGGATAATCCCAAGGAATCCTCGCGCTGGTATCCGGGAGGCGGCATCTATCGAAATGTCTGGCTGCTCAAGACATCCGCCGTCCATTTGGATGCTTGGGAAACGTTTCTCACTACCCCTGAGGTTTCATCCGATTCCGCAACCATCGATCTGAAAGCGGGTTTGACTAACAGCGATGGCAGGCCAGCTCACGTGCGTGTGGCCACCCAGATTTTCAAATGCTCTCCTGATGGAAAAGTAAAGGGGGGCGCACTCGCCTCATCGCAGCCCATCACTCTGACGATCAATGCCGGCGAGAAAAAAATAGCAAACCCCAGGATCATCCTCGCCAAGCCGCATCTTTGGAGCATCGAGAAACCGGAGCTATACTCCGCGGTGACGCTCGTTCAGAACGAAGGAAAAATCGTGGATCGCTACGAGACCACCTTCGGCATTCGCACCGTGGAATTCACTGTGGACGATGGCTTCCATCTCAATGGCAAGCGCGTTCCGATTCAAGGCGTCTGTCTTCATCACGACCTCGGCGCATTGGGCGCTGCCTTCAATTTCCGCGCCGCCGAGCGTCAGTTGCAGATCATGAAGGAAATGGGCGTTAATGCGATCCGCACCTCGCACAATCCTCCAGCTCCAGAGCTGTTGGATCTTTGTGATCGCATGGGCTTTCTTGTGATGGATGAGTTTTCAGACACTTGGACGCAGGCTAAAAAGCCGAACGGATATGCAAAGCTTTTCAATGATTGGTCCGAAGCCGATCTGCGTGTGATGGTCCGCCGCGACCGGAATCATCCGTCCGTCATCTTCTGGAGCATCGGTAACGAAATCGGCGAGCAGGCGGATCCGAAGAAACATTTCATCGCCGCGAAACTCACCGAAATCGTTCACAGCGAGGATCCCACACGCCGCACCACCGCGGGCTGCGATCGCCCGCAGTCAGGCTACAATGGATTCCAAAAAACCGTCGATGTCTTCGGCTACAACTACAAGCCGCATGAGTATGCGAAATTTCGCGCTGCGAATCCGAACGAGCCGCTCTACGGCAGCGAGACTTCGTCCTGCATCAGCTCGCGCGGTGAATATGCATTTCCAGTTAGTGATAAAAAGGGGGACGGGAAAATCGGCTTTCAGATGAGTTCCTACGATCTCTATGCGCCCGGCTGGGCCACCTCGCCTGATACGGAGTTCAAGGGACAGGATGAGAATCCCTTCGTCGCCGGCGAGTTCGTCTGGACCGGATTCGACTACATCGGCGAGCCCACTCCGTTCAACGAGGACCTGACGGTGCTAACCAACTATCACACGCCCGAGGACAAGGCAAAGGCGATGGAGGAGCTCAAGGCACTTGGGAAAATCCAAGTGGTATCCCGCAGTTCCTATTTCGGCATCGTCGATCTCGCCGGATTCAAGAAAGACCGGTTCTATATCTATCAAGCCCGCTGGCGTCCCGATTTTCCGATGGCCCACATCCTTCCGCATTGGAATTGGCCGGATCGGGTAGGGGAGGTGACCCCGGTCCACGTTTACACTTCGGGTGATGAAGCGGAACTTTTCCTGAATGGCCGGTCGCTGGGTCGCAAAAAGAAGGTAAAGTTCGAATACCGCCTGCGCTGGGACGATGTGAAATACGCCCCCGGTGAGCTCAAGGTGGTGGCTTACAAAAATGGCAGGGAATGGGCGACTTCCGTCATGAAAACCGCCGGTGCCGCTTCCCAAATCAAGCTTTCCGCAGATCGTTCCACCATCAACAACGATGGAAAGGATCTTTCGTTCATCACCGCCACCGTGGCGGATTCTGACGCTCATCTGGTGCCACAATCTCATCCAAAGTTGAAATTCACCATCAGCGGCCCGGGCGAAATCGTCGCTACCGATAACGGCGATGCCACCGATCACACCTCATTCAAATCCCCCGAGCGTCTTGCTTTCAATGGTCTCGCGCTCGCCATTGTCCGCGCCAAGGAAGGCGCGAGCGGACCGATTACCCTGACTGCCACCGCCGAGGGATTGGCTCCCGCCAAGGTTGTTTTAAATCCATAACATTCGATGTTATCGTCGGCGACATCGCAGGTATTTCCGTGCGCTAGATCCCAGCCCGAAAACAATTCCATGAAAGCACCATCGTTCATCCGCACGCGGCTGCTCGCGACCGCAGCGCTTTTCCTCTGCTTCCAGTCCATGAACCTGCATGCTGAAAATCCGGCGATCACCGACAAGTTCACGGCGGATCCTGCGGCATTTGTCCATGGCGGCACGGTCTATCTCTACGTCGGCCAGGACGAGGCTCCTAACGATAAACACCAGGGCTATGTGATGAACCGTTGGCTCTGTTATTCATCGACTGACATGGTGAATTGGAAATCGGAAGGCTCACCGCTCAATCCCAAGGATTTCTCCTGGGCGAAGTCCGATGCCTGGGCCGGGCAGGTCATCGAGCGTAATGGGAAATTCTACTGGTACGTGGCGGTCGAACACGGCTCCATTCATGGCAAAGCGATCGGTGTGGCGGTTTCCGATACGCCGACCGGTCCCTTCAAGGACGCCCGTGGCACCGCGCTCATCACCAACGATATGACCACCGCTACCAAGATCACTTGGGACGACATCGATCCCACCGTAATGATCGATGGCGATGGCCAAGCCTGGCTCTTTTGGGGAAATCAAAAATGTTATTATGCGAAGCTCAAGGCGAACATGACCGAACTCGACGGCCCCATCGAAACCGCGGACCTGAAGAACTATACCGAGGCTCCGTGGATTCATCAGCGGAAAGGCATTTACTATCTTTCCTATGCCAGCGGCTTTCCCGAGAAAATCGCCTACTCGACCGGCTCTAAAATCACCGGTCCATGGACCTACAAAGGTATTCTCGCCGAGGTCGCCGGGAACAGCAATACCATCCACCAATCCATCATCGACTTCAAGGGCCGCTCCTATTTCATCTATCACAACGGAGCCATGCAAGCTCCTGACGGCGGTAGCAGCTTCCGCCGCTCCGTCTGCATCGACTATCTCTATTACAATCCGGACGGAACCATGAAACGCGTCGTCCAAACCACGGAAGGCGTCAGCGGACGATGAATGGTTGCTTGGCCCAAGCGCGATAAGGGGAATGGTTCTTCAGCCGTAGCCCGGGCATTCCTGTCTGGGCAAGCAGGAATGCCCATGTCACGTCCGCTACGGTCGAAAATCTCTTTCAGAAGCCTCCGAATCTTCCTCGATTAGAGAAAATATCAGAATTTTGAACCGCGGATCACAGGATGGTCATGGATGAAGATTCTTGAATTCGCGGAAAGCAGTCACTGTGAGACCACGCCGGTGGTGAGATCGATGGACCATGGGCCGGGTTGCCAGCCTTTGGGTTTCAATCGCAACTCTCCGTCGCCGATCTCCAGAGGATACCAGAGATAACGGCTGTCCCAGAGATCGTAGGGCCGCCAGATGTCTCCGAGGTAAATTACGGTGGTTTTTTCCGTGCCGGTGATTTTCAGGAGGTTCGTGGACTGTGAGCCCCAGGTGTGGGTTTCCGGCGGAGCGAAGTCCCTGAACTCGGACCACGGGCCTTCGAGCTTTTCCGCAGTCGCATATTTGTTGGCATTCGGCCACCAGCCTGTGAGTTGCGAGCCGATGCAGTAGTAAAGCCCCTCGTACCGGACAATGGCACCGCCTTCGATGGGGGCCTGGATGAAGGCGATTTCCTTTTCTACCTCCATGCAATCGTCGGAAAGTTTGGCGATGTAGAAGCCTTTGGTCGGGCGCGATTCAAAAATCAGATAGGCCTCGCCATCGTCGTCGATGAATTGGCCGATGTCCCGGCTTTCCTTGTCGAGCGGGCGGAAGCTGCGGACGTATTGGTAATCGCCGTCCACGGTGTCGCAGGTGGCGATGGCGACGCTGGCGATGCTGTAGCGCGACCAGTTTCCCGGAGCCTGTCCGTCGAGGTGCATGTACATCACGAATTTTCCGGTCGTTTTACTGCGGAAAACCTTCGGGCGCTCGATCTGCCACAAGCCATCGACGTTTTCAGGGTTATTGACGCAGAGGACCTGGTTGCGGAACTGCCAGTTCACGAGGTCCGTCGACGCGTAGCAGGCGACGCAGCTGGTTTCCGGGTCATTTTCCGGTGAGCGATCCTCGCCAAACCAGAAATAGGTGTCGTCGATTTTAATGATGGCACCGCCGTGCGCCTGGATGTGCTTGCCGCGGTCGTCCGGCCAGATGAAACCGGGTTGAATTTCCTGCTGTTTTTGAGACATGAGTGAGTTTCTTTTGCCGTCTTCTCGGGGAAAATGCGCTCCATTTTTATGGCGAATTTCAGTTTCTCTGGATAGCAAAACATCGTCCGAATAATTCGGGAAAGATTATTCTTTATTTGGCGTCGGTTTGGGGGCATTGTGTTTGCAGATGCCTGCCATGAACCCGATGGATGCGGAAACGAGCCTTTTGCCGGAAATTTGCGGCAGAGCGGATTTGGTGAAATTGGTGGATGCTTTTTATGTGAATGTGCGGGCGGATGTCGTGCTTGGCTCGATTTTTGACGAAGTGGCGAAGGTTCACTGGGAAAGTCATTTGCCGAAACTCTATGATTTCTGGGATACCGTCCTTTTCCGCGCCGGCACTTTCCGGGGGAATCCTATCGCTGCTCACGCGAAGCTCATCCCGATGATTGGGATGGATTGGCCCTTGTTTGAACGGTGGCTGGAGATCTTCCGCTCGACCGTGAATGCACTTTTTGCAGGTGAAAGGGCGGAGCACATCATCCGGTGTGCCGAGGACATGGCCAATGTCATACACAGCCGCATTCATGGATTGAAGGACCGCCGCTTCGATCCGGAAAGCCTCACTCCGGAGCAAAAGGAGCGCTATGCGAGCTACCGACAACGTGAAGCTCTTTGATTTTCTGATAGTAAACCTAGCTGAGAAAAACCATGAAACCTCGATCATTTATCACCCATCGGATCCATTGCGGATTGTCGCTTCTATTGCTCACGACTGCCTTGCCTGTCTCCGCCCAAGAGGGGGGCGGTGCGACTCCGGCAAAAGGGCCGCAAGCGAAAATCGTAGATCCGGAAGCCGTGGGCGAGGAACACGCCGTGCTGACCAGCGCTCCGATGGTGCCGCCGCCGATCACGCGCAAGTCCCCGACGAAGGTTGTTGTGAATCTGGAGGTGATCGAAAAGGTCAAGCGGATGGCGGACGGTGTGGATTACCTGTTCTGGACATTCGGTGGTGATGTTCCGGGAAGTTTCATCCGGGTAAGGGAGGGGGATTTCATCGAATTCCACCTCGGCAACAATCCTGCGAACAAGATGCCGCACAACATCGACCTGCACGCCGTCACCGGACCAGGCGGCGGCGCTGCGTCTTCGTTCACCGCTCCCGGCCACCAATCACAGTTTTCATTCAAGGCGCTGAATCCCGGCCTTTATGTCTATCACTGCGCGACAGCACCGGTCGGGATGCATGTGGCTAACGGGATGTATGGAATGATCCTGGTGGAGCCGAAGGAAGGTCTGCCGAAGGTGGATCATGAATACTATGTGATGCAGGGCGATTTCTATACCCAAGGTTCCTATGGCGAGGAAGGGCTTCAGCCGTTTGATCAAACGAAAGCACTCAATGAGCAGCCGAGTTACGTGGTTTTCAATGGCTCGGTGGGCTCGTTGGTCGGTGACAAGGCGCTCAAGGCAAAGGTCGGTGAAACCGTCCGGCTTTTCGTCGGAAATGGCGGCCCGAACCTGACATCATCATTCCACGTCATCGGTGAGATCTTTGATAAGGTCTATCAGGAAGGGGGTGTGATACCGACCCAGAACAATGTGCAGACCACGATGATTCCTGCGGGCGGTTCCGCGATTGTCGAGTTCAAGACCGAGGTTCCCGGCACTTATATCATGGTCGATCACTCGTTGTTCCGTGCGTTCAACAAAGGTGCCCTGGGCATGTTGAAAGTCGAAGGTCCCCCGAACCTGATTACCTATTCGGGCAAGGAAGTGGACGAAGTATACATCGGCAGCGCGGTCAACAATCAGGAATCCAAAATCGTGGAGCTGGAGAAACAACGTAAGGATGCGATCACCGCCGATCCGAAAATCGCCGGACTCTCCAAGGAGATCATGATGGAAAAAGGCAAACGCGTTTATTCGCAAACCTGCTTTGCCTGCCATCAAATGACCGGTGAAGGTATGCCCGGTGTGTTTCCTCCGCAGGCGAAATCCGATTTTCTCATGGCGGATAAGGAGCGCTCCATCCGCGCGGTGGTCAAGGGCTTGTCCGGACCGATCAAGGTCAATGATAAGGACTATAACGGCGTGATGCCACCGGTGATACTCAATGATGAACAAGTCGCCCAAGTGCTCACCTACGTCCGCAACTCATGGGGGAATGAAGGTGAAATGGTGACAACTGATGAAGTTCGTAAGGTGCGTTCGGAATAGTTTCAGTTATGAATCTGTCAGGTTTCATCCGCTCGCTGGTCGCCGCTCTCATTGGGGCGGTGGCTGTCGGCGCGTCTCCGTTGGTTCCAGTTCCGGCGGGGATCTACCGGCCGTTGTTCCGGGGTGAAAACGATCCGAAGGAAATTCCGGTTGCTGCGTTTCTCATTGCTTCCGCCCCGGTGTCCAACGGTGAATTTCTGGATTTCGTGACAACCAATCCCCAATGGCAGCGTTCGCGGATCAAGCGGCTTTTCGCGGATCAAAACTATCTGAAACATTGGGCGAGTGATACGGATCCCGGGAAATGTCATATGGACCAACCCGTGACGTGGGTTTCATGGTTCGCCGCGAAAGCTTATGCGGCATGGAAAGGCGGACGATTGCCGACGACCGCCGAATGGGAATGGGTCGGCGGAATCGGCTTCGCACAGCAGGACGGGGCGACGGAGCCTGATTTCATCCGCGCGATCAACCGCTGGTATTCCACCCCCGCTCCTGCCGTCCTTCCTGCTGCGGGTGCCGGACGCGCCAATCTGTTGGGTGTTAGTGATCTCCATGGTTTGGTCTGGGAGTGGACCAGCGATTTCAATTCCGCCATCGTCACTGGCGACGCGCGCGGCGATACCGGCTTGGAGCGTCAGCTCTTCTGCGGGGCGGGCTCTGTCGGCGCGAGTGATACCTCGAACTATCCAGCGTTCATGCGTTTTGGATTCCGCTCCAGTTTAAAGGCGGAGTACACAGTGCATAATCTCGGTTTTCGTTACGCAAAAAATCCATGAAACTTCATCTTCTCGTCATCACTCTGCTCGCCAGCTGCATTCTCCATTCGACTGGGGAGAATTCAGAAAAACCTCCATGCTGTCGCGAGATTGCATCGGGGAAACCAATGAATGACAAATCGCTCTATCAGCTCGATTCCAAATGGACCTCCGATGTCGGGCGCGAGGTGAAACTTTCCGTCCTGCGCGGCCGTCCGCAGGTGGTGGCGATGTTTTTCGCCAGTTGCGAATACACCTGCCCGGTGATTGTGGAAAATATGAAGGAAATCGAGCGCAAGCTTCCCGACGCATTGCGCGGCAAGGTGGATTTCCTGCTGGTGAGTTTCGATGTCGAGCGCGACACGACAGCCGCATTGCACGCTTACCGGGCGAAACGTGATCTTTCCACGAAGAAGTGGACATTGCTCCGTGGTTCCGAGGATGACGTGCGCGAGCTTTCGGCGCTGCTCGGAGTGAACTATCAGAAAGATGCGCGCGGTCAGTTTTCCCATTCGAATATCATCACGGTGCTGGACTCGGAGGGCGTGATTGCTTTCCAGCAAACCGGAGTGAACAGGGATCCTGCCGAAACGGTTACTGCGTTGGGGAAGCTTTTTCAGCGCTAATATCAGAGTGTTTAACCGCGGATTTCGCGGATGGGGAGGATGTTTGGGGAACCTGCGGTTCTTTTTTATCCTTCAAATCCCCGTCATCCGTGGTTGAAACTTCTTCTCCCACAAAGCTGGCGACCGATACTCAGAAAAATTCATTAACGACGGATGACGACGGATGACGACGGATGACGACGGATGACGGGGGATGACGGGGGATGACGGGGGATGGGCGGTGCGTAGAATCGGATTGTCAATCTCCGGTCGCCCGCTAGTGTGGATTGCACGATGACCCAGAACTCACGCGAAGCATTGATCGAGCTATTGTTCCTTTCACTCTATCTGGACAACCATCTGTCTCTGGCCGAGGACGACGTTCTGACCTCCGCCTTGGATTCGCTGGGCTGGGAATCCACCAATTCGCGGGAAAAGCATATCTTCAAAGCCTTCTCCACGGCCCGTGATGTGGTTGCCTGTGAAATCAAAACCGAGGAATTCCTGATGGCCAAGGCGGACATCATCAAGCGCGATGGCGAAGAGGCAGCAGCGCTGACTTGGTTGTCCAGGGTGCTCGGTGCCGACGGACTGACGTATTCTGAGAAGCGATTTTTGGATCAACTCGAAGCACGGCTTTACCCCGTTGTCTGAGAAAATTGCGAGCCGCCACGTCGGATTTCGTTGTATGAAATCGCCGCGATGAACATGGATTGGTTAGTCAGGGAGCGGATCAGGAAGCGCCTGTGGTATGTCTTCGCGATGTTGGGCGTGATGGCGCTTGGTTTGGTTTCACGGCGTATTCCGGGGCTTTTTCCAACGGCTTTTGGCAAATATCCGGGGGATGTCTTGTGGACACTGATGGTTTTTCTGGGCTGGGCGATTGTTTTTCCGAAGAGTCCGACGGTGAAAATTATGCTGCTTGCGCTGGTGACTTCGTTTGCTGTCGAGTTCGCAAAATTCCATCATGCGCCATGGCTGGAAAATTTCCGCAACACCACGTTCGGTCATCTGGTGTTAGGTTACACCTTTTCGTGGGGGAATCTGGTGGCCTATACGATTGGGGCTGCGGTGGGAGCCTGCGGTGAGTGGCTTCTGTCGGTTGGTAGACGGCAAATATCGGTTTCTGAATGACCGGACACCGTAGGGGAATGACGTCTCGTCATTTGTGTGGCGTTGATGTATCCCGAAGGGGACACCATGCATCTGTCGCACCGATCAAGCCCACCCCGCATGAAGCGTTCCTTTCAGGACGCGGAACAATTCCCACCGTTCACCCGGCACTTTGTGGCGGGCTGGTATGAGTCGTCCCGTTAGGACTGGAGAATGGCGGAAAGGACCTTACCTGCCTTTCGGCCGCTCCCGAGGTAAGTATTGAACGCTCATCCGTCTGATGGGCGCAACGAGGTAGCTGTGGCATTCTTTCCGTTCTTTCACAGCCCAGCAAGATGCCCAGACAGGAATGTCCGGGCTACGGTTGAAGAAGGGGCAGCAATGTGACCATGTCGAAATAGACGGGATCATTCGTTAGCCCATGCTTTCAATTGGTTGAAGCGTTTCCTCTCGCCCCAGCAATAGATGATGACCTTTTTGCCGATTTCGGCGAACAGCTTTTTGGCGAGAGGGCGGTCTTCGGCGATGCAGGCGAGGCGGCAGTAGGCGTTGAGGATTTCGGCGGAATCCGGATATTTTTGATGCATCACTTCGAATCCTTGCTGGGTTTTTCTCCATGAGGCTTTGGTTTCGCGGAAGATGTCATCGTAGTAACCGCGTTGGTCACTGATGACGCGGGCGTATCCTTCCACTCCAAGTCCTCCGGGGCGGTCGATTTCCTTTTCGGCTGCGGCTTCCCAATCGCCGGGTTTGCCATACCAGCGGGGCATGAGGAACTTTGCCTGATAGAAATCGTGGACGAAAAACTGAGGCTCGAAGGCTTTGGCTTCTTCAAACACCTTGGAAAATTCCTCCGTTTTCCACGACTGGCCGAGCGCGATTGTCATTTCGACCTGCCACAATACGGGATCCTTGGGTGTGAGTTGTTTGGACTGATCGAGGATCGTCCTTGCGCTGGCGAGTCGCTCCGCAAACAGCCGCCAGCCGTCTTCGGTCACCTCATTGGCATATCCGGTGCCACGGGCATGCCAGGCGTATTCCACCAGGAATGAGGCGTGAGCGACGCGGGCGGTGATGGAATCCGGGAATTTGTTTTCCCACTCCTGATGGAGCTGCTCGTGAAGCTTCCACATGTTTTCCGGCTCTTCTTCCCGGCAGGCGAGCGAGTCGTAGAAATCGGAGATCTTCCAACAGCCATTGCCGAAGAGAGCCTTGGTGGAGCGGACTTCATTGGCTCGGGCTTCGAGTTGATCAAATTTCCGGTTGTTATAGAGTTGGCGGGTACCGTTGCGGAAGGTTTTGACGTCCTTGATGATCAGATCCTCGCCTTGGGCGATTGCCGCTTTTTCCGGGGAATAGGCTTCGCGATCACAGGCGGTGCCGCCCAACAGGCATGCGGCGAGAAGAAGCAGAGTGCAGGGGCGAAGTGGCGGATTCATCAGCATGGCGACGGTTGATTCCGTCTGCTCAGAAGTTAGGCACCGATCAGCAGTTGGTAAACAAAAAGCCGCCTCCTGGTGACAGGAGACGGCGATTTGAAATGGAATCGTTCAGAACGATCTCAACGCGCTAACTCAAGGAGTTGGGACGAGGGAGATGGTCTTGAGAATCCGGGAAGCGATTTGGTATGGATCGCCTTGGGAATTCGGACGACGGTCTTCGAGGTAGCCCTTGTAGTCGTTGGCGATGAAGCTGTGCGGAACGCGGACGGAAGCGCCACGGTCAGCAATGCCGTAGGAGAACTTGTCGATCGACTGGGTCTCGTGAAGGCCGGTGAGGCGGAGGTGGTTGTCAGGTCCGTAAACGGCGATGTGCTCTTCGCAATGTTCGCTGAATGCAGCCATGAGTGCTTCGAAGTAGGCCTTGCCGCCTTTTTCGCGCATGTAGGTGGTGGAGAAGTTGGCGTGCATGCCGGAGCCGTTCCAGTCGCCCTTGATTGGCTTGCAGTGGTATTCCACGTCGATGCCGTATTTTTCGCAAAGGCGGTTGAGGATGTAGCGGGCGACCCACATTTCATCGGCGCAACGCTTGGAGCCTTTGCCGAAGATTTGGAATTCCCATTGGCCCTTGGCCACTTCGGCGTTGATGCCTTCGTGGTTGATGCCTGCGTCGAGGCAAAGGTCGAGGTGCTCTTCAACGATTTGACGAGCGATGTCGCCGACGTTCTTGTAGCCGACGCCGGTGTAGTAAGGGCCTTGTGGGGCAGGGAAGCCATCGGCAGGGAAACCGAGCGGGCGGCCGTCCTGATAGAGGAAGTATTCTTGTTCGAAACCGAACCATGCGCCGGAATCGTCGAGGATGGTGGCACGGCCGTTGGATGGGTGAGGGGTGGTGCCGTCCGGCATCATGACTTCGCACATCACCAATGCGCCATTCTTACGGGTGCTGTCCGGGAAAACTGCGACTGGCTTGAGCATGCAGTCGGAGCTGCGGCCTTCGGCTTGTTGGGTCGAGCTTCCGTCAAATCCCCACAATGGGAGCTGATCGAGTGTTGGAAAACTGGCAAATTCTTTGATTTGGGTTTTGCTGCGGAGATTTGGCACGGGTGTGTAGCCGTCGAGCCAGATGTATTCCAATTTGTATTTGGCCATAGTATTGGTTGTTTTCGGTAATTTAGCGGTGATTTTGATGAGAATCCCTGAAGGGTGAAGGTACGCCCGCACCTGCCAGAGAGGCTAACTCGCTTGAAGAAAGCATCAAGCGTGCCAGCTTGGTCGATATTTTCGTCAATCGTGGGAGGCGTTCTCCAAGGAGGCACCAACCGCAATGACGATGAGGCTTGTATCGTCGATTCCGGAGTTGTCGATAGCGCGTTTTAAAAGAGTTATGGCCGTGGTATTTGGATTTTCCGGACAGGCGGCGAGGGCATCGCAAATGTGCCTTTCCCAGAGGCCATCGATCAGTCCGTCCGAGCAAATCAGGAAGCGGTCGCCGGGGTAGTAGGGCACTGCGGCGAAGTGGGGAGTAACGCTGGAGTGACCACCGCCGACAATTTCGTATAAGGCGGCCCGACGGGGGTGGGTGCGGTATTGGATTTCGTTGATTTCGCCGCGTTTCCACTGGCTCCAGGCGGACGTATGATCGCGGGTGAGTTGCTTTAAAATGCCGTCACGCGAGAGATAAATGCGGGAATCGCCGACATTCGCGAGGTACAGGTTGTCCGGTGTGAACCAAGCGAGTGCAAGGGTGGCCGCCATGCCGGACTTTTCCTTACAATCCTGAGCGGCGTCGTTGATGTGTTCATGAATTGAGCGCAGCGCGTCGGCGAGGTGGCTGAGGGAGTCGGGGAAAAAACCGGCGGCGGCGGCCTTGAATGTTTCCGGGATGATTTTGGCCATCTGCTCGAGGATGGTCGAGGAGGCGATGTCGCCTGCGTTTCCTCCGCCCATGCCGTCGGAAATGGCGAAGACCAGATCGTGATCAGAAACGGACAGTGAGCCTTGTTCCGGGAGAGTCTCCGCGCCGTTCGGGCCGGATGCGAAGGCGACGAGCGAGTCGTCATTGCGGGGCTTGCGGGAGCCGCTGTGGGTGAGGGCTGCCCAGTGAAGGATCGCGGCTGCGGACACTGATGGGTTTGGGTTTGGTTGGTGAATTTTCAGATCTCGGGCAGGATCAGGTTGGGCGGGGCCGGAAGAATTTCCGCGAGTTCGAAATCGATAATGCAAAAGCAGCCGAGTTTGTCCGAGTAGGTGATGTTCCGCGGCTCCGCATCGAGATGGCGGACGCCGTATTCGCGCTCCAGTTTGGCAAAAAGCTTGTCGGCCTTTTCCTTGGAAATCTGGTCGGCAAGTCTGCCGCAGTTGGTGGAGACGAAATAGTTTTCCTCCGGGTGCTCCTCCAAAAGCTTCGGCACGTAGGGGCAACCGCGCTCGGCGAGGACTTTCAGGACGGCGACCTCGGTTGCGTAGCGTTCGTTCGCGCCTGTCCCGCGAAACCGCTTGTGGACGTTTCCGTAGAAATCGATCCGCACATTGGATCGGATGCCGTCTTTGAGGGGTTCGAGCGCCATTTTTGCTGCTCTTACAAAACTCCGGTGGGCCTGCCCTGTCACGCTTTTGTTCGGGAGGTGCTGGGAAAATAGACCGGGAATTTTCCCATAAAAGTCCGTTGCCAGTCCGGCTTTGCAAGGCTATGCAGCGGGCATGTCAATCGTAGCCGAAGACTCTCCCGTGATCGAAAAAACCAAGGAACTCTGCGCCCAAATCGTCAGCGATCCTTCATTTCTCAAGCTTCAAGCCAACGTCGAGCGCTTCCTGAGCGACGACGCAGCCCGCTTGCAATACCAGAGCGTGCATGAAAAAGGCGAAGAACTTCACCACAAGCAACACGCTGGTGTGGAGCTCGGTGCCACCGAAATCCGCGAATTCGAGGCTGCCCGCGAGGCGCTTTTCGACAACGCAGTGGCCCGCGATTTCCTGTCCGCCCAGCGCGATTTGGAAAACCTTCAAAAGGAAATCGGCAAATATGTCGGTGCCACCATCGAGCTTGGCCGCGTGCCAACCTCCGATGACCTCGCCCAAGCTGGCGGCGGCGGATGCTGCGGCGGTGGTGGTGGCGGTGGCTGCGGTTGCTGATCCTCTACCTGAACTCTAATTCCATAAAAGCCTGCCATCCCCGATGGCAGGCTTTTTTGTTGAAAGCCATGAAGCCTGCTCTTGCGTAAAATGCTTGCCCGCTCAGTCTCAGGACCTTCCACCCCCTAACCCATCATGTTAAAAACAGCGATCTTCTCCTGTGCTGCCGTTCTCTCGGTGGCGACCGTTCAAGCCCGACTCGGGGTTGAAAAAGTGGCCGACAAGTTCGAGCGCCCGCTCTGGGTCGGTCAGCCGACGGGGATTAGCGACAAACTTTGGGTGATCGAGCAGGTCGGGAAAATTTGGATCGTCGATGCCAAAACCGGAGCGCGTTCGGACAAGCCGTTCCTCGACATCGTTTCGGACGTCAACCGTAAGGGCAACGAGATGGGCTTACTGGGAATGGCATTCGCGCCGGATTTTAAGACGAGCGGCCGCTTTTACGTGAACTTCACCGATCACAAGATGAAGACCCGCATCGTCCGCTTTACGGCGAACACCAAGAATCTGACGGAAACCGATCCAGCCACCGCCGACGTCCTTTTGACCTACGATCAGCCTTACGAAAACCACAACGGCGGTTGGGTCTGTTTCGGCCCGGACGGCATGCTCTACATTTCTGCGGGCGACGGCGGAGCGGGCGATGATCCGCATAACAACGCGCAGAACATCAACATGCACCTCGGCAAGCTGATGCGCATCGATGTTTCAAACAAGACCGGTTACGAAATCCCCAAGGATAATCCCTTCGCCGGAAAAACGGACGCGAAGCAGGAAGTCTGGTGCTACGGACTCCGCAACCCATGGCGCTGCTCGTTTGACCGCAAGACGGGCGATCTTTGGATCGGCGATGTTGGACAAAACAAATGGGAGGAAGTCGATCACGTGGCGAAGGGCCAGGCCAGTGGCAAGAACTTCGGCTGGCGCTTGCGGGAGGGAGCTGTGTCGAATCCGAATGGAAAAATCGCGGGCGAGAGTCCTGCCGGAGCCATCGAACCTGTCTATGTTTACACGCACGGCATGGCCAAAAACGAGGGGTTGTCCGTGACCGGCGGTTACGTCTATCGTGGTCCGATCCAGGAACTCGAGGGTCGCTACATTTTTGGCGACTATCAGAACCCGCGCATTTGGTCGTTCGAGCTAACGGGGGAAAAGGTCACTTCATTCAAGGATCACACCGACGAACTCCAACCGGAAGGCGGGCGGATCAATCTGATTTCCTCCTTCGGTGAAGGCAACGACGGTAGCATCTATATCGTCGATCACACCGGCCCGATCTATCGAATTATCGAGAAATAATCGTGTTGGAAAAAAATTGCCCCTCCCGTCATGCCAAGGGGCTTGGGTTCAGGGGTTGGGGCTGGCGAAGAAGCCTCTTTTCTTGCCCCTGGTCCCCAGCCCCCGGCCCCAAAGTGTCATGTCTCTCAATAGGAGCGTCGCAACTCGATGGTGCGTTGCTTTGCCGAATTCGTATCATACGTCGGGCCGTCAGAGTAGGAGCCTTCGAGCACGTTGTTGCCCGATTCGGTCAGGACGATCGTGTAGTAGCATTTTCCTGAATCCCATGCGGTCAGATACGCCTTCGCACCGCTGACCACGCCCTTGACTTCATAGGTATCGATCGTGCCGGTGACCTCGCGGCCGACTTGCTTCAATGTGGCGCGGCCCCAATCCTGGGAAAACCATGTGCCGGAAACCTGGATGCGAGCGCTGGTGTTCTGCATCTTGATCCACTCGTGGGCGGCGGTTTGGTTTTTGACGATTTGCTGCTGGGTTTGGCAGCTATTAAGGCAGAGCGCGAAGCCCGCCGCCACGATCAGGGTCATTGATGTTTTCATCGGGCCCTTCCTAACGATTTCTCCCGGATAGGGGAAGCCCCAAATTCAATCCAGCATGCCTTTGAGATTGCCGAAGAAATTGTCCAACTCATCCGTGCTGGGAGCCGCGCCGAGGATGTCGTCGTAGGTCGTGTGCAGGAGGTGCTCATCGTCCAGTTCCCCAATGAAACTGCTGGGCTGGCAGCCGGTTTCCTGCCCGTATTTGACGCGGGTGGAGCAGTAGGTCATCGTGAGCTGGTCCTGCGCGCGGGTGATGCCGACGTATAACAACCGCCGCTCTTCGTCCTTCGTTCCTTCCGCGATGCTGCGGGTGTGGGGGAGGAAACCCTCTTCAAGCCCGACGAGGAAAACGATGGGGAATTCGAGGCCTTTCGAGGCGTGCAGGGTGATGAGTGTGGCCCCCTGTTTTTTCTCAAGATCGTCGTCCTCGCGCTCGGAGGCGAGGGCGCTGGCATCGAGGAATTTTTGGATGCTTTTGCCTTTTTCAACCGCCTTGCGCAGGCTGTCGATGACGCTGTGAATTCCTTCACCGCGCTGCTGGCGCTCGTGGTCGGTTTTGCAACCGCGCTCAATCCAAGGGAGATATTCGATTTCCTTGATCAGGCCCTGAAGCACGTCCGCAGCGTTTTCCTTGGCGATCTCGATCCGGTTTTTCGCACCGGCGATGAGGGCCACGAATTCCTGGATCGAGTTGGCGGATTTGGCTCCGAGTTCGGCTGTGAAAAAGGGATCGCAGAGTGCTTGCCAGACCGATTGGTTGTGAGTGCGGCTCCACTCGGTGGCGAGTACGGCGGTTGCCTGGCCGATGCCCCGGTTGGGCGCATTGAGGATCCGGAGCAGGGGAACATCCGCATCGGGCGACGCGAGGAGCTGGGTGTAGGCCAGCACGTCACGGACTTCGCGGCGGTCGTAGAAACTTTGCGCTCCGACCATCCGGTAGGGGATTTTCCGTTCGCGCATCGCGAGTTCGAGTTTACGGCTCTGGCCGTTAGTCCGGAAGAGGATGGCGAAATCCTCCCACTCGCGGCCAATCGCGCTTTTCTCCGCCATGATTTCCTCGGCGATGAATTCGGCTTCCTGATCATCTCCGGGCATTGCCACGATGCGCACCGGGTCGCCGCCGGGGCGGGTGGAGCGGAGAATCTTTTCGCGGCGGCCGACGTTGTGTTTGATCAGACTGTTGGCGGTGTGGAGGACGGCGTGGGTGGAGCGGTAGTTTTCCTCCAGCCGGATGATTTTCGGGTTGGGGAAGAATTTCTCGAACTGAAGGATGTTCGCCACTTCCGCGCCGCGCCAGCCGTAGATCGACTGGTCGTCATCGCCGACGACGCAGACGTGATAGTTCGGTCCGCCGACGAGCTGTTGGAGGAGCTGCATCTGGAGTGCGTTCGTGTCCTGGAATTCGTCCACCGTCACACGGGTGTAGCGCTGGCGGAACATGTCGCGGACGTCGGCGTGTTCGCGGAGAATTTTCTCGGCCAGGAGCAGGAGGTCATCGAAATCCACGGCATTCCGTGCGCGGAGTTCGTTGTTATAGGCCACTGCGAGCGAGGCGAAGTAATCGTCCTGCATGTCCGCGAGGTCGATTCCCTTGTTTTTCGCTTTTGAGATTTCGGAGAGAACGGCGTCCGGTTTCACCTTTTCATCGGTGCCGCCCATCCGAACCAGGAGTTGTTTCATCAGGCCGACCTGATCGGAGTTCGAGCAGATGGAGAAATTTTTCTTATAGCCGATGCGGTCGATGCCGCCGCGCAGGATGCGGACGCAGAGCGAGTGGAAGGTGCAGACGGTCATCGCTTCCGCCGCTTTTTTGGAAACCATGCCGCCGATCCGCTCGCGCATTTCGCTCGCCGCCTTGTTGGTGAACGTGACGGCGAGGATTTCCGCAGGATCGATCTTCTTCTCCAGCATGTGCGCGATCCGGCAGGTGACCGTGCGGGTTTTGCCCGTTCCGGCTCCGGCGAGGAGCATGACGGGGCCGTCGAGGGAGCCCACCGCTTCGCGCTGGGCTTTGTTCAGGGAATCGAATGAAAACGAGGAGGCCATCGGCGGGCGGATTGAAAGCGGGAACGGCGGGAAGTAGCGAGCCCGGAGTGCAGGCGGCTGATTTTTTTGCAGACGACCCAGGATTCCACGGAAACTAACCCTCGTTCGGATGACCTGATTTTTTCAATTGACGAAATTCCAAGAGTAATGCCACCGAGCGGGGACTCCTAACTCCTTCCCCGAGTATACATGAATTTTCAATCCGTATCGTCCGACTGCTCAAATTATCAACTCGACCACCTCATCTCAAAGGATGATTCAGGCGCGGTCTTCCGCGCGTTCGACATCGCACGCGGTGAACTGGTCGCCTTTCGCAAGTTTTTTCCTTTTGGCGCTACAGGCGGTGGCTTGTCCCGAGAAGCTCAAGCTGCTTTCAATGCGGCGATCACGATTCTCAAGCAGGTTCGTCATCCCAACCTGCGTTCCGTTCTCGACGGCGGACTCGATGCCGATGGTATGCCTTATATGGTTGCCGAATGGATCGACGGGACCTCGGTGCAGGCGTTCGCCGAGCGCGGGAAAATCGATCCCGGTGATTTCGTGGGCCTTGTGGGTAAGATGCTGGAAGTGAGCGAATTGCTTTCGGTGGCACTCGGAAAACACGGGGTCTGGATTGAAACCAATCTGCATATGATCGGCGTCGGTGGTCCGGCCAGCGGTCGCGACATTATCTTTTGGGTTGCTCCGATGAAATGGGGAGGCCCGAACAGTGCGGGACATGGCCTCGAGAGCGTGGTCAGTCTGATCGAAGACGTGATGACCTGGGGCGGATCCGCCATTCCGGACCATGCCTGCAATGGTCTTGGCGGTTGGTTGATGTGGCTGCGCAATGTTTCATCGATGACCACTCTCCACGAAGCTCAGATTCACCTTAAAGAGTCTGTTCGTTTTACGCCCGTCCCTGAACGGAAAGCGTTTTTAGCCAAGCCGACGAGAGCTCCTCGTCCAGTTCCGCCAAATCGTCCGGCAGGCGTGAATCGGAACGCTCCGATGCATAATATCCGCCAAGCGCCGCCTGTCCGGATTGTGGTGATGAAGAACCAGCAAGGATTCTCGTCATTTGCGAGCGGACTCGTCGCTTTGGCCGTTCTGGCCCTGGCGGGCTGGGCGCTGATCATTTGGAACAATTCAAGAATGCCGGTCCCAGGCGGAGTGGTGGTGACTCTGAAGGACGTGACTACGAGATAGAGCGGGCGAGAGCGGGCGAGAGCGGGTGGGGAAGATTTGAGATGGGTGTGCCGGACTGTTCCGGGGCAACCTCGAAGGTGCATGCATTTATAATACGGGCTGCGCAACGAGCGAAAATTTCGTGTCTCTGGATCAGTCTGGAAAATTAGCCATTTTTGCCTTGCCAAGAGGGAGCTGATCCCTAGTTTGCCCGTCCCATGCCAAGAGTCGGA
>JBDSZP010000075.1:0-104802 GCA_039925065.1 Luteolibacter sp.
GGCTGATAGCGATGGATCAGGTTACTCGTGTTATAAAGGATCGCTCCCGAAGCGAAAACGACCATGGCTCCGGAAAACCACAGGCCGAGAGAGACAGGAAGGAAGAATGAGGCGACGATCAGACCGAGCGCGACAAACCCACCGATTTTGAGAAATCCGCCCATGAAGCTGAAATCCTTTTTCGTCGTCAGGGCTACAGCCGAGATGCCGAGGACCAGAGCCCCTGTGATCAGGCCGGCTTGGAGGAGGAGTGAGAAATCTCCGGTGATGCCGATGGCCATGATGATCATCGGCAGGAAAATGACTGCTTCCGCCACTGTGTAGAGAGCCAGTCCTGCGTATTGCATGCCTTGTGAGGAGCCGTTGGTCGCCCAGTTTTCCGCCACCCACGAGACTACGACGAATGCCCCCATGACCATCAGCCAAGAGTAGCGGCTCGCGCCAAGCAATGCCAACGCGGTTTCTCCCAAGCCCATTTTGATGAAGACTGCCTCGAGGACCACAAACAGGGCGATCGCACCTGCGAGGTGAGCGTAGGTTTTACGGATGAACTCAGCGCGCGCCTCTTCCGGGGAATCTGCGACCAAGAGGGTGGTGTAGGGACTGGTATAGGGATTCATGATTCTTGGATGTGTCGCAATCTATGTCAGGCATCTATCACGGCCGCAACCCCTAAGATCCGGAGTGCCTGGGCGACTTTACGTAGGGAAAGCTAACCGCGAATGAACATGAAGGGGCGCGGATGTTGTGGAACGAGGTGAGATTTTCCGCCAATTCACGGTTGAAAAACCACGATGCGATAACCCTGTCCGGATTGGTCTCGAAACACCTCAACAGATCGGTTGCTCCCTAACTTTGCATGCTCTCAGAACGCTCTGCCTGTCACGGGCGATTTCGCTTGTGGGCGGGGAGGGTGTTCCGGTACCGCTATCAGCGCTATGAAAATCAACTTCAAATCCGCAATCGTGTGTGCATCGATGCTTTCAAGTTTTGGCTCGGCTTCGGCTGCGACAGGAACTCTTGTGAATCAGGTGTTTAAGTATAATCTCGCACCCGGTGCGAATAGCCAGGTGATCGCTCTGCCTGGCAATAAGGCGGTGGCGCTGCTTGGAACGCAACTGACGGTGAATTTCCGCGGCGTGGCTCAGGCGACTTTGTTGCGTGTTCCCAATACATTCATCGAGTGGGTCGGTATCGAATCGACCGACAAGGCTGCCATCACCCAAGGATACTCGAGTAAGGCAGGCACCCACATCCTCTACTTGGATTTTTCCCATGAAGTGGATGTAAGGGTTAACAGCGCAAACAACATTATCGTCCATAATGCTTCAAACGGCGTCAGGACGGGCCAGATCACGTTGACTTACAGCAAATGAAGCGGGCCAGATAGTTTCATGCAAGAGGCTGCCTGAAAAAGACGGAGAGCAGCGCGTTCATTCTGAGCGGTATGTGCCGCGGACATTCTGTCCGTCGTCCCTCCCCATTTTCAGGCAGCCTCGAAAATAAGGCCGCGTTGCCTGCGATGCCCGTTCGGCGGGCAGGCTCATTACAGAATTTAAATCCGTGCCATCACCCGCCTGGGTCGCTTATGATCCGTGCATGCCGTTCAGCAACTTCGGACTTGAGGCAGAGATCCTCCGTGCCATTCAAAAAGTAGGTTATACCCGCCCGACTCCGGTTCAGGCGGCTGCGATTCCCAAGGTGATGCAGGGAAATGACCTCATCGCCATCGCCCAGACCGGCACTGGCAAGACCGCCGCTTTTGTGTTGCCGATGCTTCACCGCCTTGCCCAAGCGAACCGCCAGGGCCCGCCGCGCGGTGCCAAGACGCTGATCCTCGCGCCCACCCGGGAACTCGCCGTGCAGATCATGGAAAACATCCGGAACTATGGCCAATACATGCCCATCCGGGTGGCCGCCATTTACGGCGGCGTGGATGAGGAAGCCCAGATCAAGTCTCTGCGCAAAGGCGTCCATTGCATCGTCGCCACACCGGGACGTTTGATCGATCTCCTCGGACGCCAGAAAGTGGATTTTTCCCAACTCGAAATGCTCATTCTCGATGAAGCGGACCGCATGCTTCACATGGGCTTCCTGCACGACATCGAAAACATTGTCAGCAGCCTGCCCAAACGTCGGCAAACGCTCATGTTCTCCGCCACGCTTTCCAAAGAAGTCGAGTCCCTCGCGCGGCGATTCCAATATCAGCCGAAGATGGTGCAGATCGGAAAACGCTCGAACCCTGCGGACACCGTGAACCAATGCGTTTACGAAGTGCCCGCGCATTTGAAAAATGCCCTCCTGCTCGAGCTTCTCCACTCGCCGAAACTCCAGCGCGTCCTCGTCTTCGTTCGCATGAAGGACGGCGCGGATCGCCTGACGAATTTCCTGAAACTCGCCCAGATCAAGGTCGCCAAGCTTCACTCCAGTCGCTCGCAGGACCAACGGAACCAGGCGCTTCAGGATTTCAAAGACGGAAAAGTCCAGGTCCTCGTGGCCACCGATATCGTCGCGCGGGGCATCGATATCGACGGCGTCACTCACGTCGTGAACTACGATTTTCCGGTCAATCCCGAGGATTACGTGCCTCGCATCGGTCGCACCGGCCGGGCGGAGGCGGAGGGGGAGGCGATCAGCTTCGTCCCCAAACAGGATCTCAACCTGCTCCAAATCCTCGAACTCTTCATCGCCCAACGCCTCGATCGCAAGCGTTTGCGTGGCTTCGATTACAATGCCCCCGTTCCTGCTCCCTTGCCCGGTGAAAATCCGGCGAAGCGCGATTGGCGGAAACGCACCCGCGAAATGGAGGCGAAAAAATCAGCGGCCAATCCCGCCAATTCTGCCGACCGAGCTCCGAAAAAGCACGCCACCAAGCGCGGCAGGAAATGAACATTCCGCCGGCTGCCTGGTATGTCGCATCATGGAGTTAGGAAAGCTCGATAGAAACGCTTTGGGCCGGTGGCCAATGTGGCGTTGTGTACATACGTCCACGGGCTGGAGACTGGGGTGTCGGAAGCAATCGTTTTCCAACTGCCCTCTGTCATGGTGGTGCTGGTTTGGACCGTCAGCAGCATGAACGGCGTGGTGCGGATTACCAAGGTCACCCCAGCGGAAGTGCTTTTCTCAATCGAGGTAATGACGGGAAGCTCGGCTGTGATCTGATTGCCGCCGACATCGCCGTTGAAGGTGACTCCGGCAATGGATGCCAGTGCTTTGCCGTCCATCGCGCTGCTGGTATTCATGGTGATGGCTTGATCCGCGAGAATGGTGCCTTTGAAAACGGCGAACGTTCCGATCGTTGCCGAGGTGCCAACCTGCCAGAAAATGTTAGCAGCCCGCGCCCCGCCTGCCAGGATGACGTGGATGGTGCTCCCTACCTGAAGATCCGCCGCGATTTGGAAAATCCAAACGTCGTCCGGTCCGCCGGTGAGTGTCAGGTCCGACCCGGTGATCAAAGCCGTACCCGTGAATTTGTAGAGACCTGCGGCCAGATCCAACCCGCCGAGATTTCCCGCACCTGGATTCAGGAACGGTCCGGATGGAATCGGTGTGCGACCGGCGGCATCATTGAATGCGGTGGTTAGGTCGCCCATGGCCTCGCCGAGCAGCGTGGGTGAAATCACGGAACCGGCTGGGCCGGCGGCGTCCACCGCATAGATGGTTCCGTTCACCTGCGCATCGGTCAGGTGGATGGCGGACCCGGAAATCGGGCTGGCTCCGACATCTCCATTGATGATGCCGCCGCCCGTCGTCGTGATCGCCGCTCCCGCGAGGATGGTGAAATTGGAGGCAGCCCCCAGATAAACCGGTGCCGGACCTGCCGCCAGCAAGTGTCCCTGCGGAAATACGGCCATCCCTGCGACAATCCCCAATATTGTCGTCAGTCCCGCTCCCTTCATTTTCAGGGGTTGCGACTGCTGTGCAGGAGTTGAACCTGTCACTATTCGGGTGTGTGTAATCATGATATTGCGATTCCTTCATTCGATGGAAACCGGGTGAGCTTCATCAATTTCAACTTGGGACGGATCAAACGCAGAACGGGTGAATTCCGGATTGCTTGATTTTGCGTCAGCATTGACATTCGCAGATGCTGTGCCGCATCTCCCAATTAGGGCGTTTGGCCCGTGTAATCCTTTCCCACCATGGATCTAATCGGGATCGGGTGGAAGAAACAAGACGCCCCGGGAGATCATCAAAATGCATGAAAGGTCCATTTGCCCCATCATCTCATGCGTTCTGCATGCACGCTGCCTGCGAGATCGGCGGAAACCGCAGACTCAACCCAGCCAAGCGTCGTTTGCGCACGTCCCACTGCGCTGATCGACTAGATCCGCAGATCCGGCGATCCTTCCAGCGATGCCAGCCAATCCAACCGGAACCGGAGTTTCATCTGGCGCACCGGAGATGGGTCCGGATAGAGGATGGGATACCAGGCGCTCATCACTGCGGCGCGGGCGATCAGGCTGTGGTGGAGGGCGAGGGGATCGACATTGCCGCCAGCTTGTCGATAGGCGCCGAGGATGCTGTCGGCGGTTTCGTGATCCTTGTCGAGGATGCGTGAGTTCCAAATGATCGAAGCGAGGTCCCATTCGACCGGGCCGAGGAAGGTGTCCTCCCAATCTGTCCATAACAGACCGAGCGTGGTGTTCATCAGATTGCCGGGATGGGCATCGCCGTGAAGTGGCTGATAGGGAAATTTCCGCAGTGCTTCGATCGATGAAACGAGCCGGTCATTCAGCAACCGGAGCGTGGCGGCCGGGAAAAGCACGCGCTGCTCAAGAGTTTCTAATAAAGCGAGGCTCTCGGTGAGGATGGCGAGTTCGGGCAGTGGTGGCGTGAAGGATCGCAGCAGGGAGTGGCAATGATGGAGCGTCGTGCCGATTGCCTCCGGATCGGCTTCCGTATCGACGGCGGTGACGTATTGCCAGAAGTTGAGCGTGTAGCCGAGGTGTTCGTGCGGGCCGGGCGGGATGTCCGGATGCAGGGGAATGACGGGTGCGCCGTGGCGTGCGAGGTGTTGGGCGACGGCGTTTTCCCGCTCAAACCATGCGCTTCCCTGACGCGGGCCACCGAGATCCTGCACCACCCGGGCGACGAGCGTTTCGGAGAGACGAAGCACCAGCGTGCTGCCGTTTTGAAGAATATCACAACGGTCGGGCGTGACGGAATGGGCGGCGGCCGTTTCCGTAGCGGCGCGGATGGGTAGGGCGAGATCGGACATCGGGAAAGGAGATGCCGGGTCATGGATTCTTGAAGGCCGGATGTCGATTTCTGAAATAAGCGGGAGATGCGTAATCGCCAATTTATGGACTGCGGCGGCAGAGCGCAGCGCCGACACCGCTTTGGATCGTCGGGATGGTTACGGAGTCGGAGGACGAACCAAGGCGGTGTGGCGCTATCGCTTCCCCCCGCACTCCATGGATTAGAAATCTGATAGCAAGCCTGTCGCTTTGGCGGTGGCCCGGGTTTTCGGCGAACTCGCGGTGTCGATCGCATCGCGAAAGTGCATTCGGAGCGCTTCTCCGTTGTGGCTGCCGGAAAGCCGGGCGAGGGAGTCGGTCAGGAGCAGGGTGCCCGTCAGCAGGATGAAGAAATATAGCAGCGCGAGGGCGAATCCCGGGCCATCCATCTTTTTGTGATAGGCGTATCCTGGTGGGCAAGCGAAGCATCGATAGCCCACCCACAGATTCAGAATCGGTGCGAAAACCGCCAGATACCACCACCGGCTCATGCCGACATTCGCCAGCCGTCTGAGCCCGAAATAGATCACGGCCACAAGGGGGACGAGGGATGCGAGCGGCAGAATGCCCGTCATGAGGATTTGTCCGAATTGCTTGATGAGAAACGGGCTGGCCGCAGCAAGAGCGAATTGCCAAGCGAAAAGGATCATCGGGGTTACCAGCAGGAAACTCCGGCGGCGCGCACCCGGCCAATTCGCATTCTTGCCCATCAAGGTGCGATAGGTCTGTTGATGCGAGGTAGGGCGTTTTTTTTCTGCCCGCGCCGCTGCATTTCCTTTGGCCTCGGTCGGCACGCTCGGCCGTTCAAACAATCCGTCGATCTGTCCGGCGGGTTTCCATGCGTCCATGGGTTGCTTCCAAACCATATCCAATCTGGGATCCAATGATGAATCGGTCGTCATAGTCCTCAATTCCTCAAAAGTCACCGGGCCGAGACGCTCTCCTTCACAAGTATAAAACCAAACGCAATTGGCTGAAATTTTCGCAGGCTTTGGTTTTTTCGCGGACTTTTTCCTAGCAGTTTTTGCGGCTTTGACGGCGGCTCTGAGCCTTGCTTTCCGCCTGGCCTTGGTTTCGACGCCTGCTTTGGCTTCTTTTCCGGTCCGGACTTTCGCCTCTTTCCTTACATTTGATTTCGAGGCCGCAGCAGCGTTGGGCCCGATGGTGGTATTAAATTTGGCTGCCTCAGCTCTTGCCCGCGCTTCTTCTTCCACTTTGACTTTCGCTACAGCGGCAATTTTAGCGTTTTCTTTGGCGTCGGCCTCGGCGGCGATTTTGCGTTTCGCTTCTGCCGCAGCCCATGCCCGCACGTCTGGCGGGAGTTTGGCATCCGCAGCGGCTCTGGCCTCTGCCTTGGCTTTCGCCGCAGCCACCCAAGATTCCTTCTCGGCTTTTGCCCTCGCCTTCGCCGCTTCCCTCGCGGCCGTTCGTGCCTCAGCGGAGATTTTTTTCTCGGCGATCACCAGCCGCGCCTCTTCCTCAGCCTGCGCTTTTGCGGCGGACTTAATCCGGGGGGGGCCTGTGACTTCGGGTTCTTCCATTGGATTTGGAAATCCACTTGGCGGGGGTTCGTTGATGCTTCCCATTCCTTGCGTGGAACGGAGATCGGGAAAAAGAGGCTTCCCTGATCCATTTGAAGCGCAGTGGCAGCAGCGCAACGCCGGGAGGATGCCTAAAATTCAGGAAAGCGAAATCAAATTAATCGCCCGATTCCGGCCATGTGCTCCCGAAATCGGCCGGAAAGGCGATAAAGAGGGAGCATCGAACGCCCAACATCGAATGCTGAACGGAAGAGAAGTGAAGAGGAAGAGTCAGCCAAAAGAACAACCCTTCTTCTTCGCGTTCCTTTGCGAACTTGGCGGCTTTGCGGTTCGAGTTCTGGGATTTTGTGGAGCGGATCCGAGCTTGAATCGAAAATTCCGGTTGAATTGTCCCGGGATCTCGCGGTGATATACCCCGATGAAAACGCATTTCCCAAGATTGACTGCGGCAATGTTATCGGCCGTCTGCATTGCAGGCAGCGTCGGCTGCTATCCTGTTTACCCACCGTCGGGTTATTATAACTCCGGATACAATCAGGATTCCAAAGGCGAATCGGTGCCACAGGAGGCCCGTCCGCAGCGGCAGCCTGTCGGGTATGCCGTCGATCCGGCGGTCGCAATTGCCGGAGTGGCTGCAGCTGGGATTCTGGGTTACGCGATCGGAAACAACCACGGATATCACCATTCCTATTACGGCGGCCCTGGGTATTACGGACCGGCTCCATACGGACGGGGCTATTACGCTCCACGCTACTGCCGCTGAAACTGGGGATTTGAATTTCGCTCCGCCGGCGAAGATGCATGTCAGGAACAGCCTCGCGTGAAGCCGTCCCTGCACGGGGTTTTATCTAGCAGGGAGCCAGCTTCACGGCTTCGTTCAGCATCCCGCGGAGCTCGCCCTGTAGCGTGTTCAGGGGTGTCCTCAGTTGGCTGTCGGATGGAAACGGGTGGATGATCGGAGTCGTTTCGGAGCTTTCCTCCCACTCGATCATCGGAAGCTCCAAGCGCTGTCTCACGTGATTCTCGACTTCGTTGTGGATTCTCTCCGGAAGCAGGCTGGCGTTCAGGATGACCAACGGGCGCTTACCCGGTGCAACGTTGCACCCGGCATCGGCCATGATCTTGAAATCGCCAGTATTCTGGTCCATTTCCACCTGCGAAACGACGGCTTCGGACTGATACCCTTCCAGTGTTTTGGCAACATCCTCAGGAATCCTAAGGCGATCCCCTACGGTCGGAAGGTGATCGAATTCCTGTGTCCAGTTGGCGATCCTCGATTTGCCGTCCTGCACGACAATTTGATGATTGGATTTCGTTTTCATGGTAAATTCCACGGCTTTCGTGGGATAAACAACAAATCATCTTAATCCGCATGTTCAACGGATTATTTGCCCGTGGTTTTCAGGCGTTGGCCTCGACTCATGCGTCTGGTTTTGGCTGTAAAACCTCCGCCCGGATTGCAATAACCGCGCTCAAACCGCAAAAACCTTCCCCTCGGCAGTAAAAACCGCGCCCAGACTGCAATAACCACTCCCAAGCCGCAAAATCCTCCCCTGCGACGGTAGAAACAGCGCCCAGACCGCAATAACTCCGCCCAAGTGACAATAACCCCGCCCGCGGCGGCAAAAACTCCCCCCGAAACACAAAAACCACGCCCGGAGTTAAAATCCGATTCTTGAGGCGATCATGGGCATTCAGACGATGCTTGTCATCCATCCGCCGTCCTGCTAGTGATCCCTTTCTTATGGAAACACCGCCAGCCCCCATGACCCCGCCGTCCCAGTATCCCCAGCCTTCACCGGCTCCGAAAAAAGGTCTCGGGACGGGTGCCAAGGTCGCCATCGGATGCGGTGGCATTATTGCCCTGATCATCGTCGGTTTGGTCATCGTGGGCGTCATGTTCGGCGGCAAGTTCAAGAAATTCGCCGAGGACGCGCAAAAGAATCCCACCCGCGCGACGGCCGCGATGATGGTATCGATGAGCGGCGGAAAAATGGAAATGGTCGCCGAGGACGACGCGAACCAGCGTTACACCGTCAAGGAGACGAAATCCGGAACCTTGACCACGATCTACTTCGACGAGAAAACGAAAACAGCGAAGGTGATCCCCGGCGATTTCTCCGCAATCCCGACGGGCCCGGAAGCCACCGAGTCTGAGTCCGAGAAGTAGGGCGCGAGGCGCAAGCTGATGAGCGTCTAACTGGAGTGCGGAATTGATTCCGCCCGGGTAGTACCTCAAGTTGATAGGATTATCTAAAAACGCTCCACCCGCGGTTGAAAAATCTGATATCCATCTTCGATAGAGGATCAGCGCCCGCCGTTGAGATGCGCCGCTTCCTCTTCCGGCGTGTGAATCAGCAGTAACGCGTGCGCACCTTTCGCCAATGCAGCGTTTTTCAGGGTGCCGCGGATCGCGGATGCCGTCTGGCCATCCCTGCCAATCAGCATCGCCGCGTCCCTTTTCCCCAGCACCAGGCGGAAGCGCAGCACGTTGGGGGCGATTTCCTGAACCTTGATTTGGGCCCGCGTCGGCTCATCGATCAGGTTGACGACGATGTATTGAAGGAAATTTTTCAGCCGGAGGATGAGCCCTTGCATTTCTGCCGGGCTCAAACCGTCTTTCGGTGACTCGGCTGGTTCGGGTGCCAAGGCGCTTCTGAAATCCCAGTCCATCACTTTGTAATGGGCGGTCCGCCTGACGAGATCGACGAGATCAACCTCCCGGTGAGCGAATTTGTTGACCGCAGGCAGGACCGTTCTGAAATCCCACTCCATCACGCGGATGTTTCCCAACCTCTTCAGGGAGCGGGAGATTTCGAGATCCCCGATATCCTTGTTCAAGAGTTCCATGAAATCCAACTCCGTCACTTGGATTTCTCCGAGCTCCTTGAGTGAGTTGGTAAATTTGGAAATTCGAATCGGCATGGAATTCATCGGTGGATCATTTTGAACCGGTTCCACCCATTTCCGAAAATTCTCGGTCCGTGGAAATGGATGAAATGAAAGGACCGATTTAATAAAGCCTACACCGGATTTCAAGTTTCGTGAAATATTTTTCATCCCATGCCACACCGGATTATTCCACGCGAAGGCGGATGAATTTTTTGATCCGCGTGCTATCAGGAACCACGACGTCCCTGATGTGGAACGTTTGAATCCCGTTCTCCGCCGCAGCCGAGGTGATGGTGGCAGAGCCGGACCATTCTCCATTGCCGGTGCGCTGGGCGATGCTTTCCCACCCGGACGTCTCAAGATTGTCGCTGGCTTCGACCGTATAAACGACGCTCGGTGGGGATGGTACCGGAAGATGGACGATGAGAGCCAGCGCGGTTCCCGAGCTATCATGCTCCACTTCGTAAGTGGGCAAGGTGTTGCCGCCTCCCTGCGGGTTGATACCTAACGAAAACTCCATGAAATCCGCGACGCCGTCATGGTTGATGTCGTTACTGGTATCGCCAGCGGTGACGTAGGTGGTCATCCATTGCTGATAGGTCTCCGGGGCGATGCTCACGCTGAGCGAGCCCTGGGTTTGCAGTCCGTCGCTGTGGAAAAAAAGCCCGTCGGCCAGCGTGATTCCGGTGATTTGGGGAGCGGTCCCGGTGGTTAGCGCCGAATCCCACAGGTCAATCGATTGTCCGGCGGTGAGCGTTGCCCCGACGGCCATCGGTTGCAGTTCGAGGATCCCGCCCATACTGACTGATGTGAGTCCTGAAATGTGATCGCAGGTGGGTGAACCGTTCGATTCGTTGAACCGCATGCCGAGGGTGCCACCGAGGGTAAGCCCCCCATTGATCTGCACGGATGCAACGTCGGTGCCGGAGCCGGTAATGCTGAGCTTGCCTCCGCTGGCCACTTGGACTGGGGAGTTGAGAATGCCTTGGAGTTGAAGTTCTCCGCCGGATTCCACGCTAATGCCGTCGCCGGTTGCGGTGATTTGAGATTTTACGATGAGTTGCCCGCCGCTGTGGACGACGACTTCCGCCGCGCTGGCCGATGTGACGGCCGCTGCTAGGGCCAAGATGGGAACCGAGTTCATGGAGGTGAATGGGTTGGGTTCAGCGGCCATTGTTGATGACTTCGGGCGTGGTTTCCTGCTGCGGCCGGGATGCGACCACAGATGCGGGAATGGCCGGGTCCACTGGATCGCGGCGTTCCGCACGGCGGGCTTGGCGCATTTCCTCAGATACCGACGGGTTGGACACGTGGGCTGTTGTGCGCTGTTCGAGAGCATTGAGGCGGGCAGTTAGGGCTTCGATCGCTTCGTCCCTGGCGCTCAGTTTTTTTTCCAACTCCTGCACCCGGCTGTCGTGCTGTTGGACCACTTTGGTAAGCACTGCGACGAAATCCATGGGCACCAGGCTCTTGCGGCTGTTCGTGGCGACCAGATCGGGCACGTCTTCGGCGATGAAACCGAGCTGCTGTTCGGAATCCGTCTTGTATTTGAAATGGACTGGCTTGAGGGCGGCGAATGCTTCTTTGGCTTCATCCATGCCGAGGTCCCTGATGTCTTCCTTGAGCGTGCGGCTGCTGCCGATTTCCAATGTCCCGGTCACCAGGGCATTTCCAGCCACATGGAGCTTTGCCGATGGCGAGGCGGTGCCGATACCGACGTTGCCTGACGCAGCGACGTCGATGGAGCTGGTCGGCGCGCCAGGGCGGATCCGGAAGCAAAGTTTGCTGCCACCGGTGAGGTCCCGAATGAAGAAATTCGCCTCATTTCCTCCCATGTCCCAAGACTGGGCCGTGAAACCGCCGGTGTTGTCCTGCGCCAGACGTATGGCCGGGGTATCACTTTTTTTGATCTCCATGTTCAGCCCGGGGTCCGAAGTTCCAATCCCAATACGGCCGGAACTGAGGATCCGCAGGGCATCGGCGGGAGCACCGGCATCGACCCGGAATGGAACTTTCCCTGCTGTGCTGTCTTCGATGGCAAAGTAATTCGCGCCGCCGCTCCCGCTGTCGTTGATCACTAACCGCCAGTCGTTTGAGGGATAGCCAGCGCTAGCGGAGGTATCGTCGAAGTGAATGCGCAGGTTGTTCTCTTTGAGTCTCAGGATATCAAACCCGAACGACTCGCCATTGGCCGCGTCGAATCCGGCCGCGATGGAGGATTGCACGATGAGATCGTCGGCGATGACCTGATCCGCCCGGCTGATCAGAGGGCTTGAACAGGCCAGGATGGAAATGAGGGCAAGAGAGCTTGCGCAATCGAGAGGGCGGACAGGTGTGGTCATATGGGTGGGGCGGTGGGTGTAGGGGTAAAGTTGGATGAACCGAAGTCTTCGGATTTTTGCGTCTGAAATCTTAGATTCCCAGAATTTTTACCAAACTTTTACATTGGCCGAATTCGCAGAATTTGCCAGCGCCTCCACGAAAAAAGCGGCATCATCCGCGAGTAAACGTTTATCCTCAGGCAGTCCCGCCGCGCACGGCTTGCGAATCTATCCTCACCTTGAACCATGTTCCGATCCCTCTCACCGCTGTTCGCCGTCCTCTTTATCATTCTGGCTGCGACGCCCGGCGATGGCGAAACGCTGCGGGTGAAAATCGATCCGGCGAAGCAGCAGGGGATATGGGAAGGGTGGGGAGTTTCCCTCGCTTGGTGGGCGGCGGTCCATGGTGATCGTGATGATCTGGCAGACGCCTTGTTCACGACGCATCCGGTTGCGGTGGGCGGGGAAACCCTTCCGGGCTTGGGATTGAACATTGTCCGCTACAACGCCGGTGCCAGTAGTTGGAACAAGATCGGCAATCGCAAGATGGTGGAATCGAAGGCGATCACCCGCTCCCGGCAGATCGAAGGTTTTTGGCTCGATGGCAAAAACCCGGACCCTGCATCGACCGCTTGGGACTGGTCGGTCGATGCGAAACAGCGTGCGATGTTGGTCAAAGCCAAGCAGCGGGGTGCTAACAAATTCGAATTGTTTTCCAACTCTCCGATGTGGTGGATGACCAAAAACGATAATCCCTCAGGCGGTCCCAAGTCCTCCGACGATAATCTCGCCCCCGGGCAGGAGCGCAATTTCGCCATCTATCTGGCAACCATCGCCCGCCGCTCCGCCGACCAATGGGGCGTTCCGTTCACCACGGTTTCGCCCTTCAACGAACCGCGGTCGGACTGGTGGTCCGCCGATGGCAAACAAGAGGGTTGCCACGTTTCCGTCACGGCGCAGGCGCGGATTCTCAAGCTGGTCCGTGAAGAACTGGATCGCCGCCATCTACAGGCTCTTCCCATTTCCGCCTCCGAAGAAACCCACTACGACCATGCCATACAAACTTGGGAGAGCTTCGATGACGCCACCCGCGCCCTGATCGGCCAGGTGAATGTCCATGGCTATCAGGAGGCAAAGGGCGACCGTGAAAAACTCCAGCGCCTCGTTCACATCGAAGGTGGCAAACCGTTGGCGAACTCCGAGTATGGAGATGGAGATCCCTCAGGGCTTAACATGGCCCGCAACCTTCACCGCGACTTCGCCCGGCTCCGGCCCACTTCCTGGTCTTACTGGCAGGCAGTCGATGGCGGCGGCTGGGGTCTGCTAGCTTCGAATATCCGCAGGCAGGCTTTCACTTTCCGCGTGAATGCAAAATGGCACGTCCTCGCGCAATATACCCGCAACATCCCGCGCGGGTCGGTCATTCTAACTGTGGGTGATGAATCGACGATTTGTGGCTTCGATCTCCAGCAACGGAAGCTCACGCTTGTCTGCCTGAATGACACCGACAAGGCGCGCGACGTGGAATTTGATTTTTCTGCCTTCGCCACGCGCGGTCACAAAGCCAACCGCTGGATCACGGAGCCCTCCGGGGAATCCCGTTACCAACCGTTGGGCGCACTGCCCTTCGGCACGAAACTCGCCGTGACTCTCACCCCGAAGTCCGTCCTCACCCTGGTGATCGGTGGCATGGCGGTGAAGTGAGCATGTCAGATTTTCAAACCGCGGATTACGCGGATGATTGGGATGAATGCTTTCGAATAATACCGATTATCCAATTAGAAAAGCCTGGCGAGAATCGCCCGTCCGCGATACAGCGAGAGGCAGACTAACAGACACCGCTCCTTCAAGAATCGCGTTTCCTTCGCCGCCGATCCACCGCTGGCTTCGTCTTTTACTCGTTCGAGCAGAACCAGATCTTGTTTCCTTCGCTATCGAGGAAGGCACCGACCGGATGGCTGCCATAAAGGGCAACGGGATCGGAGATGGTGACTCCCGCAGAGTTCAGGGCTTGTTCGGTTTCGCGGGCGTCCTCCACTTCCAGAGTGATGCGGGCGTTCAATTCATCGGATGGTTTTCCATACCAATCGGAAACGGGTTTGAGGAGCAAAAGGGTTTGGTCTAATAGGAACCCGTAGTCCATGCCATCTTCCACGGCGGGTGGAAGTCCGAGAGTTTTTTTCCATAGAACTCCTTCGCGCGTGCTTCGTCAGTCACTGCCAGTGCGATGGCTTTGACGCTTTTCAAGCCAAGTGGGGGATTTTTCATGACGTGGAACATGCACGAATTTTGAGCCATTTGCAACAAGGGGTAACAGCGTCAAGCCGGGAACCAAAGCGCCCGGCCTCCGTTCTGGAGACCGGGCGGGGTGGCGGGAGATCCAATCGGAGAAGTCCCGCCTTTGCGATTTTCGCGGGCTAGTCGTTCTTATGGCTCTGGGAACCGGCTTTGGCGTGCTGCTCGGATGAGCCGCCGCGTTGGCCGCCACCTTGGTTGCCGCTGCTTTGGCTTTGGTTGCCGCGTTGGCTACCGCCTTTTTTGCCGGCTTCCCGGGCTTCTTCTGAAGTGAACTCGTGGGCATTGCCGCTTTCGTGAGCCTTGCGGCCTGCCTCGCGGGCTTCCTCGGAATCGAACTCATGGGCATTGCCGCTTTCATGTGCTGCACGGCCACCTTCACTCGCGATTTCGCGCTGCTTGTTTTCGTCCATTGCTGCGAAGCCCCGTTCGGAGCCGCCGGACTTGCTATCTTTGTTGCTCATGGTTTCAGTTGGTTTGGTGTTAGCTCGTTCCACTCGGAACGGTTGGATCGAAACTTGCAGAAAGGATGCCACTCCGGCCCATGCGCGGCGGGGGAGGGGGGCGATGATCGCTATGGCTTTGATTTCTCTGATTGGTCTAACGGTGTCGGCTGCGACTGCTGGTGCGAGGTCCGCGTGCAATGTGCATAAGGGCTGTTGCAGTTTGCCAGAACGCTGTTTCTGGAAAGCTAACAGAAAGCATACCGCGGTCTGCGATGTCTTACGTGGCTCACCGTGCGTAAGGCAACTACGGCCGCTAAGTAAATGGTTCTACAATAACTACTTAATCAGCATCCCAAGTCCATCAAACGCTCCGGGTGTACGTCATCGCCACGACGGGAGCCTCATTCGGCAGGGCGGAAACGAATGACATGAAATGTTGGCGGTTTCAAACAACGCGAATGCTTACGGACCATCCACCACTCGTTTTTCCAGAAGGGGAACGAGAGGGGAGTTGGGGTTTTTGTCCATCCATTCGCGGACGGCAGCGGCGTCGTTGTTGCCATTGTTCATGGTATCCATGACCGCGGATGCGAGATACGGAAGATCGAGTTGGGAAGAATGCGGCGCGGCGCGGATGGTTTCGATCAGCCTCAACTTGTCCGGCACGGCGTAATAGCGATATTTCTGGAGAGCCCGATAGGTGGTTTTGGTGGGATCCTGTCCATATTGCGTGAGTTTCACCACCGCCTCGCATGCTTCGGAGACGTCGAGAGAATGGTCGGCCTTCCATAGTAGTTTATCGGATACTTGTTGAAACAGGTCGTTCGCCAGTTTCGCATCGTTCGAGTTGGTGGTATCCAGAGTGGACGCGTATTGTAGCAATGGGGCGAGCCCGTCGGTTCCGCCGTTCTGCATCACGTTCCAGACAACATCGCCGGCGCAATCCCTGCGGAGTTGGGGAGGGATTTGCGCGAGCAGTTGGAGAGCGTCCTGCGGGTTGTTCAATGCGGCTCCGGCGACAAGGGCTGTATAGTTATTACTGGTGATCTCGTGACCCGTGGCTTCGGCGTTTTTGAGCCAGGCCAGCGCCGCGTGGGGATCCTTGGTGCTCCATCCATAGAGGGTATGCCAACTCTCCTGAGACTTGCTTTTGAGACCAGCAGATAGATAGGAGTCCATGGCGTTCGCGCCGGCGATTTGTCCGGCGCGGAAAAGGGCGAGCTTCCATTCGTCGGGGGTGTCGCGTCCCGTTTCTTTGGAAAGTTTGTCAAAACCGGCGACCACTTCCTGCCAGTTGTCAGGAGTCATGTTCAGAAGGCACTCGGTCAGATAGCGGCGCATCTCGACAGGATCCGAAATCGTCATTGCTTGTCGGGTCAGAGCCGCAAGTTGGGAGGGGGATGCATTGCGGATACTGTTGATGTGCGCTCGGTCGGAACCCAGTGATGCCGGACGCTCCTGCCGGGCGGAACGGGTCCTTGCCGGTTCCGAATCGTCACGGCGGGTGTTGGATGACGAGTTCGATCCTCTGCCCACGATGACGCCGATGGCCAGTCCCGCGACCAGATATCCGATGGGATAGAGCGTTTTCATATCTAGGTTCGTAGGGAAATGCGGGCGGATTGTAAAATATTTCCGGTTGGTTAGTCCTGTAGGGTTGAACTGCAAACGAGGACGCAGCAGTGCGATCACTGGCTCTGGACTCCGCTCGCTCCAATTCCAGAGTCACACTTATTTGTAGAATCTGTCCTTGTGCCCATATGGACCCGGGCGATCCGATACCGCCTTTCCTTGATTAAGAGAGCGGGCGCTTTTCCTTTTGCTACATGCACGATGCTGCGTTAGACTCCCATGTTGCAGGTGTGGCTTTTGGGCTTCATTCTGCGATATGAACCCTAAAAACCAAATATCATGCGTGCGCCCCTCTTTCTCCTCGCTGTCGGTCTTGTCGGCTGCAGCAGCTATAGCAGTGAGTCCATCTCGCAACGTGAGATTTTGAAGCGATCACAAGCGGAAATCAACCTACGGGAACCGTGGTCCAGGTCCGCCGCTGTATTTGTGAAAAACGCCGATGACTACTCGCGGTCGATTTGGAAAGTCAGAGCCGGAGCCCTCGACTATTCCGCCTATTATCCGGTTTACAAAGGCATCTACTTGGTTCCCGGCACCGAGCGCGAATTGCGGTTCACTCGCGAGGGTTGCCTGATCGGATATGATATCGTCGGAAGCGGCTGTCCTACGGCGGTCACCACTGGCTCGACGGAGATGCTCAGCACGCCAGAGAAGTGACGGCGAAGGACCGCAGGGAGCGGCGGAATCTGTCCGCCGAGCCAATGAAATTCCAATGATAGAGAGGATCGCTTTTCATTGGCCCCACATGGGCCGGGCGATCCGATATCGCCCCCCGTATCCTCCGGCGAGCATGATGAAAGGTCTGTTGCTCTCGTCCCATACTCATTTTAGTGTCATTCGTTTTTCGTGGTTTCTTTTCCGGAATCCGTGGTTGAATGGTCCGGATGAGTCGAAATAAAGGAAGCAAAGCCACCAGCGAAGGAGAAGGGCTGACGCCCGGGCCTTTCGGCGCACTGGACGGACTTGGCAGTTTGCCTGCGGGACCTGAGGAGCCGCAGGGTTCCATCCCGGTCATTCCTGTGAAGACCTCCCAGCGAGGGCAGAAGAAGGCGAACCGGGGTCGGGTGGACATCGTCCGTCAGACCGCGCATCGCGGCGGCAAGGGAGTCACGGTGGCAAAAAATTTCATCGGAATCGGGCTGGCTGAGAAACAGGATCTTGCGAAAAAGATGCAGAAGGCCTGCGGTGTGGGAGGCACGGTGAAGGACGGGTGCATCGAAATCCAAGGCGACAAGCGGGAAGAGATGAAGCGCATCCTGACGGAAGCAGGCTTCAACCCGGTTTTCGCCGGTGGGTGATGCTCAATGCTTGTTAGCCACGACTACCCCCGCCGAAGGGATCGTGGGAGCTACCAAGCGGCGGCAGGCAGGAATCCCCGGGTTCCGTGCCGCCTCCAGTTCGTAATACGCTTGGAGCAGGTTCTCTTCGACTCCGGGCCGGCACCGGATCTCGTGCAGGGCCAGGTCCATCAGAGCGTGGAAATTCACCTGATCCAAGGGCTCGCATCCGGAGATCGAAGCGAGATGAACCGCATCATGGAACACCCGGACGGCGGCAGTGAGGCTGCGGGTCAGCGGCGATCCTTGATTTTTTCTTCCGAGCCTCGCGAAGGCAAGCTGAAGCCATTTTATCCGCGGATATCCGTAAATCCGTAGTCAAAATTCTCCTGCCTCACGCATATCTCTGCCGTGAGGCTCTCCTCCCGATCACGCAACCATCTGGGACTTGCGCTCGGCTTCGAGTTCCGCCTCAAACTCGGCTTCCAGCTTGGCCTGAAGATCGGTCTCGCTCTTCTTGGCTGCCTCTTCGGCTGCGGCCTCTGCCGCGACCTGCTGGGCCTCGAACTCCAGGGCTTTCGCAGCATCGCGGGCCATGCGTTTATCCAACTTCCTCTGCTCGCGCTCCCGGCGCTTGTAATCTTTGCTTGGTGTGACGGCCATGGGTAAAATCTTTCTTCGTTATTAAATGATGGGTCCGGTTCGCCGATCTTGTCGGCGGCGGCTTCAGCTTGTTCGCGGCCTCATACAGGGCGGTTTGAGTTCGAAGCAATGGAAATAAAAGTGAAATGATCGGTCCCACGGATTTCGATGAAGGATGAAATTCACGGGCTGGGGCTGGCGGTTGAGCGAAAAGCACGTCCTTCTGTCTTACTGGACAAGCCCCCCACATGCAGGAAATACGACGTCCCGAGGGCCTCGCCGACCTGCGCGGATGGGTTGTTCTGAAGCTAAGAGGCCAGTATTAATAAGATCGATTGACTTTAAAGCTTGCCGTAACCCCCGTGGCAGCGTGTATTTTCAATCCCGCACCACACTTAACCCATGAGCATAAGCCCCACATCACCCGACGAGAATTTGAGCGACACCTTGGAGACCCCTTTGGCCGATTGGGAATCCCGCAAACGACTGGCGCATCTCCTGTATGATCAGGGATCCTACCAAGAGGCCGCTGACCTCATTTGGGGAGTCGAAGAGATTCCGAATATCGACATCGAGCTGGCTTTCGCCGCACGAATCCTCGCCAAGGCAAGCCCTCGGAAGGCAATCCGTCTGCTCACGGCTCTATTGGAACTCAACCGGGGCAAGGCGGTGCAGAATCTCGGGCTTGCCAACGCCCTGCTCCACCACGGCATGGTGCTCCAGGCCGCCCGCTTTTACGGAGCCGCACTGGAGGCGGATCCATCAGTCGGCAATCCGGATCTCGAGCACTTTATCCTCTGGATCGACGACGAAGAAAAGCTCTGGGGCGACTTCAAGCGCCGCCGCCCGCAACTCGGCGAACTCCCGTGGATGCGCGATCCGAAGATGGCGCTGAAGCTGACCAATCGGATCAAGCTACACACCACTCCCATCAAGCTGCCGAGTCTCAAGCCCGCCGCAGGCGAAGAGTTGAAGAACGATCTCTATTTGCAGGAAGCGAGAAAGGGCATGCAACCCACCCCGCCGCCTGCGGTGACCATCCCGATGGACCGGGTGGATCCGAAATATCGGCGCTTCGATACTGAAATGGGCGCACCGACCGGAGGGGCACCGGGCAAGCCTAAATAGAGGCCTTCTGCCATCTACCACACCCATCCGTGCTCGTTCGTAATTTCGATCACGAACCCTTTGCAATAAAGCTCTCGAGAAAATCCTGGTATCCCCGCGATCCTGGACCTGTGGCGTAACGTTGAATTGAGTCCTCGATCGTGCGGATGCAGAGAGTCCACGCTTTCGTCGGAAGTGGTTCGCGGTTGCCTTCACTGTCTTCAGACATGAAGGCCGCCCGGACCTTGAGAAGATCCCGGTGCAGACCGGCAAGCGCCTGCTCGCGGGGAGAAGAGTCAGGGATTTTTGGCTTTCCGCCCTCCGAGGTCTTGCGAACCTTGTTGAGCGTGGACCGGATCTGGGAATCATTCATGCTGATGCCACCATCTGCCTTCGCCGAGCGGGCGCATTCCAAAATCCGGCGTTCGATTTCAAACAGGATCGGGGCGAAAAACGGATCCTTCATGATGTCGGTGGTGTTCATGGTTTCGGCTGGGGATTTGATTAGAGTAATCCAAGATGGATGGCGATCCGCTCAATGAGTGTGTTCACGGAGGCTGTGAGAGCGTCATCGGCGTGAATTTCGGGTTTCTCTTCTTCGGACATCCGAAGGTTGATGATCACCTGCTCCCACCAATACGGCTGATCGATCACACGCGTCAGATCAGCGTCGCCCGCCTCAAGGAGCTGCCGTTGGATGTCCTCAAACGGGTAGCCGTAACGCAGGATCAGATCCCGCTCCCAGCGATTGATCATGATTGTCACCGGGGTAATGGGTTTCGTTGGCGAAGGCTCATTGTGATGTGCGAATTCAGCTCTGATAGGCTAGGGAGAGGATGATCAACCGATCTTCAGCGTTCAACCTCCGACTGTCTCCGCTCGGATTTTTTCAACCAGGATCGATCAACTCCCACGCTTCATTTTGATGCAGCCAGACCGGATCAGCATTGTTGCGGATGAGTTCGTCACCGGTCGTTCCAACAATCTTCGGGGGCCGGCTCACGCGTTTTTGCTTACCGTTGAAGAATATGATCATCGTTTCCCGCTTTTGTTTTTTCTTAGCCGCTCTCTCTGCGCGGATGTTAGTTTCTTCTTTGGCTTGGCCATGGTGATTTTCGGGGGTCGTTATTAAAAAATGATCTTCAGCGTTCAAGCGATTCCTTTCCTCGAATCCCGCATGCTCCACAAATGCCCCTTCGCGGTTGCGGCAGCCTCCTTGGCGTTTCTGGAACAGATCCCACGTCATTGCGGACTGGCAGAATGGCACATCCTTTGCTAAGTTATGTTCCATGATGAACGGATTCGTCTCTGCCAGGGCGGGAGTCACTCCTGCGGATGTCGCGTTCGTGGAATCAATCCTCGCCGCGCATGGGGAATCCGCCGCATTAGCGAAACTGTGGAAAGATCCGGAGGCTGTCACCGCTTTGCTTGATCTGAAGGAAATCCACCGCGCGCTGTTGGAAAGCCCTGTCGCCCTGCCGGTTTCCCCATCGCTCTATTTCTATGTCCTCGTCCGCCATGCGTTTGTCGCTGGCGGGATCGACCGCCCTGACCTTGCCGACTACGTCGCCGGAGTGCTCGTCGAAAAACTCGATTCGCGCAACCCATCGTCACGTCCCGGGGCGATGCCGGGGTGGGTTACCCATGCCGTGGATTTCATCTCCGTTATTCAATCCGCGGCCGGCATGCTCCGGTTCCATCTCGAAGTGGCCGCAGGTGACCAATTTCTCGTCCTGACCGGGGTCTTCGCAGGATTCCTCCACCAACGCGCCGAACGCAGCGGTGCCCCAGACGCCGCCTTTTACGAATCCTTCGCCCGCCAATCCTACCGCAATGCGGCTAACCGCCCCGGTGTCGCCAGCGATACCCGCGAACTCCTCTTTCTCCTCGCCGAAACTTTCCCCCTCGCCCGCGCCTCCCTCAACCGCATGACAGACCGCTGTTTGTTCTGACTGGAAGACAACGGCATGTGTGGAAAGAGTCGGGCGCATTCCTCGAATGCGCCCGATTTTCAGATACCCCTGCGGATGAATTCGGGATAGTCACTTCTTTTCGGTGGTTTCTGTCTTTTCGGTGGTGCTACCGCCTGGGGTGGTGGTTGTCTTGGTATCGGTCTTTTTCTCGGTCGTGGAAGGAGCTGGTGTGACGATGGTCGTCTCCTTGTTCTCGGCGGGCGGAGTGATGGTGACTTCCTTGCGTTCACAAGAAAAAGACAGCAAGGCGGTGGTTGCGACAATTAGGTAGGTTTTCATGGTTTTTTGGTGGGGTTCACAAACTGCCGGAAATTCTGCTTTCCTGCATTTTACACCAGTAGCGCAAGGTATGCTGTCTGTCCAACGGCTTGTGACCTGTTCCCATTGTCACTCATCCTGCGGGTCATTCCGAGACCCGGCGCGCGCATCCTCCTCGCTGGCTGGAGCCCGCCCGACTGACGACTCTTCTAATCCATTTCCGCATTTCTATGAGATAGGGGGTAACGCGTTTACGTGTGGGTGGATTTGAATTTCTTGCTGGCGCCAGGAGCCGAATCCCGCAAATATTGCAGCTATTAGCTCGTCAGGATCCATGCTGTCCCCCCCATCCCCCCACTTTTTCGACCTCCCGGTTTCCGACATCGCCAGGAACGTTTGCGATGCCTTGCGAATCCTATATCACGGTTCTCTTGAAGGCGCATTCGGCCAGAAAATGAACGAGCGGGTGGACTTGGACCGGATCGATGTGATCAAAATTCCTGTCATCCACCGATCCACGAAGCCGGTCTCGGATCTATACGATTACAATCTCGTTTTTTACGACAAGTCCATTGCGGCTTCGCTCTGGGACTCGGAAGATCGGGAAAAACAAGCGGAACTCAGGGCTATTACGCGACGCGTTTCGTTCAATGCGGAGAAAAGCCACCTCGCGAGGCGCATCTTGGACAATCTTTTTATCAAGCCGAACAACCACCCGGTCTATTTCGCCAGATACGAAGGAGTGATCCCTCCCGACAATTGCGTGCCGCTTGGTTACCATGCACAACTCAGCAAAAGGTTCGACGCCTACATCATGAGGTCCAACCGCGATTTTCCGTTGGTTCGCAGCCTTTGCCGGGCTCAAGGCCTCGATTTGGCCAAGCGGCGATTCGCGAGGGAATCGCCATCCTCCTCCCACAAACCGATCGTTACCTACACCCTCGTGCAGCGGGAGCCCGAATAACAGACATCGACCATGGATTCGGAGGCGGATGGCGTGACCTTTGCGATATGAGGCGGCGGGATGGTTTGGAGAGGCTGAGTTCCGGCCGGATGCCGGTGCTCAGGAGCGCGGCGGACTTGGTGAAACCATTCGGTTTCCCGAACGCGGACGCATTCTCGTCCTGCGCGACGGCGGTCGGGTGGCGGGCATCTATGGGGTCCAGTCCTTGGAATCAAATTCAAAAACTGAAGACAATTAAATCCAAGGTCTGGTAAAAGAAAGGTTCAGCAGCAGATCGCCGCCGCTGGCGAGGAGATTGACAGTTAGTCCCGCCTTTGAGCTTTGTAAGCCACGTAAAACGCAATGGGGATTGCTGAATAACTCCTGGAGCTCGATCCGACTAACATGAGTCCCTGGTTCAAAAATGCGGTGGCTTTTCCTCGAAGCATTACTTCCACCAACAGCTCCCACGGTGTGGTTCCAATTTCATTGGCGGTCAGAATCAATGTATTCAAGAGGAGGGTGACTGTGAGGAGAACGAACGTCCCCAGAAACGCTGGCAAGTAGTCGCCCTCTCCTTTGCGAGCCCCAAGGCCGCAGAGGCCGCCGATGGCGAGGCTGAAACCCGGCACTCGCAGGCCCTGATGGACTGCCAGATATTGCCAGAGCGCTGATGCCGGCAGGCCAAACAAAATGGCGAAAACAAACGGTTTCCAAAAGGGCGGTTGGATTTCAGGTTCGAATTCGAAGTGATCGAAAGCTTTGGACATCGTCGTGAGGAATTTGAGCGATTTTTATCGAATTCAAAAGGGCGGATTCAGCGGCCAGGGCAATCATGATGATGATCAAAGACTTGCCCGTCTGTCATGATCATCGGCTCGGGAAGGCCGTTGTCCTGCGCCGCGACCGAAATGGTTTGCGATGCTTGCTTCTTGGTGGACCGCTCACGGATCCAGAAATCGACCCGCTGCTGGCTTACGACCGAACCCGTCACTTCGTAGATCTTGCCGGCTTGGACTTTCATCGGAATCGTTCCTTCGGCGGTGAGCAGCCCTACACCAGGCGCGCCGTGGAACACCGCCGCACCGATCCGGTGATCTCCCGGAGTCACCGCGATGCCTCTTTCGCCATTGGGAAAGCGGACGGTTTTGCCGCGGCTCATACCGTCGATTTCTCCCAACATGAAATTGGTCTGTCGGAGAACGGCGCCGTCCGTTTTGTTTTCAGGCAAAAACATGGCCGACTTCGACAAGTCCGCAGGGCCTTGCGGAAAGACCGGCCCAGTGGCACAGGAAACGAGCGAAACCCCGGCGAGCAAAGCTAAAAGGATTTTCATAGGTCTGCTGCTTGAATCATCGTCGGCGGATTGTCGAACTCAAATGCAGACGATAGCGGCCCCCAGGGCGCTGCCACTCATCGCGCAGCCTGCCTCGTGGGGCAGCCCAAACCCCCCAATCGTGCATTCGTGACCGATCCAAGCGCATTTTGCCGCAAATCTCACTTTCGGAAATAGTGGGAATGTCGGTGGAATCAGGCTTTCACGGCATGGCTTCCGAACTGCAAATGAGATTCCATGAGATACCCTATTCCCGCGAACTTCGTCCTAATTGCCTTTGCTTGGTCACCGCTCGCGTGCGCCGCCTCCGCCGAAAAAACCGCGCCGGATGGGGTGTCTGCCTCGCAGCCGTCCGCTGCCATCGGCGGGCCGACGGCACCGGCCGTGAAGGAGACTTGGGATTCGGAACCACGCCAAGCCGCGCTGCGTCTCCAGCTTTTCCTCGATAAGGAAGGATTCGGCCCGGGAAAGATCGATGGTCGTTGGGGAGGTTTCAGCCGAAAGGCTGCCGAACGTTGGAACGCTGCCGGGAACAGCATGAAGATCGCCATACTTGAGAACGGTGGGTTGGATCCCGCGAAGACGAAGGAAATTCCGTTTTCCGCGGAACTGCTCACCACTTACGAAATCACCGGCCAGGACCAGGCGATGCTTGGCGCGCTTCCCGGCAAGCCGCGGGAAATGGCGAAACTCAAGGAATTGCCCTACGCCAGTCTGCTCGAACTCGTCGCCGAAAAGTTCCATGCGGATTCGGACTACATCCGAGAGATCAACGCCCTGCCCGCTGACGGCGATCTCAAAGTGGGCTCGAAGGTCAAAGTTCCGAACGTCGCGGCACCCTTCGACATTTCCGAACCCATGGCCCTTTTCAAGGCAGCCGAGGAAAAGAAGGCGGAAGAAAACAAAGCCCGGGAAAAGAAAGCTCCGCAAACCTCAGCCGATGACACGAAGAAGCCCGACTCCGACATGGAGCTAACCGTCCTCCGCCAGGACCGCGTGGTGGAGTTGCGGAAAGGTGGGGAACTCATCCGCTCGTTCCCGATCTCGCCGGGCGCAAACGACAACCAGTCGCCTGCAGGAAATTGGAAGGTCGCCGTGATTTCCTGGATGCCGAAATTCCGTTGGGACAAGTCGATGCTCGAGGACGGCAAGCGCAGCGATAACGCCTACCTCCTTCCTCCCGGACCTAACAATCCAGTGGGCGTCGTCTGGATCGGCCTCAGCGCCGACGGCATCGGCCTCCACGGCACGCCTTTCCCCGACGCCATCGGTCGCAACCAAAGTCACGGATGCATCCGCCTGTCGAACTGGGATGCGCTCGATCTGGGAAAAACCGTGACTGTCGGGACCCGCGTCGTCGTCAAATAACCGACTAAAGCCACTCTCTCGCGCGGGGGGCGCTGATACCTCTGTCATGATGTGTGCTACTGCGGGGCCTGGCCCCAGAAACGGCGACTCAGCGCAACCCGCAACCCGATGCGCTGACTGTAAAACGCCCGCAGGACAGCCGTTGAACGCCGAAGTCAAATTGGATTGTCAATAATCCCGGGTCCTTCCCATGGTGGCCGCATGTCAGGAAAGGAGCGCAGGAGGGGAGGTTCATGGAGTGCCAATCAGAAGCTCATGCTTGTCGCCTGCTGCATCATCGGCTGCGTGATGCTGCTGATTGCCGTCTCGTCGATGGTCAACGGAGCAAGGGCCGTGGAGGTGATCACCGGGTGCTTCTGTTCTGGAATTTTCGGAGTCATTCCCCTGGTGATTCTGGTGGTTTCCCGGCGTCGTTCGCGCGGCCCAAGATGCCGGACCGATATGGTCAAGAGCCAGGCTGCGATCCCGGCGGGTCGGGTGGCCGTGGATATCAGCGCCGACGAGACGCTGCCTAGGATCTGCGTGAGCTGCGGCGGCGCGACCCATCGTGTTTCGAAATTGCGGTTTCACGCGGCGCACACGGATGCCAATCCATACGACTGGTCCCGCGTGCATCCGCTCCTCATGATCTTCCTGGTCTGGAAGAAAGCAATCTACGTCCTCGGGGCGAAGCTGGTGATGGCGTTCGAACGCTTCCGGGAGCAGCGGAAATCCCGGAACAGCGGCATAGTCTTCCGGATCCCCCATTGCCGGGCTTGCGTGCGCCACCGTCCCATCGCCCAGCGTCATTTCGACTTCCATGGTCGGAGAATGACGATCACGGCCCCGGTGGAGTTCCGTGCCCGACTGTCTGAGATGAGGAAATCCGCTCCGCATGACTAAAGGCCTGCCCATCTGTTATGTGAAAATGCGAGGACTGGACCATTCACTGGCAATATGTTTGCGTGATCCAATCCGTTGTGGATCGGCGCCTGCGGGGGCGGATGGAGCGTGAACGACAGACGCCACATGCGGCCCGAAGGAAACGGACCCGGTTCCTGCTTGAGAGTTTGCCCAAAAGCCTTTAGGATCGGGGTCGGTATAGGCAACAACAGTGCGGTGAGCTGACGTCCGGCGGCCATGTCACGGGAGAACACTGAAATGAAAGCTCACGTTGTTTTGAAGACCCTGATGATACTGGCGCTCCTTGCTTCAGCGCCACGGCCTGCGCAGGCTCAAGAAAGGGTGCCCCAAAAAGACCTCTTCTTCGCCCACCTCGCCACCGCCGACGGCCTGTCCGAGAACCGTGTCTTTGCCATCCTGCAGGATCGCCAGGGCTTCATGTGGTTCGCCACCCGGGACGGCCTTAATCGCTATGATGGGAACAGCTTCGTGGTGTTCAAAAACAACCCCGATGATCCGGCGAGCTTGAGCAGCAACTTCATTGTGGCTCTGCTGGAAGACGATCAGGGCTATTTGTGGGTTGGCACCTATGGTGGCGGAGTCAACCGGTTCGACCCCATCACCGGACGTTTCACCCGCTACCGGCACGACCCCAAAAACCCCAACAGCCTCAGCGGCGATATGGTGAAGTGCATTGCCCAGGACCATCGCGGCAATCTCTGGTTTGGTGGAGACACCGGCCTGAGCCGATTTGATCCGGCCACCCAAACCTTCACTCGCTACGACACCAACAGCGACGGCCAATCTATTGCGATGGTCAATGCCATGATCGAGGATAGCCATGGGGATATCTGGTTTGTGGGCGATTTCGGCCTGCACCATTTGAACCTTCAAACGGGACAGATTGCCCGAATCCCCGCAACCTCTGGTGGCATTGACGGTGCAACTTGTCTGCGCGAAGACAAGGCCGGCAATCTATGGATGCTGGCCTATCATCCCATTTTTGGACTGGTCAAATATGATCGTCAGGCGCAGCGGTTCACTTCGTATCCACTGGGTGCGGGCCATATCGTCAATGACACCAGCAACCTGCTGGAGGATGGGGAGAATGGATTCTGGGTGTCGTCGAGTCTGGGACTCTATTACTTCGATCGGCAACAAGAACGTTTCACGCACCGGTTCCAACGCGATGGGGACAACCCGAGAAGCCTCAACGATAACAACGTCCTCTCCCTTTATCGGGACCGTGCCGGCTTGCTCTGGGTGGGCACGATTAATAGTGGGCTTAACATCCTCGACTTCCAACAGGAACAGTTTGGCTGTTACCGGCATGACCGCACCAACCCCAACAGTCTCTCTCCCGGCTGGGTCCTTGCGCTTCATCAAGACCCCGATGGCATTCTGTGGGCGGGCTTCCCTGCCCGCACTCTGGACAGATTGGATCGAAAGACCGGGCAAATCACCCATTATGTTCCCGACAACAAAGAAACGTCCAACCGAAATGTTAGTCTTTATTTCATTAGCGGAGACGCACAGGGGTATCTCTGGTTGGGAGGCGCGGGCAGTGGCCTGGATCGGTTCGATAAGCGCACCGGCCAGTTTAAACACTACCGGAACGACCCGAATGACACCAACAGCTTGATGACTGATTTCGTTCTGACGGCCCATGAAGATCGAAGTGGCAATCTATGGGTGGGGCAGTATGGCGGCCTCAGCCGGCTTGATCGGGCAACGGAGCGGTTCACCCACTACCAGCCTGATCCGTCAGCCCCGACTGCCGCGATAAACAATGTCCTGGTGATCTATCAAGATCGCTCCGGCGCGCTGTGGTTGGGGACAGCGGGTGGCATGTTGAGCCGTTTCGACCCCAAAACGGAAACCTTTGTGAACTACAAGCCCGACTCGAGCGACCCGCACCGGCTCAGCGGCGGCCCCGTCAACGCCATCCTCGAAGACCAGGCCGGAACCTTGTGGATAGGCACCGAGGATGGACTGTATCGGCATGACCGGAAAGACGGCACATTCACCCGCTACACGGAACACCAGGGCCTACCCGGCAGCGTTGTGATTGCCATTCTGGAAGACCAGGCCGGACGGCTATGGCTTGGCACCAAGAATGGTTTGTCCCGGTTCGACCCGAAGACACAAACCTTCAGAAACTACGACGCCTCCGACGGCCTGCAGAGCAATGATTTCAGCAATGGTTCCTGTAAACCGGGTCTTAATGGGGAAATGTTCTTTGGCGGCAGCGGGGGGTTCAACGCGTTTTTTCCTGAAAAGATCCGGGACAACCCCTACGTGCCGCCGGTGGTGCTGACGGATTTTCAACTCTTCAACAAGCCGGTCGCGATCGGAAAAAACTCCCCGCTGAAAAAGGCAATCAACGTCGCCGATCAGATCACGCTCCGATATGATCAGAATGTTTTCCGCCTGCGATTCGCCGCGTTGAGTTTCGCGCAGCCGCAGAAGAACCGCTACACCTACAAGCTGGAAGGCTTCGATCAGGACTGGCAATCCATCGACGCCAGTGATTGTTCCGCCACCTACACGCGCCTGGCTCCCGGCAGTTACACGTTTCGAGTCAAAGCCTCCAACAATCATGGAGTGTGGAATGAGCAGGGAGCCACCATCCAGATCACCGTCATCCCGCCGTGGTGGATGACCTGGTGGTTCCGGGGGGCTGCCATTGCGGCGCTGCTGGGACTGGCGTTTGCGTTCTATCGCTGGCGCATGCGAACCATCAAGCGGCGCAATCTCGATCTGGAACGGCAGTTGATCGAACGCAAGCTGGCGGAAGAAACGCAGCGCCGGTTGAATCGCGAACTGCGGGCCATCAGCAACTGCAACCAGGCACTCCTGCGGGCGGAGGATGAGCGGACACTGCTCAATGAAATCTGCCGGATCGTCTGCAACGAGGCCGGCTACCGCATGGCCTGGGTCGGCTACGCGGAGCACGACGACGCGAAAACGGTGCGGCCTGTCGCTTGGGCAGGCGTCGAGGACGGCTATCTCACAACCGCTGGCATCGTCTGGTCGGACACCGAATGCGGTCACTGTCCGACGGGAAGCGCCATCCAGACCGGGAAAACCAGTCAAGTCTGGGATTTTGTAACCGACCCCCAAGCCGCACTGTGGCGCCAGGAGGCGGCGCGGCGCGGTTATCGCTGCAACATTGCCCTGCCGCTCAAGGACGAGACCGGCACGGGGTTCGGCGCCTTCACAATTTACTCCGCTGAACCCGACGCCTTCCCGCCGGACGAAGTCCGGCTTTTGGAGGAACTGGCGGGCGACCTGGCGTTTGGTATCATGGTGTTGCGCGGACGCATCGAGCGCAAACGGGCGGAGGAGGCGTTGCGCAACTCCGCGAAAGAGATCCAGGATCTGTATGACCATGCGCCCTGCGGCTATCACTCGCTGGACAAGGACGGTGTGTTTGTCCGAATCAACGACACTGAATTGTCCTGGCTCGGCTACACCCGGCAGGAGATTCAGGGAAAGGTGAAGTTCTCTGACCTCTTAACCCCAGAGGGTTCGGAGCGCTTCCGGCAGGAATTCCCAGCCTTCAAGGAGCGTGGCTTTGTGCGTGATATGGAGCTTGATCTGATTCGCAAAGACGGCACGGTGATGCAAGTTCTCCTGAACGCGACGGCGGTCAGGGACGCACAGGGCAATTTTATGATGAGCCGGTCCGCCGTGCATGACATCACTGAATTGAAGAGGGCGCAGAAAGCGGCGGCCGAGGAGCAGGAGCGCCTCAAGTTCATTTTCGATTTCCTGAACATTGGCATCTGCTTGACCCGGAAGAAGCGCGACGGCAGCGAAATCCGAATGATCAATGATGCCCACCTGCGCATCGCCGGCATCCGCCGCGAAGAGGACACGCCGGAAACTTGGCGGCGCATTACCCATCCGGACGACCGTGCCCGTCAGGATGCGCTCGTCCGCAAGGCCGAAACAGGAAAGATCACCCACTACTCGTTGGATAAACGCTACGTCTGGGCGGACGGCCAGATTGTCTGGGTTATATATTCCAAAGGGCGGCGGAAGTTGGAAGACGGCGGCTTCGAAGAGTTGACTGCCATAGTGGACATCACCGACCGCAAGCGGGCTGAAGAAGAGATCCGTAAACTGAACGAGGAACTTGAACAGCGTGTTGCCGACCGCACCGCGCAACTGGAAACCGCCATCAAGGAGCTGGAATCCTTCAGCTATTCCGTCTCGCACGATCTACGCGCGCCGCTGCGCAGCATTGACGGCTTCAGCCGCGCGCTGCAGGTGGATTACGCCGACAAGCTCGACGACGAAGGGAAAGATTTTCTCCAGCGAGTCCGCGCCGCCAGCCAGAAGATGGATCACCTGATTGATGACATGCTTCGGCTCTCGCGGATCAATCGCGCCGAGCTTTCCTGGGGGGAGGTCGATTTGAGCGACATGGCCGCGCAAATCTGCGACGAACTTAAACGCTCGGAACCGCAGCGCCAGGTGGAACTCAGGATTGCTCCGGATTGCGTGGTCTGGGGCGATGCTGCGCTGCTGAGAATTGCGCTCGAAAACATCCTGAGCAACGCCTGGAAGTACACAGGCAAACAGCCGCAGGCACGGATCGAATTTGGCAGCACACAAAACGCCGAAGGCCGGGTCTTCTTCGTGCGGGACAACGGCTGCGGCTTCGATATGCAATTCGTTTACAAACTCTTTAACGTTTTCCAACGCCTTCACGGGGAGAGTGAGTTTCCAGGCACCGGGATCGGGCTGGCCAGCGTGCAGCGCGCGATCCACCGGCACGGGGGCAAGGTGTGGATTGAAGGCCGGCTCAACGAAGGGGCCACGTTTTACTTTTCACTGCCACCGGCCACATGAATGTTTCCAACAACCTGACGGGCAGGAAAGCCATCTGGCGGCTGGCCGCCATTGCCCTGTTTTCCCTCCTGCAGACCGCAGTCACGGGGAAATCGAAAGGCTGCGTCATTTCGGGACAATCCGCGCTTGAAGGCGGTTGGGGAATTGCAACTTACGCCAGCGCGACTCCGGTCACGTCTTTGGCGGCTTTGACGATGGCGGCGTGCAGGGCTGGATTTTGGATCACGGTCCGCTCGTCAACGAGGTGCAGCGCTTTGATGCCTTCCTCATGGAGGAGCTGGTAGGGGACGCGCAGAAACACTTGATAGACGAGGAGCTGGCCCTCGACGCCGCCTTTGAGGTTTTCGATCTGCGCCAGCATCGGACGCAGCAGGCGTCCGTTAGGTTGTTCGCCGTTTGGCAGGGATGCCGGGATGACGGGCTTGGACGCTGCCACTTGGGCTGGATCCGGCTTTTGCCAAACCCACGCGTTGGTGGTGCTGACAGCGGTTTTTTGGGGCGAGATCGACCCCAGACGGAGCGCAACGCCTTCCTGAGCTGGCTTGGCATTCGCTTGAGATTGGGCTGCCTTCCCTGGCGCGGGCTTTGAAACGGCTTGCTTGCCGGACGGAATGGCTGACACCGGAGCGACTTTGACGGGAGCGATTTGTGCCGCCGCTGGCACCTTGGCAGCGCTGCGGGATTTTTCTCTCGCAGCGGTGAATTCTTTCCAGGAAATCAGGTTCTGCCGCACCAGTTGCTTGGCTAGCAGTCGCTCGATGGCCTGCAGAATCTGATCGGAACTCTGGCCCGTGAGTTGTTCCAGTTCGAAAGGGGAGGTCGGTTTGCTCACTGCGGCAAGCTCTGCGGCGACGGTCCAGACTTCGGGAGGGAAATCGAAATCATTCGCACGCTTTTCAAAATCGGGGGCGAGCACGTAGCGGTCTGGAATCGCGAGGTTCATGGCAATTGGGGTCTGGGGATGATTTAAGAGTTAAGCCCGACAAGGAGCTGGGCGGAGTGGTCGCGCCACGTGAAGGGCAGGCGTAAGGTCATTGGCGGCTGCACGATGGTCTTCTCCATGCTGCTGTTTCCTGTGACGAGGGCCGGCTGGATTTGCAGTCGCTCGCCAAAGCGCTCGCGGGCATTTGCCGCGACCGTTTGGGCGACTTCGCCCGCGATATCGAGACGATAGATTTCATCGCGGCTCGGCTCGCTCAGCATTTCCAACAAGCCATCGGCGACGGTCGCCGGAAGGCTCAGGCAGATCCAGCCGTTGAGGGGGCCTTGGACCACGATGAAGCCGCTGTATTTGAAGAGGTCCAGCGGACCGAGTTCGATGGTGGAGGCACCGAACACCGGCGGGGTGCCACTGACGGTGGCGAAGCAATGAGTCACCAGTTTCACGAAAACGGCAAGATCAGGCGCGGTGAGAACTGGGGATGGATTCATGGTGTGTTAGGTGAATCCGTTTTAACAAGGGTAACCAGCACGCGCGAGGAGTGTGATTTCCATTCAATGGGGAGGATGAAACAGGGGGCTCCGTGGGCGGGCCGCACCGAGTCGTTGGTGCCGGAGAGCAGGAATGGCGTGGAAATCATGAAGCCGCCTCCGAGTTCTTCGCGGGCATTGCCGGAGATGGTGTTGGTGATTTCGCCGACGAGCTCTCCGCAGAGGTGGTCGGTGAGTTCGTGTTCTCCGAGCACGGGTAGCAGGGCGTGCAATTTGGAGCGTGGGGCGGTGTAGTAGATATTTCCGCGGTAGGTGCCGGAAATGCCGATGACGGCGGAGAAATCCAACGCCACCTTTTCGTCTTCGTGGCCGAGGAAGGGGGTGCCCATCACGGCGGGCTGATCTGTCGTCGTGGTGAAGTAGCGGATGATGCTGGCCGCAAATATATTAAGAATCGATTCGTCCATGGGGTGTGAGGGTTCGCGGTCAGTGGGCAATGATGTCGTCGATGGTGGCCTTGCTGGCTCTCGACAGGGATCGCCATCCGGCTTGGCTTCCATATCGTTGCTTGGATCGCAGTTTACTATTTTCGGTGAGGTAATCTCCCGGGGCGTGCGCCCCGGGAAGGGTGAAAACCGATTTTCACGGTTTATGTCAGGATGTCGTTAATGGCCTCTTCCAGGCTTTCAGAGGTAATGGGTTTGAGGAGGAACCCTGAGGCACCGCGGTCCACGGCCTCTACGGCTGTGGATCTATCCGCCAGGGCGGACACCACGAGGATGATGGCGCTCTCGTCTTCTCTGAGAATGAGCTCCAAGGCAGTCAGGCCGTCCATGTCGGGCATTGTGATGTCCATGGTGACGACGTCGGGTTTGAATTTTTTGAATTCCTCGACGCCCAGCCGACCGTTGTTAGCCACTCGGATCTCGGTGAAACGGGTGCCAAGCAAAGTGCGTTCGATGGCACGCCTCACGATGAGGGAATCGTCTACGATCAAGAGTTTCATGCTGCCAGGTAGAGACGGAATTCACAGAATTGGCCGGGTTCGCTGACCACTTCGATGCAGCCTCCCGCAGTGTCAACAAACTTGGATTTGACGATGTCCATGCCGACTCCGCGGCCGGAGTAGAGATCGGCTTTTTCGTTGGTGGAGAAATCAGGTTCGAAGATGCACTGGATGATTTCCTCGGTGGCCGTGGCTTGGCCAGGTGACAGCAGCCCGGCTTCTTCGGCGCGTTTGCGGATGCGTTCCAAGTCCAGTCCGCGACCGTCGTCGCGCACTGCCAAGCCGAGGATGCCAGGTGCCGGAGCCGGTAGGGCATGGATCGAGAGCGACGCAACGTCCGGCTTGCCAGCGGCTTTTCGTGTTGCGGCGGGTTCCACGCCATGGGCGACGGCGTTACGGGTGAGTTGCACCAGGACGTCCCTGATGAGCTCGTGACGACCGTGAGCGAAGGCGTGCAGCGCGAATTCATCGACGGTGAGGGAGGCTGCCCGATCGAGATCCTTTGCTCCGGTCTTGACGAGTTGGCGAAGCTGCTCGGCGAGCACCGAGACCGGCGCTGCGGCAGGAGCTGCCGCTGGGGCGGCAGCGCCGATGGAGGTGCCCAGCTTGGTGCGCAGGTTTTCCAGGTCGGCGAGATCGTTGCGCAAGGATGCTTGGGCGATGACGATCGAGAGGAAGTCGTCGCCACTGAGGCTCGGGCGATCGAGCAGTTCCTTGATCTTTGACTCGAAGTCGTGGGCGGCCTTTTGGAAGTAAACGAGTCCCAGCAATGCCGCGTTGCCATTGAGATTGTGAATGCTGCTGAAGATCGTTTTGAGCCGCGTTCTCAATGCGTTTTGGCGGCCGGCCGGGGCGGCGAAATCCTCGGCGCGGAGTGTTTCGTTGATGGTGGCCAGCTCCTGTTGGGCCTGGCGGGCGAAGATCTCCAAATCTTCCTTCGGGACGTGGACAATGCCGAGCAGGATTTCCATTTCGCGCTCCTTGGATTTTTCTGCCTGTTGCAGTTTCCTCTCGAGTTCTACTTGCAAAGTGACATCGCGCAAGGCAACGAAGACGCGGTCCACCTTGTCATCCACCATGATCCGGCGGAATGAAAATCCGAGGTGGCGGGTGATGAAGCCACCTTCAGGATTGGGGAAATTTACTTCGACATCCGTGAGCGGGTTCACTTTTAGCACGGTCTTTTCCTTGCGCGAGGCATTGAAGAGCAGTGCGAAGAAGACGCGGGTGGTGTTGTGCATTTTATCAGACAAATGCCGCTGGAGAATGTTGAAAATGTTCATGCCTGCCAGATTGTCCTCTCGCAGAATCACGGACAGTTCTTGGGAATAGTAATCGCCGATCACGCCCTTTTCATCGACCAGGAAAAGCCCCTCTTGCACGGTTTCCATGATGCGATCGGTCCCTGCCTTGGCGGCGCTCAATGCGGCGGCTTGGTGGTCCAGCACCTCAAAGGTACCTTCGAGTGATGTTAGTGCGCCTTCGGCCCGTTTACGCTGTTTCGAGGCCCGGTTGATGAGGAAGACGCCGGGGATAAGGAATGCGACGACAGAGGCGAAGGCGATGAGGATGTTACGCGGACCGCTCGCGGCGTTGACCGCTTTTCGGGCGGTGAATTCGGTGCGGTTCGTGAGTTCGTTCATCAGGTCGAAGATGGGCACATTCCGCGTCCGGGCCATGGCCACGGTAGCGGTAACTTGCTCTGCGGTGGCCCGGCCGGTGGCTACTTCTTTCAATCGATCATAAAGGGGCAGCCAAAGCTCAAGAGCGCTTTGCACGATGCGCCGTTCCTCGCTCTCATTCACCGCAGGCAGGAAGAATTCCTTGCCGTCGGTTCCTGGAACCGTGGTCCCGCGATCAAAGCCGATGATGACCGAGTGGAAAATTCCGCTCACTTTTTTGAGTTCGCCCAGGGTGTCATCCGTCGGCAGGCCAGCTTTGGAGTCCAGATGGTAAGCCAGCAGGGCCTTGGTCATGCGTTGGCTGAGGGCTCGTTGGCGTCCCGCGAGGTTGATGCGTTTGTTGTTGAGATCCGTCGCTTTGTCCAGGCGGACGGAGTAATGGGCAATGCCTACGAACGATGCGGCCAATGCGAGAACCAGGGCAATATAGACACCTGAGAGAAGGAGTCTGTTGGATCGGACCGGGGAGGGAAGCAGGGAGGAGTCATCCGAGCTTTTCACTGTAATTGAGTGAGTCATGCATATTATCAATGCCCGCGTAATGCCAACATTCCCTAGTGATGAATAAGATGGGTGAATGGAATTGATGGGCGGCAGTTCTGCCATTCATCGAAGAGTCGGGAGCCACGCCCTTCGATAGTGCCTGATATCGTGGAGGGTGAAACCCTGCGGAGATGATGGCGCGGGCCACTTGTGCTGAATCTCCAGTTTCCCCGCGATCAGCTGAACAGCTTCCGGTCCAAAGAACGGTATTGGATGGCTTCGAGGATGTCATTCGGCCGGATGTCGGAGGAACCGGAGAGGTCGGCCAGCGTGCGGGCAACCTTGAGGATCCGGTCGTGGGCGCGGGCGGAGAAGTTCATTTCCTCCATCGCGTGTTCCAGATAGCCGTTGCCTTCGGGGCTCAGTTGGCAGTGCTGCCTTACTTGGCGTGAACCCATGGAGGAATTGGTGCTGTTCGAGGATTTCTTGAAACGTTCGAGCTGCGTTTGCCTTGCGGCGATCACACGTTCACGGATGGTTTCGGATTTTTCACCGCTGTTCGTTTGGGAAGAAAGCTCCCGGAAATCGACTAACGGAACCTCCACGTGCAGATCGATCCGATCCAGAAGTGGCCCGGAAATCTTTTGCCGGTAGTTTTCGATCTGCCGGGTCGAGCACCGGCAATCGCGCTTCATGTCGCCGTAGTAACCGCATGGGCATCTTTTCGTTCCCATTTTACAATTTCGTTTTGAACGCGAAAATGCCGCTATCAAAGGCGATGCCTGTCAAACTCGAAACTATTGGAGACCACATTCGCGCCGCACGACTCCAGCGTGGCTTGGAGCAAGGCCAAGTGGCAAGGATTCTCGGGGTGACTGAAAGCACAGTTTGGAACTGGGAAAACCACAGGAGTTGTCCACCGGTTCACCAGTGCAAGGGCGTGATCGAATTCATCGGATACGATCCCTTCCCGAAACCCAACACATTTTCCGAGGAGCTGGTTTCCTTCCGCAGGAAGAGGGGGATTGCGGGTGAAAGACGCTGCCGCATTGGCAGAGGTTGATCCCGCTAGCTGGTCGAGTTGGGAGCGGAACGAGCATCAAATCACCAGTATTTGCCGGAATCGAATCCAAGCCCTGTTGAGTTCATGATTCGGCGCAGCGAGGAATCCATATGGGCACGGACTCCAGTTCAGGAGATCAACGACACGAAAGCAACTTGGGAAACGCGTTACGTTCCTTATGATCCGATCACTGGTAGGAGTCCGGCGTAAGATGCCGGTGGTATGGATCCCGCTGACTCATCATCAACAAGTCCTTCATGGTCGGCGGTCTCTATGGCGCAACCGTCTGCATGAAAACCATTGCCAGCACCTACGCCCAAGCCGTCGCAAAGACCATGCGCCAGGTGCGGTAGGGCCAAGGTAACAGATGCTTGCGGCACGAGGATCACGCATTCCTGTCGGGATTATGGCGGAACGCCAATCGATGGACACAAGTGTCTGCGCTCGTCGGTTCGTTCACCTCGGCCATCTTTTCGAGAGCAGGTCTAAGCAGCGCGGTAGGTGGCGAGGAGGAAGAGGCCGGTCTGGGCGGTGGAGATGGTGGCGGTCACGTCGCTCCAGGTGTTGGAGGCGGTGTAGAGGAAGTATTTGAGGGTGCCAGAGGGACCACCGTTGCGGATGTCATTGAGGGAGGCGCGGTCAGCATTGGAGAGCTTGAAGATGGCCATAGCGACGTTGACGTTGGTCTGACGAAAGGCGGTGGTCAGGCCCATGATCTTGCTGATGTCGTTGGCAAAGTCGGCAACGGTGTTGGCATAGTTCTGTCGGCGCTGGGTTTTCAGCTCCACCCAGATGCCGGTACCGCCTTGGAACCACAGGTCACATCTCAAGGCGGTGCCTGTATAGACGACCTCGCGGTTGAAGTCGGACGCGGCGCGTTGGGCGAAGACGCGGTAGGCAAAGACGGTTTGCAACCATGCCTCCCAACCGCCGGATAAATTGGAGCTGGTGAAGTAGGAGATGATGGACTGCTGGCTCTGCAGATCGGTCTGGATAACGGTCTTGAGGGTATCAACTAAGAACTGTGAGTTTGGCATGGGATGGTGGGCGGGTGTTGGTAGGAATGGGTGAGCAAGGAAAAGCGTTTCACGAAGGCTTCCCAGCGGAAACGGGGATCTGCGGCACGCTCATAGGCGGCGAGTGCCAGCCGAGCACGGAGGGTGGGCTGCTCGTACAAGGCGGTGAGGGCCTCCGCGACGGCGGCAGGGGTGGTAATGAACATCTCCGCAGACTCGTAGAAGATAAACTGCCGCTCCATGCATGGCAGAAGGAGGGAGGCCCCAGCCCAGTTTTCTTGAAAAGTGGTGTGGTCAGGGACGATTTGAGGGGCTCCGGTGGCGGCGTGCTCGAAGGTGGTGAGGCCCCAGCCCTCCCCCATTGCGGTGCTCAAGCCCACATCGCAGGCGTTGTAGAGGAGGTTGAGGCGTTCCAAGCACAAGGAATCCCCCTGCGGCAGGGCAGGGGACAGCAGGATCTGGCCGCTGACTCCGGAAGAGGCGATGCGGGCGCACAGATCCATGTCATCTGCGCGCGAGCGGGCACCGGTATGCAGGATGAGGTGGGCCTCCGGGCGTGTGCGGGCGAAGACCGCGAAACCATCAATCGTCAGATCCAAACGTTTGCGGAAATAAGGGCGGTTGGCATTGAGCACGAGGAACGCATCCGCAAGATCCGGGCGGTGCGGGAACATCTTCCGCCGGGTGATGCGCCGTAGAGTGTGATCATTATGGGATTCATGAAGCGGCCGGAAGGCGTGCATGTCCACACCGTGGCCCAGCACCTCAAACGTGGTGGGGCGGCGGGCGGGCTCTGTCGGTGAGGGGGGGTGCATATGGACGAGCTTCATGAGCTCCTCCTTGGCGGTCTGGGTATAGAGCAGGCACAGGTCCGCGAGGGCGGTGCGGCGGGGCAGGATGCCCCCCACGGGCTGGCCTTCGATGGGTAGGTAAAGAATGATCGGGCAATCCTGGCGGTAAGGCTGTAGCTGCTCCAGTAGAGGGGCCACGAGGAATGCGGGACCGTGTACCACGACCATGCTGGGACGGCTTTCGGTTTCAGTACCGGTCATTTCTCCGGCCAGCCACTGGGGATCGGCGGAGAAACGCGGCTGCGGCCCGCGCAGCAGATGCACGCGGATGCCATCGATCACGAGGGTCTCGTCCCGGTGGACATCCTCCGGCACAAAGCCGAGAAGCGTGATGCGGTTCGTGGCGCTGAGGTGCGCCGCCAGCCGCATCAAGACTCCGGTCAGGCCCGAACCAGGCATGTAGAGCCCGGCTAAAAGAACGCTGGGCATGGATACTTTTGATTGGGCTCTTTTATTGGTTGCTGCCCGCTGAGGAGATCGGGATCATGTAGACCACGAAATTCATGAAATCGAAGGGCTCGGCATCATTCACGGACAGTGTGTAGGCAAGCACATTGGGATTCATGAAGACGGCGGGAGCATTCCCGCCGGTAACAGAGAGGTAGGTCTGGAGACTGATCAGGCCATCGGTGTTGTTGATATTGGTGATCTGGTACGAGTCGTCCGCGAGGGCGGCGCTGATGGCGTCAGCTTTAAATACAAAGCGCTTGATCAGGAACGCTCCTCCATAGGAGATGTTGTAATCGATACAGGTGGGATAGGCATAGGTCTGGGGCAAATTGGTGGCGGTTGCAGCAGGGACCACGGTTTCCCCATCGGTTGAAGAAAGAGTGAGAGAAACGCCGCTAACAAGGCTGCTGACCTCCGCGACACTCGAATAGAGCATGTGGACCACGATGCGGCGATCCAACGGCCCGGTGACATAGAGGTTGGCGAGGAGAGACTCGGCCCTCTTGAAAATGGCGGACGGCTCATAGTAGGCATTGATGTCCTTCGTGCCGGGGGATGTCCGTTGCAGAGACGGATCCAGATCCAGAGCGGCTAAATTGTTGGTGAAGGTGTAAAACCGTTTAGCGGCCTGAGGTAGGGCCGTGCCAGCAGCCACCAACGGGACCAGCCAGGTGATGAAGGGATCCTCCTGGGTCAGCAGGACGTCACGATAACGTTTCCAGACGGTCTTGGCCTCTTCGTGCTCATTCAGGAAAGTGTAGGCCTCCATGACGAGGTTGGTGGCGGTGAGCTGCGTGTAGACAAGTTTCTGGTAGTAGGCAATGTACTGATTGACGGCATCGCGGTAATCGAGGAGTCCGGCGGTCACCGCACCGGCCACCATCTCGGACCAGAGCTGAAGCACCCCCTTAGCCTGGTCGCCGCCCAAGATGTACGTGTTGATGGCATTCACAGCCACGCGGGGGCCATTGTTGGTGTTGAGGATGTCGGTCGTGAGTTCCACCACAAGCGACGTTTCAATCTGGCTGAACGTGCTGATGTATTCGCCATAAGCCTCATAGCTGGTCTGGACGGCAGCGATATAGGACGTGATGCTCGCATCAATGGTCTGCCAGGTCTGATAGAGCTGGGCCTGCCCTATCTTAGTCATCATTTCCTGAAGGTCCTGGATCTCACCACTGATGGCATCCACGGCCACAGCGATGGCAGAAAGCTGGATGCCGAGATCCGAGATCATCTGTGTCTGCTGAGTGATCCCGTTTTCCAGCACGGTGAGCTGCTCGGTGGGGCCGGTCCAGTTTTGTGGCAGATCCGTCTGGATATTGGCGAGGGTTTCCCCTCCCGTCGTCTGTCCATTGCCAAAAAGCACGTTCAAGGTACCGCCCACGTTATATCCCGTGGCATCACTGACGGCCTGGACTGCGGTTTGGGCCAGCCCTCTCCCTACTGTTGCGATTGCGTCATCAAAAAAGCTCATAATATGATATTTGTTTATTACTACGTTAGTTTAATTCAATGAGATGCGGGTTCAGTTCAGGGGGATTATGGTGCCGGATGCCGGAGCGGTGTCGCCGCTTGCCCCCGCCGTGCCTTGGCCAGCCAGCATCCGGTACTGATATTCGGAACTGTCCGACTTGATCGTCCCTCCGATCGTGTAGAGCATCAGCGATCCCGAAACGGAGTAGTCGTTTTGCGTGTTGTCGACCTCGAAATCGATTTCGACGCTAGACATCTGGGAGGCGATCTTCGCCATTGCTTCGACGATCGTTGTGATCTGGTCGGACGTCAAACCGAACCCGCTCATATCCGTATGGGTCTTGTCGTAAGACGCCGATCCGCCGCCGCTGATCATTCCAAAGAAGCTGAGGTCTGCAGAAACGTGGGTAGCTTCATAATCGGTAACCTGCTGCCAATCCGACGCCGAGACCATTCCCTTGACCAGTTGGTTCAAGTTTGCAACGTCCTGGCTTGTCATGCAGAGCGTCTGGATCTTTGCCTTGATAGAGCCCTTTGTATGGGCGGGAATTGTATAGCCCAAGCCAGTGAACGAGCCGTTCCCCTGCGCTGAAACATCGAATGAAGACCCTTGGTCGTCAGCGGTGGTGAGTTTGTCCGCGCGATGCGGATGAAGTGCTTCGGGAAACTGGATGATGATTTCGTTGTGCATACTTGGGACCTTTTGAGTTTGTTTGTTATTTATCAGGAATCTTCAGGTCGAATTTCGGCTGATGGGCAGGGCGAACTGCTTGAAGGTGCCAACGACTATCAGGCCAAAGTGATAGGTCAACGTGTATTTGGAATTATCTCAGAAGTGTTGGGGTGTGCTCGCTGCTTTTGAGAAAGAGGGCTAAATGTGACAAGACCGTCACTTCGTGGGGATCATGGATCGGTGTGGAAAACTCTGATAAAATGAGGCCGTCACGCGCGACCCGTTGGCGTTAAGTCCGCCGTGACGGATGCCTGGCCACATTGGGTGGGAGAGCTTGAATTCATTCTCCATCCTCTCAAAATCGCCTGGCGGAAGCATTTGGCGCTTGCTGAAAAGATGCTGTTAGTTTTTCGGGAAAATCCATGCCCCTGCACCCTCTGCTCGACACCGAGTTCTCCCAAAGATTCTTCGCCGACATCTCCGATCTCTATCCCGGCTCGGCCCGCCAATATGACTGCCCCGGAATCTCCGACGTCCACTATTGCCAACTCGGCGTGCTGCGCTGCCTGAGCACCGCCACCACCGGCCAGCAATTCCTCCAGCACCACGCCGATGAAAATGCCGCCGACATCGAGGCCGGCCACTTCTTCAAGGCGCTCAAAAGTCCGCGCCGACTCCAGAACATCACCTCGCTCAACGACCTGCTAGCCCAACCCATGCGCCAGCGCGTTGCCGATCCCTACGCCCAATGCCCCGAACTCAGCGGCTGGGATCTCCACGCCGTGGACGGCCACTACCACCACGCCGCCAGCTTCGATTCCAAAACCAAGGACTCCAAAGGCAACGCCCGCGCCATCGCCACCGGTCATTTCTTCCGCATGAACCTGCGCAGCCACCACCTCAGCTGCCTTGACATGGCCAACCCCGAGGATGGCAGGAAAAAGGCCCACGACATCACCGTCATCAAACGCCGCACCGCCGGAGAGCTCCGCTACGGAGCCGCCAAAGGCCGCAAAGTCCTGCTTGTCTGGGACAAAGCCTGCATCGACTACCACCTTTGGCACACCCTCAAGCACACCCATGGCATCTACTTCCTCACCTTGGAAAAAACCAACAGCGCCGCCGAAATCTGCTCGCAAGACCAGCTGGACCGCAGCGAGCCGAAAAACGCTGGAGTCATCTCCGACCACCACGTCGGCACCTCCAACGGCGTGATGCTGCGGCGCATCGTTTACACCAATCCCGAGGACGACGTCACCTACACCTACCTCACCACCGACTTCACCCTGCCCGCCTATCAGCTCGTCCTGCTCTACAAACACCGCTGGGACATCGAGAAAATCTTCCATCAGCTCAAAAGCAAGCTGCACGAGCGCAAATCCTGGGCCAGCTCCCTTGCTGCCAAGCAGAGCCACGCGATTTTCGAATGTCTCGCCCACAACCTCCTGCTGTTATTCGAAGAACGCCTGATCCGGGAAGAGGGAATCCGGGATGAAGTTGAAGCGAAAAAGCAGATCGGCCGGACCTGTCCCATGCGTCCGAAACCCGGAAAGCCCAAGCTGCTGAAGGTGGCGGAAATCATGACAAAGGCATGACAAAGGGACAGGCCTTTAGTCAAAGTCTCCTCTTGCCTCTCCGGACCGGTTTGGTAGCCTCGCCCGCATGAGAAAGGCGCGATGGCTGGCTGAGTGGCGGAAATCTTCCGGCAAACCGGTGTTTTACCATGTGATCAGCAGGGTCGTGGACCGTCGCTTTGCCTTCGGGCCGGAGGAAAAGGAGAAATTCCGGACGTTGATGCGCTTGCAGGAGAAGTTCACCGGCTGCCGGGTGGTTTCTTACTGCCTGATGTGCAATCACTTTCACCTCCTGCTGGAGGTTCCGCCCATGGCTGAAGGCGGACTTTCCGATCAGGAGCTGCTTAAACGGTTGTCGGCGATTTACAGCGAGGCGTTCGTGGCCGGGGTGGCGAAGGAATTGGCGGATGCCAGGACGGAGGTTTACCGGGAAGAAGCCGGGTTGGATGAGGCGGTGAAGGCGATCCACGAACGTGTTACCTATCGAATGCACAGTTTGGGTGAATTCATGAAAGGGCTTTTGCAGCGGTTCACCCAGTGGTTCAACCGCACGCATTCCAGAACGGGGCGCTTGTGGGAAGACCGGTTCAAGAGCGTGATCGTGGAGGACGGAGTGGCGGCCAAAACCATTTCCGCTTACATCGACCTCAACCCGGTTAGGGCGGGCATGGTCAAGGATCCTGCGGACTATCGCTGGAGCAGTTACGGTGAAGCCATTGGCGGCGGTCCGAAGGGCAATGGAAAGACGGCGCGTGCCGGTCTCGTTAGAGCGTTGCGGGCCCACCGGGGCGCTGGCGCTGATGCTGGATTGTGGGCCGGTGATGTCTCGCGAGAATACCGGAAACTGCTGATGGCTGGCGCTGTTGGAAAAACCGCCGAGTTCATTGCGAGGGACGGAAAAACCACGGTGACGACACTGCGCAAGGGGATTCCAAAGGGGGAGTCGCTAACGAAACATACGATGGACGCTGAAATTCCTCTCGGAAAAGTCCTGCGTTGCCGGGTGCGCTATTTCACCGACGGAGCGGTGATCGGGAGTCGAATGTTTGTGGACGAAGCGTTTGCGAAATCGCGGCATCGCTTTGGTCCAGGGCGAAAAACCGGCGCCAGAAAAATGAAAGGAACAGCCGGACTCACGAAAGAAGTTCTATGGAGCCTGAGGGATTTGCGGAAGGGAATCGCCTGAAACGGCCGCCGGTTGGTAGGAGGTTGATTCATGGGAACGCGGGGAGGTCGAGGCTGCCGCCACAGCCCGTCAGGGGATCCATCAAGAAAATAATTTTCGGTCCAGTGACCGATATTGGATGGCTTCGAGGATGTCATTCGGACGGATGTCCGGTGAGCCGGAGAGGTCTGCCAGCGTGCGGGCGACCTTGAGAATCCTGTCATGCGCGCGGGCGGAGAAGTTCATCTCCTCCATCGCGTGCTCGAGGTAGCCATTGCTTTCGGCGCTCAATTGGCAGTGTTGGCGGACTTGGCGCGAACCCATTGCGGAGTTCGTGGTGTTGGAGGATTTCTTGAAACGTTCGAGCTGCGTCTGCCTCGCTGCGATCACGCGCTCCCGGATGGTTTCGGATTTTTCACCGCTGTTCGTTTGGGAAGAAAGCTCGCGGAAATCGACTAACGGAACCTCCACGTGCAGATCGATCCGATCCAGAAGCGGTCCGGAAATCTTTTGCCGGTAGTTTTCGATTTGCCGGGTCGAGCATCGGCAGTCGCGCTTCATGTCGCCGTAATAACCGCATGGGCAAGGATTCATCGCCGCCACCAGCATGAACTGTGAGGGAAATGTGAGCGATCCGGCAGCGCGGGAAATCGTCACTTGAAAATCCTCCAATGGCCCGCGCAGGACTTCCAAAGTCTGCCGGCGGAACTCGGGAAGCTCGTCGAGGAATAACACGCCGTGATGAGCCAGCGAAACTTCTCCCGGACCCGGATTCGAGCCGCCACCGAGCAGGCCGGCATCGGAAATGGTGTGGTGTGGGGCTCGGAAGGGGCGGGTGGATAGGAAGGCGCGTTTCGGGTCGAGCATGCCGGTGATCGAATGAATTTTGGTCGTCTCGATTGCGTCGTCCTCTGTCATGTCCGGCATGATGGTGGGCAGGCGCTTGGCCAACATGGATTTTCCAGTGCCCGGAGGGCCAACCATGATGAGATTGTGCCCACCGGCAGCGGCGACTTCCAGGGCTCGCTTCACATGGTGTTGGCCGCGCACTTCGTCGAAATCCACTTCGTAGCTGCGGTGGGAATTGAAGAACGCACGACGATCGAGTTGGAAGGGCGGAATGATGATGTCGCCGTTGAGGAAATCCCACGCCTGTTTGAGATTTCTGATGGGAAAAACCTGGATGCCCTCGATGATCGCCGCTTCCGGAGCATTTGCCTCGGGCACAAACACGCGGGTTCTGCCGCTGCGCTTGGCTTCGAGTGCGATTGATAGAACTCCTTTCACAGGGCGCACCGCGCCATCGAGACCGAGCTCTCCCACGACGCAACAATCGTCGGCATTGAAAGGTTTCGTCCCGCTGGCGGCGATCATGGCAAGCGCAATTGGCAGATCAAATGACGGACCTTCTTTTTTCAAATCCGCTGGAGCAAGGTTCACCGTCTTGATCCCGTCGTCCAGATAGAGCGCGGAGGCTCCGATCGCGGAAATCACCCGTTGCGAGGATTCCCTAACTGCGGCGTCCGGCAGACCCACGATGATGACAATCGGTTTTTCCGCGCCCCGGGCGTTAACTTCGACTTCAACTTCTTGGGCATCGACTCCGCGCAGGGCGGCTGAAAATAGGCGGGTAATCATGTGAACAGTCGAACAGTGAAAACTTCTACCAGCTCTGGCAAGCCGAAAGAGAGGGCTCCTGATGGGAAGAGTTTGAACCGCTAAGGCGCAAAGCTGGCCAAGGTAAGCGAGGTCAGATTCCGGGTTTTTGAGAGCCCGCTGCCTTTTTCAGAAGTTGTTTTTCCTTTTGCTCCGTTCGCGTCAGCGGTCGGGGGACGCCGCAGGAGCGGATTTCGCAAGGCGTTGCTTGATCTTGAGAACCGCCGCAGCGGCATCACCGGTTAGTGATGCGGTCAATGTGTCCAGTTCCTTGAGAACTTGCGCGTCGGCGGCCATGACATCGGCGATGCCCGGGGTTGTCTCGGCGGCGGTGACGAGATGATATCCGGCGAGGTAATTTTGATTTGGGAAAATCTTCGCGAAGTAGTCCAGTTCTCCGGCGGGGTGAGGGACTGATGATAGATAACGCACGAAAAGCTCCCGCTGTTTCGGTTGGGTGATGTCCAGACGGGAAAGCATGGAAGCTCGCTGCTGAGGCGGGAAGTCCGTCCATGCGGCTTCCTTGGAAAATTCCTGTGTTAGCAGCGTGCGGTCCCTGACGATCATCCGGTCCAGGGAAATATAAGTTGCCTGGCTGACGGCGGCATTGGGCTTGGCGATGGTCCCGCGGGCCACTGAGATCAGGCCGTCAAACATCCGGCTGCCACCGGCCTCCACCGCAACATCGAATGATTCGAGGAATCCGGCCGAGGGTTGGTTCAGCCAAGGGGTTTCCAAGAGTTCGAGGAATCGGTCGGTTAGTTCGTTGTGCAGATCTCCATCCAGATCGTTCCATGCGAGATTGCGGAGTGATAGGGCATACTCGTCCGGCGAGGTTTGTTGGTCCATCAGCTCGCGGGCGATTTCCAACGCCACCATTGGATCAAGGGACGGTAGCAAATCCAGGAGGGCGAGGCGCAGCGTTGGGACCGTGTCCATCATGCCATCCGGGCCGACGGAAAAGGGGAGGCCGGTCGGCGCGTCCGCTCCTGTTTTGAGGAAATCCACGATGGCCGCTGCCGCGCCATCTTCAGGTGCTTGGCGAAGACTTTCCCGCAATAGTCGCAGAAATTCGCGGGCCTGCACAGGGTCGTGATTGTCACGAAAGTCCTCCAAGGATTTTCGGATAAAGGCTGCGACGGCGGCATCGGGCGTTGCGGTGTTGCCCGGAGGTGGAGCGATTACACCGACGTCGTCTGCTTGCTTGGATCGCGGCCCCTTGCGTTCAGGAGTGGAGGTTCCATCCGGGGAATTTTTTGATGCCCGATCCAACGGTGGTTCCGGATGATTTCTCGTTTGGATCATCATTATCCCGATCATCACCACGGCCAGCGCGATTCCTATCAGGATATATCTTAGCGATTTGCCGGACGGGGCCATGGGAGATCGGAGGTGGATCAGCTTCCCGGCGCACTTACCGTCACGCTGAAGTTATTGAACGTGGCGCGGTTGTGAGTCACCGCATCACGCATCTTCAGTTTCCAAACGCCATTCGCGGCATAACCGATAAAACTCGACGAATAGTTCGCATAACTGATCACGATGTTGTCCGAGGTGTCGGTGGATTTTTTGTGTACCCAGCGGATCCGGCCGGAAGGCGACTGGAGATAAACATCGAGATCTCCGCGGCGGGGAGTGGTGATGGAGGTGCTGAATTTGAGCCCGGTGATCGTATCGGAAAATCCACCGACGGTTGTTTCACGGGACACGTAAGTGGTGCCCGCATCCGGGAGCCGCACCGATTGGGTGTTACTGAAAGTTTTAGTGATGCTTTTGATGCCGAGTGCTGCGGATGCCATACTGTTGGACGAGGCATTCAATGCGTAAACCCCGGCGGTGGAATAGGATCCGGAAACCAGAATTGCTCCCAGATAATAATCCGAGCTTCCCGTATCCTGTACGAAAACCGGGCCTCCGCTGTTGCCTCCGCCCGTGGAAACTTTGTCGAAGTAATAATAGGCTCCCCGGCTTTGTGCGGCAGGCGTGGCGAACCAATCGGTGCCGTATTGATAATTATATCCGTTTTCTCCGGTGTATTCGACGACGCTCGGATAACCCACGATCCGTTTCAATCGATTCGTTTTGAGAATCGTGCCACCGTCCGACCACCACCCGACCGGATTGCCAAAAGATTCCGTTCCGTAAAACACCGTGAAATCGTAGGCGAATGCCCGCGATGAATCCTGACCATAGACATCCACATTGTCCGAGTAGCTCGTGAAATAGTGGAATCCACGCGGCGATGCGCCTTCTGCGGAATCGGGGGAATAGCGGCTGTTGTAGGCGCGGTAAAAAATATAATCGGTCGCCCACACTCCTTGATCATAGAGAAGGTGACCGCAGGAATAGATCAGTTTCGGGTCCCTCGCGATGACCCCGCTGCCGCGAAACCAATCGCCCGCCACCTGGCTTTCGATGTATCCCGTTGATTGATCGAACAACCCCCGCTTCGAGTAAAACACTCCTGCGGTCGCGTGTGAGGCGGAGAGGGCCAAAAGACAAACCACGCTGCGGGCTGTGAATGAATTTGTGATGGAGGTGGGCATCGGATCGAAGGGTGAAATATTCGGAAAACTGTAGTAACGGTCGTTTCACTTCGGGCGAAGTCAAGCAAGCCATGGACACGGATTAAAATATTTCACCCCCCACTCCCGCGACATGGTATTCCAACGTCACCCCCGGCGCATATGCGGCCAGCACGGCCTCAGTCGCGCTCAACTGGCTGGCGAGTGTGGGCACCTCCACCAGCACACAGCGTGTCACTTCTCTCGTTCCACCGAGGGGATGCATCAGGTGCATGAAGCTCAGTGCGGATTGCAATGGCGACAGGCTGGGATTGTAAGCGCAGTTTTCGGCATAGCGTCCCGGGTAAATTGTGCCATCCGCGAGTTGCACTGCAACGCCCGCATATTGATTGGAAGTGGCGGTGAGATAGGGCGCGTAGCTGCCCGAGGCGGCGGTTAGCGCGGCGGCGACTACCGGATCGCTCGTGGCACCGCTGGCCAGCACAAGCTCATGGGTGCATAGCGCGGGATCCATCAAACCGCCCTTCACTCCGAGATCGCCCGGTGCGAAATCGTTAGGGAGAAGCGTTGTGAGCGGAGTGGTGGAATAGGCCAGCGGATTCTTCGCGTCCAAAGGCAGGAGGATCGACAATTCCCGCGAGGTTACCAACTCATTGAGAAACTGCCGACAGTAGCCGCAAGGTGCCGCGCTGATGGCCAGCGTCTGGATGCCGGGCTCACCGTTCAGCCAGGCGTTGTTTGTGGCCGACTGCTCGGCATGCACGGAGAAACTCAGCGCAACATTTCTAAATTCGAAATTGGCACCCAGATAGAGACTGGCTGAGTTTCCAGCAGTCATCCCCGCCGCGACTGCTCCCACCTGATAGCCGGACACCGGCACCACGGCATATTGCTGGGCTATGGGGAGGAGTTGCATCATCAACGTGCCGATTTTAATATCGGTTTTTTCGAGTATCTGCTCCACCATCGCTGCCGGAAGCACGCCCTGATGATCCCAAATACTATCGATATCATAGCGGATGCTTTCAGGGAACCGGGAGATGCATTGCTTCCATGAGTCAGTGCGGTCAATGGAGTTTTTCATTGGATAAAATCGATGAGTGGCCAGCGTGCGGAATCACCCTGGATTGTCAAAGACCGATACCCGTCCGGAAAAACGAAATCCGCAGGGCTCGCCGCACCTGTCTTAGGCGCGGGAACCTTGCGGGGATGTTCGCCCATTCAGTTCGATTTCAGGCTTTCGGAAGAGTCACCGTGAGGACGCCCTCTTTCCGATCGACTTTCATTTTGTCCACTTGCACCGGTCCCGGCAGTGATAGGATCTGCATGTATTCTGCTTTGTGTGTCATCGCGGGCTTGGCTTTCCGAGAAAGCCGCTTTCGTTCACGACGAACTTTCCAGGGTCGCCGCTGTTGCCCATGTGGAAGGTGGAGGCCCAGCCCTCGACCACGAATGCGCTGGAGGCATCCACGACGGTACCGGGTGCCAGATTCAGGTAATGATCGGTTGGCAGTTCAGTGTCATAAACTCCCGCGCTGGTGGCAATCGGTCGGAGGACGTCGCTGTTGAAGATGCCGTTTCCGCCCAAGGTGATGTTGATCCAGGGAGCATCGTAGAAATCGTCGGGCCAGGTGTGGGCGATATCTCCCGTATTCATGTTGATGTAGAGGCCATCCAAATCGTTCCAGGTGACGCTGAGGTCTTGCTGGCCGCTATAAACGATGGCGGCGGAAAGCGGAACCGTTGACGTGGCGAGCAGTGCGGTGAGCAGGAGTGATTTCATAGGAATGGATCCGGGATCCTGGAGTTTTTTACAATGACCGAAGAGGTTAGTATCTAGCAGGATGTCAGATGGCGAGGATTTGTTCCATTAGAAAGATCGATGCCGCTGATGAGCGCGTGCGGAGGGCGAGCGAGACCTATTGCCGCTTCTTGGGACGAAAAAAGCCCGCCGGATCGCGGGGATCGGGCGGGCTTTGAAGAACAGACAGGAATGTCTGTGTTACGGTGGAAAGGACAGACAGGAATGTCTGTGCTACGTCAGATGGCGGCGAGGATGTTGTTGAAGGTTTCGCTGGGGCGGAGGGCGGCGTTGGCTTTGGCTTCGTCCGGGAGGTAGTAGCCGCCGATGTCGACGGGTTTGCCTTGGACGGCGAGCAGCTCGGCGACGATTTTTTCCTCGTTGGTGGCGAGTTGTTCGGCGACGGGGGTGAAGATGGCCTTCAGTTCTGCGTCGTTGGTTTGTGCGGCGATTGCTTGGGCCCAGTAAAGGGCGAGGTAGAAGTGGGAACCGCGGTTATCGATGGTGCCGAGTTTGCGGCCAGGGGAACGGTCGAACTCCAGGAACTTCCCGGTGGCGGCGTCGAGAGTGTCTGCGAGGACTTTGGCCTTGGGCAGGCTGAAGACTTCGCTGATTTGTTCGAATGATGGAGCCAATGCGAAGAACTCGCCGAGGGAATCCCAGCGGAGGTAGTTTTCCTGGGTGAACTGCTCGACGTGTTTCGGGGCGGAGCCGCCAGCGCCGGTTTCGAAGAGGCCGCCGCCGTTCATGAGGGGAACGATGGAGAGCATCTTGGCGGAGGTGCCGACTTCGAGGATGGGGAAGAGGTCGGTGTTATAATCGCGGAGGACGTTGCCGGTGACGGAGATGGTGTCGAGGCCTTGGACGATGCGCTCTAGCGAGAAAGTGCAGGCTTCGGCGGGAGGAAGGATGCGGAGATCGAGGCCGGTGGTGTCGTGGTCCTTGAGGTAGGTTTCGACCTTGGCGATGATCTGGGCGTCGTGGGCGCGGTTTTTATCGAGCCAAAAAACGGCGGGATCGCCGGAAGCGCGGGCGCGTTTGACGGCGAGCTTGACCCAATCCTGAACCGGGGCGTCCTTGGTTTGGCAGGCGCGCCAGATGTCACCGGCTTCGACTTCGTGGGAGAGGAGGACGTTTCCGCTGGCGTCGGTAACCTTGACGGTGCCGTTTGCGGGGATTTCGAAGGTTTTGTTATGCGAGCCGTATTCCTCGGCGGCTTGCGCCATGAGGCCGACGTTGGGAACGGAGCCCATGGTTTTGGGATCGAGCGCACCGTTCTTTTTGCAGAAGTCGATGGTGGCTTGATAGATGCCGGAGTAGCAGCTATCGGGAATGACGGCGAGGGTGTCGCCGGTTTTTCCTTGGGCGTCCCAAACTTTTCCACCGGCGCGGATCATGGCGGGCATGGAGGCGTCCACGATAACGTCGGACGGGACGTGGAGGTTGGTGATGCCTTTGTCGGAATTCACCATGGAGAGGGCGGGGCCGTTTGCGTAGGCGGCTTGGATGTCGGCCTCGATTTCGGCTTTTTTGTCGGCGGGAAGTTTTTCAAGTTTCGCGACGAGGTCACCGAAGCCGTTTTTGAAATCGACGCCGAGTTCGTTGAGAGTGGCGGCGTGCTTGGCGATGAGGTCCTTGAAGAAAACTTCGACGGCGTGGCCGAAGATGATGGGATCGCTGACCTTCATCATGGTGGCCTTCATGTGGAGCGAGAGGAGGACGCCGTCTTGCTTGGCGCTGGCGATCTGCTTGCCGAGGAAATCGACGAGCGCGACCTTGCTCATGAAGGTGGCATCGAGGATTTCACCTGCCTTGAGTGGGGTCGATTCCTTGAGGACCTTGGTGGTTCCATCCGCGCCGATGAACTCGATCTTCACATCGGTGGCGGCAGGGACGCAGATGGATTTTTCATTCGAGAAGAAATCGCCGTGGCCGTCCATGGAAGCAACGGTGGTTTTGGAATCGGCGGACCATTTGCCCATCGAGTGTGGGTGGGCCTTGGCGTAGTCCTTGACGGCTTTCGGCGCGCGACGGTCGGAGTTGCCTTCGCGGAGGACAGGGTTCACGGCGCTGCCCATGACTTTCGCGTAGCGGGCCTTGATGTCCTTCTCGGCGTCCGTGGTCGCGGTTTCCGGGAGGTTCGGCAGGGCGTAGCCTTTCGACTGGAGCTCGGCGATGGCTGCCTTGAGCTGGGGCACGGACGCTGAGACGTTCGGGAGCTTGATGATGTTGGCCTCAGGCTTGAGGGTCAGAGCTCCGAGTTCTGCGAGAGCGTCATCGATTTTCTGGGCGTCAGTGAAAAAGTCCGGGAACTGGGAAATGATGCGTCCGGCGAGCGAGATGTCGCGGGTTTCCACCGTGATGCCCGAGTGCTTGGTGAAGGCCTGGACGATGGGGAGGAAAGAGTAGGTTGCGAGCGCTGGGGCTTCGTCGGTCTTCGTATAAATGATGGTAGGAATCTCGGACATGATCGTGGCGTGTGAAATACGGCCAGCCGTGTAGGGTATTGGCAACGTGCGGTCAAAAGCAATTGCTCCGCCAAATCCCGAATGAAATGGATGATTCTGTCGGGAATGTGAACGACGCGACGAGGTTCGGCCGGGCATCATGAATGAAATCACAATGGCTTGTGAATAACTTGGGGAAAATGTCTGGAGTGGCCTGTTTCAGGGGATCGCAGAGGTTTCCCTTCCTGAACTAAATCGTAGAGGCTGCAAAATCTGCGGAAAACGGTGGTGATGGCTTATTCACCTCTGGCTCGCTAGCTTTAATCGGTCGTTTGACTTTTAAGGCGCTGGAAATAAGTGATATCCGATGATTTTTGAAAATGGACTCCAGTTGTGATCAAGTTGTTCACAATGAATTTCCGACGCCGGGGAGCAGGTAAGGAACTTCGACTGTCGAAGGTATCCCGTTCTTCCAGTCAGCAAGATAGTTAAGAAACCCGTTGTGAATAACTTGGGAAAATCTTTGCTAACGGGCATTTTGATTCCCTTCAAATCAGGGAATTGGACGGCTTCTGCAAAATTTCAGCACCCGATTCTGGAAATGTTCTTCACGCGATCCGGGGAATGGAAGGGCGGCCGAAATATCCGATATTCCGGTCGGATTCTTTGCGCTTTACGGCCCGCCCCGATCTCTTCAGACAAGAGGCTCTGCTGCGCGAAAAATCGTGGGCAGTCATTCTTAAATCCATTCAAAACATCCCTCATGGACATCCAAATCGCCACCCTTTGTGACTTCGCCGCCGACTATAACGGCAAGCTCGTCATTTCCGGAACCTTCGACACCCTTGCTGCCCGCGCTGTGCCAGTCGTCCACCCGTCGTGTGCACTCGCCATGCGTTTCTGCTTCACCCCCGAAGACGCAGGCCGCCACAAGCTTTCCATCAACATCATCAACGAGGACGGCGAATCGCTCGATCCGAACAACATGCCGATCGAGCCTGAGTTTGAAGTCGCACTTCCGAAAAACGTTCCTTTCCTCACGCGCAACATCGTGATGAACCTGCAAGGCCTCCGCTTCGAGGAAGCTGGCATCTACTCCATCGATATCGGTTGCGATGACGAAATCCTCGTCCGCCTCCCGCTTCGCATCGTCCAGGTCACACAAGGCCCGAACGGCGAATCTCAGATGGCGTAATTCTTGGGCATGGTGTATCAAAGCGTCATGCCTAACTCCGCTACCTTTTCCTGCGCCCTGATCACCGGAGCTTCTTCCGGTCTGGGCGAAGAGTTCGCTCTGCAAATCGCGCCACGGGTTGACAAACTGGTCCTCGTGGCGCGCCGCGAACCTCATCTCCAACAGCTCGCGGATCGCATCCGCATGCGCTATCCCCGAGTCGCCGTCGCAGTCTTTGTGGTTGATCTGACCCAGTCCGCCGAGCGCGACCGGTTGATCGAAACTCTTTCCGGTAGAGGAATCATCCCGGATTTGTTAGTCAACAACGCGGGTCTCGGTGATTATGGTGAATTCGCCACCTCGGATTGGGAGAAACTCCAATCCATGCTCCAGGTGAATATCGAGGCGCTCACCCATCTCACGCACCGGCTGGTGCCGGACATGATCCTGCGCGGCGGGGCGATCATCAATGTGAGCTCGCTGGCGAGTGTGATCCCGATTCCCGATTTCGCGGTTTATGCGGCGACAAAAGCCTACGTCACGAGTTTTTCCGAAGCGTTGCGCATTGAGCTGCGCGAGCATGGAATTCCGGTTCTGGCAGTTTGTCCCGGACCGGTGCGCACCGAGTTTGGTGCGGTTGCGCGCCGGGATGGAAACGAGGCTGACATACCGTCTCCCAAGTGGTTTTACGTTCCAAAAGAGCAGGTCGTGGCGGAGTCGATTCGTGCGCTCGATCGGAAAGCCGCCCGTGTTTATCCGGGATTGAAAACAGCCGCTGCCGCCCTTGTCCTGACGGCGTTGCCAATCGTTCTGTTACGTTTCGCATTGAGCTTCAGGCCGAGGAAATCCTGAATCTAACGGGGATCGGGCTTCGGCCGGCGCGTCCGAGCACGAGTGTCTTCGGCTGAATCTTTTTTAGTATCTGCTATGGCTCTTCGCACGTAGTCCAACCCCTTTAGGGGTGTCTTCCGTGCGCTCTGAAGACACCCTAAAGGGGTTGGACTACGTGCGGGAGACACGAAAAAGCCGTCATGCAACGGACACATGACGGCTTTGTTCGCTGAGCCTGGAAAAGCTTACGCGCGCTCGCCGATCGGCTTGTAAGTCCGGAGTGTTTTACCGGTGTAGATCTGGCGGGGACGTGAAATGCGGCTGTCCGGATCATCCATGACTTCCTTGTAGTTGGCAACCCAGCCTGGCATGCGGCCGATGGCGAACATCACTGTGAACATGTCCAGCGGGATGCCGATCGCACGCATGATGATGCCGCTGTAGAAATCGACGTTCGGGTAGAGTCTGCGGGAAACGAAGTATTCGTCGTTGAGGGCGATTTCCTCCAGCTTCTTCGCGATGTCGAGAAGCGGATCGGAAACGTGGAGCTGGGCGAGCACCTTGTCGCACTGTTCCTTGATGATGACAGCGCGGGGATCGAAATTTTTGTAAACCCGGTGGCCGAAGCCCATCAGGCGGCGATTGCCGACCTTGTTTTTCACCTGATCGAGGAATTTCGTGCCGTCGTCGCCCTCGCGGTGGATTTCCTCGAGCATTTCGAGAACCGCTTGGTTCGCGCCGCCGTGGAGCGGGCCCCAGAGCGCACAAACTCCGGCGGAGGCTGAGGCGAAAACGTTGGCCTGACTGGAGGCGACCATGCGGACGGTGGAAGTGGAGCAGTTTTGCTCGTGGTCGGCATGGAGAAGGAAGATGAGATCGAGCGCTTTGACGATTTCCGGGTTGATTTGATATTCCTCGCCGGGGTGGGAGAACATCATGTGGAGGAAATTTTCCGTGTATTTCAGGTTCGTCCGCGGGTAGCTGGCAGGAAGTCCGTGAGCCTTGCGATAGGAACTGGTAGCGATCGTGCGGACCTGGGAGATGAGGCGGGCCGCGTGGAAGGGAAATGCTTCCTTGAGGGAGTTTCCGCAAGTCGGAAGACTCGGATAGGCGGATGACGCATGGATCATCGCCGAGAGAATGGACATCGGATGCGCGGATGGAGGAAACGCATCGAAGTGGAACCGCATGTCCGCATGCAACATCTGGTGTTGCGTCAGAAGATCGGAAAAACCGGCAAGCTCGGCGGCTGTTGGGAGATCGCCGTAGATCAGGAGATAGGCGGTCTCGATGAAAGTGCTTTTGACCGCGAGTTCGGCGATGTCGTAACCGCGGTATTGGAGAATGCCTTTTTCACCATCGATAAAGGTGATCGCGCTTTTGCAGGCTCCCGTATTTCCGTATCCCGGGTCCAGCGTGATGCAGCCAGTCTTGGCGCGCAGGGTGCTCACGTCGATCCCCACTTCCTTCTCGGTTCCAACAACTGTAGGCAGCGTGAGGGGCTTGCCATCGATGATCAATTCCACTGTTCCATTCATGCGGGGAGGTTTTAGACTGCTCTGCATGATTTATGCCAGCTTCCATTGCATCGATTTTACTGATTCCTGCCAGAAAGTGCGCTCATTATCGTTTTTTCGGCAGATCTCAGATCCGGAAGCGCAACTCACTCGCCCGCATCAGGATAGGAACCGAGCAATTTGACGAGCGAGCAGTGTTTCCCAAGCTCTTCAAGGGCTTCGGAAACCTTGGCATCGTCGCAATGGCCGGCCAGATCGACGTAGAAAATGTATTCCCAGTCCTTGCGCTTCGAGGGGCGGGACTCGATTTTCGACATGTTGATGTGAAATTGGTCGAAGGCCTGCAGCGCTTTCACCAGTGAGCCCGGGCGGTCGTGGATGGCGAAAAGGATCGAAGTCCGGTCATTTCCGGTCGGCGGGCAGGGCTTCTCGCCGATGACGAGGAAGCGGGTCGTGTTCGTCGCGCGGTCCTGGATCGATTCTTCCAGCAGCGTCAGCCCGTACATTTCCGCTGCGAGGGGGCCACCGAGGGCGGCGGCTCCTTGTTCCGCTTGGTCCTTGGCGATTTGCGCCGCCTTGGTGGTGGAGGAAACCTCGACCAGATCCGCGTTCGGAAAATTCCGCAAAATCCAGCTCCGGCATTGCCCGAAAACCTGGGGGTGCGAGTAGAGTGTTTTGATTTTTTCGCGCGGGATGGCCGCCATCAGGCCGTTCTCGATGCGGAGTAAAATTTGTGCGCAAATGTGCAGCGGCGAATCCACGAACAAATCCAACGTGTGGGAAACCGCGCCTTCCGTGGAATTTTCAATCGGCACTACGCCGTAGTTCGCAGCACGGCGGGCGACTTGATCGAAGACGTCGGAGAAATTCGGTTGTGCCGAGTAATTCACCGAATGTCCGAATTTTTTGATGGCTGCCTGATGCGTCCAAGTCCCTTCAGGCCCGAGATAGGCGATCGTCAGGTCGTCTTCCAGCGCGAGTGCGGCAGACATGATCTCCCGATAAATCGCACGGATGGATTTCTCCGGCAGACGGCCCTTGTTCATCTCGATGAGGCGGCGGAGAAGGGCTTCCTCGCGTTCCGGAGCGTAGATTTGCAGGCCGTCGCGTTTTTTTACCACGCCCACCTCATGCACCAGATCGGCGCGGCGGGAAAGTAGGTCTAGTAAGTCGCGGTCGATGGTATCGATGTTGCGGCGGATGTCGTCGAGGTTCACGTTTTGCAAAGGGATTTAGGATTCACTTTCGGCGGCTGCGGCGGGAATGCCGACGGCGCTGAGTGCGAGTTGCTGCTCGGGGCCGCTGGCAGGAGCGGGAGCGTCCTGCGGTTCGGGCAGTTTCACCTTCCGGAGTTCGGAGGCGTTCGGGAGATCGTCGATGGAGCGGATTCCGAAGTGTTCGAAAAACAAATCCGTCGTTTCATAAAGCAGCGGTCGCCCGGGAAGTTCCGCCCGGCCACCGATGCGGATCAGGTCGCGGTCGAGGAGTTTCTGGATCATCCCGTCGCAGGCCACGCCGCGGACCGCTTCGATGGCGGCTTTCGTGATCGGCTGGCGATAGGCGATGATGGCGAGGGTTTCCATTGCTGGTCCGCTCATCCGCTCCGGTTTGCGGCCGGGGAAAAGCTGGCGGACGAATTCGCCGTATTCGAGGCGGGTGTAGAGTTTCCAGCCTTTCGGGCGCTCGATGACGGTGAAGGCCCGCCCGCTTTCCGAGTAGCATTGATTCAGCTCGGAAATGGCTTGGGCGATGTTCTCCGAAGAAGTGGCGGAAAGGGCGAGAAGCCAATCCGGCAGGGCGGGGGATTCCTTGCCCTCCTCGGTTTCCCGGACGCGGGTGTCATCCGCTTCAGCGACGCGGGAGCGCACCAGCCGGGCAATTTCCTCTGACGGGAGAGGATTTTGTGAGGCGATGAGAAGGGCTTCGACAATGGCGCTGAGCTGCATGGAGGGGCCGCACCTTAGTGGTCTGGACACGCATTTCAAGCCTCCTGCCCAAAACCTGCCCAATCACTTATTTTCCGGTTGATGAACTTTCGCCTTGCTGGACTCTAATTCACGGGCTAACCCACCGCGCTCTTCTCGCTTCCGCGATTTTATTTCGGGTCCCGCGATTGGAGAATTCATCACCCGTATCCTCATCTCTCTGCGCCATGGCCGCGAAGAAAAATACCTCAAAATCTGCTCCCGAAAAGGAAGCTGCAAAGCCCGCCGTTAAATCTTCAAAGCCCGCTGCGGCTGAGAAGAAGCCTGCTGCCAAGCCTGAAAAAACGGCTCCTGCGAAAAAAGCTCTTCCTCTTAACAAGGCGATCGCCCCAAAGCCCGAGAGCACCAAGCCAAGCCCGGTCGCAAAAGCAGCCGCCGCCGAGGTGAAGCCTGAGTCGCAGCCAAAAGCAGCCGCTCCCGCGAAAAAACTTCCTGCCGTGAAGCCACGTTCTTCCGTCGTGGACTACCCAGCACCTCCGGCTCCGATCAAGCCACCGTTTGTTCCGCCGAAGGCCGCGCCGTCACTTGTTGGCGATCCGGTCCCCGCAGGCAGCAACGGTACCCACAGCCCCGCTTTCATCCAAAAGCAACGCCAGCGCCTTCTTGATCTCCGCGACGACCTCGTCGATGCAGTTTCCGGCATGGCCCGCGATACCATCCGCAACGCTCCCGAAGGCTCCGAAGCATCCGGCAGCGGCCAACATCAAGGCGACGCAGGCAGCGATGCCTATGACCGCGACTTCGCTCTTTCCGTCCTCGCGAAGGAACAGGACGCGCTCTATGAAATCGAGCAAGCCCTCCGCCGCATTCAATCCGGTTCTTACGGCATCTGCGAAATGTCCGCCCGGAAAATCCCGCAAGCCCGCCTCGAAGCCATCCCATTTGCTCGTTTGACGGTCGAATGCCAGGCCCAATGGGAGAAGGAATATGGCAATCGCCGCTTCCGTCCGTCCAATGAAGTTGGCTTCAGTGGAGGAAAATATGCCGAAGATGAAGATTCTGAAACGGTTTCTCTTGACGAAGACGACGATTAAATCATTCTCCCGCCCCCAAAGTCATGCCACGCGAGATTATCATTCTAGAATGCACCGAAGCGAAAGCCGAGGGCAAGCCGACTTCACGTTACGTCACCACCCGTAACAAGAAGAGCCTCCGCACGCCAGGTCGTCTGGAGAAAGTGAAATTCAATCACTTCCTCAAGCGCCGCACCCTCCACCGCGAACTTCGCTAACACCAGCTTCTGCTACCATGTCCGAGCCAAAAACAATTCAGCGCCGTATCAACTTCCGTAAGGCGAACCGCATGATGCCGCGCCGCCGGCATGATATTCCTGCCGATCTGGTCGTTGCTACCAATCCTGAGCTTCTCACCAAGTTCACGACTGAAACCGGCAAGATCCTTCCACGCCGCGTGACCGGTGTTTCCGCGAAGCTTCATCGCAAGATCAACAACGCGATCAAGCAATCCCGCGCGATCAATTTGCTTCCGTAATCGAGCGTTAAGAGCATTTTCAAAAAGCCAGCCTGTGCATACGGGCTGGCTTTTTTGTCGTTTTGATAAGCGTCGGTCATGTCGGCTCATCCATCCTATTGAATCAGTGGGAAGTCATGGTCGAGTTCTGGTTTTTAATTCAGACAACGGCCGAACTTTTGCCTTGGAGCCCCCCGATTCACTTTCTATGTTCCCCCCGGCGCAAGCCATTCCTCATGGCCAAAAAAGACTTCACTATCCTCAACAAGCTCGGCATCCACGCACGCCCTGCTGCTCAATTTGTTAAAACGGCCAATCGTTTCAAAGCCGATATCTTTGTTGAGAAGGACGGAGAAGAAGTCGATGGCAAGAGCATCATGGGCCTCATGATGTTGGCCGCGGGCCATGGATCTGTGATTTCCGTCAGTGTCGATGGTGAGGATGCCGATGCAGCTCTCGAAGCCATCGCTGACCTGATCACCCGTAAGTTCGAGGAAGATTGATCGGCTCCGAGCCCGGTAAATTCCGAATTCTGCTTTGGTGTAGAATAAGGAAGAAAAATTCTTTATTTGGCATTTGTCAGATCTGCCCAGTGAGTCGATAGTCACCGGCATGTTTCGATACGGTAAACTCGCGCGCCAGGCGGTCTCCGCCATGAGCTATCTGGCGGAAAGATACGCACCCGATGCTCCGGCGGTGTCTTCTGCCGAAGTCGGGCGAGCCCGGGGAATCCCCACTGCCTTGGCTGCCAAATTGCTCAGCCAGATTTCGACTGCGGGACTGACCCTTGGGACTACCGGACCTGGTGGCGGATATCGCCTCGCAAAAGTGCCGGAGGAAATTTCCCTATCCGAGATTGTGAGTTTGTTCGAGCGGGGTCAGGACGAGTTTCCCTGCCCGTTCGGTCCGGGCTGGTGTGGCCATGGCAGCCCGTGTCCATTGCATGACGAGTTTGTGAAACTCGAGCAAAACAGCCGCGAATTTCTTGAGCAAACCACGCTCGCGGTTTTCACGGCCGATCAGAAAAAGATCCTTCCCGCCTAACGAGGGCGACGCCGCGGGCAATTGCTCGGCGGACGCTCCTCGGTTTGAAAAAGGTATTTCGATAGAGCGATCAGCCAGATAACACAGCCGATCGCCCATGACCATGCGGCATAAATGTGGTGGGAAACCCGCACGGACGGGATGAAATCCGCAGTGAGACGCGTGATCGCCGCCAAAACCAGCAAGCCTGTCACCCAGCGCAACCAGACGATTTTTCCTGTGAGCAATTCATGGCGGCCGGCATGTCCCAGAATCACTCGGGTAGCCACTGCCAGAGTCACAAGACCCAGCCCGGCAGCGAAAAACAAATGCAGGGTTCCCACCCGGGCCGCTGGCCAGAAGGCGGCAGCCGTGCAGCCGGAGATCAGTCCGACCAACGCCCAGCGCACGGAATTTCCGGGTGTGCTCGAAAGCTTTCCCCGTTGAAAAACCGTGGTTTCCTTGATGAACCAGCCGCCGATGGTCAATGCGCGCAACAAATGCCCGAACATCGGCTCACCATGGATTTCAACAGCGAAGCTAACGATGACGAGCAAACCCGCAATCATCGCTCCAATCGCCCGCGGCCACCATCCGGCCGGAACGCCCGATGAATCATCGAACGCATGCAGACTCTTCGCCCCGAAAAATCGCGGCAGCAAAAACGGTCCGATCCCCATCAGCGGCAGCAACAGGAATCCCTGGCTGAGAAAAATTTTCGCTGCCTGATATTGTGTCGCGCTGAGTGTGAGCCCGCCGATCTGTGAGAGTGCTCCGGCGCTGATGGCACCACCGACCACGCCCGCAAGCAGCAGTACAAATCCCGGTGGCGGCGTGTCTTTGTTGCCCCGCACCCAACGTTCCAACATCCCGAAGAAAAGCGCCACCAGCATCGCTGAAAATGCCGCGTCGCCGGCAGCGACGTGCCCCAGCGAATGGCTCCCCACGGCAAGCAGCCACAGTCCGAGCAGCGACAGAAATTCTCCACCGAACCAATGTCGGTTTCCCGTGAGGCGTGGGAACGCCGTTCCAACAAAGCCGACCACGAATGCGCCCATGAATCCCTCGATCATGATCCGCGAATGAGCTTCGCCCGGATAAAAACCGAGCCTGCCCGCATAGAGCAAAGGCCACATCATCACTCCCCAGATTCCTGCAACCATTCCGAGCGGAAAAAAGACCCGGTAAGGTTCCTCCAACACCATTGCTGCGATGCGTTTCATGGTGGGTGAGTATGGGGTGACAGAGAAATTTAATTCAAGAAATTAAATTCTTTAATCGGGTGCGATTTCGGAAACTCAGTCCGAAGGTGGCCTTTACTTGCCGGAATTCTTCTTCCGCTGGAGGAAGAGATCGATTCCATCCACCAACGCGAGCCAGCTGGCTTCGATGATGCTGTCGGAAACGCCGACCGTGCCCCAGTTGCTCTCGCCGTCGGTGGAAACAATCAGCACGCGCGTTTTGGCCGCCGTGGCATCGTGGCCGTCGAGGATCCGGACCTTGTAATCGACGAGCGAAACTCCGGCGATTTCCGGGAAAAACGGCAGCATCGCCTTGCGTAGTGCGAGGTCCAGTGAGTTCACGACGCCATGACCTTCCGCGACGGTGAGTTCGGGGACGCCGTTGACGGAAAGTTTCACCGTCGCCTCACAAACCGGCGGATGGCCGTCGCGGTATTGGCGGAAACTGGTGTGATACTCGGTGATGTCGAAATTTTTCACGTAAGTCCCGAGCTCGCGGCGGATCAGGATTTCCAGCGATCCACCGGCTGCTTCGTAGGAATAACCTTCGTTTTCGAGCTCCTTCACCCGGCGCAGGATTGCGCTGGCTTCGGGCGAGCCTTTTTCCAACGGGATACCCAACTCCTCGGCTTTGATCAGAATGTTCGATTGGCCGCTGAGTTCGGAAACCAGGATGTTCTGCTCGTTGCCGACGCTGCCGGGAACGATGTGTTCGTAGCTGCGGGCCAGTTTTTGCACCGCATTTACATGCATTCCGCCTTTGTGAGCGAAGGCCGTCCGGCCGACGAAGGCCGCGCGGGCGAAATGCGGGTTGTTCGAAACATCGTCCACGAAGTAGGACAGCTCGCGCAGTTTCTCCAAATGGGGAACCACCGGGATGTCCATCTTGAGTTGGAGAATCGGGATGACGGAGGTGAGATTGCAATTTCCAGTGCGCTCGCCGTAGCCGTTGATCGTGCCTTGGATCTGGTTTGCGCCGGCCCTGACGGCTGCGATCGCATTGGCCACGGCCAGCTCGCAATCGTTGTGGGTGTGGATGCCCATCGGCGTGCCCGGCAGGCGATTTCTCACTGCCGTGCAGATTTGCATGATTTCGGAAGGCAGCGTGCCACCGTTTGTATCGCAAAGGACGAGGCAGGATGCGCCACCTTGCGCGGCAGCTTCGAGCGTCGCCAGCGCATGCTCGGGAGAATCCTTGTAACCGTCGAAAAAGTGCTCCGCATCATACACCACCTCGCGGCCGTGCTTCACCAAATGCGCCACCGTATCGCGGATCATCGCCTGGTTTTCCTCAACGGTGGTGCGCAGGACTTCAGTGACTTGCAATTCCCAGCTCTTTCCGAAAATCGTGACGACCGGCGTTTCCGCCTCCAGCAAAAGCCGCACCTGCGCATCTTCCTCCACCGGGGTGTCCGCGCGGCGGGTGGAACCGAACGCCGCGAGCTTCGCGTGTTTCAAGTCCAGTTTCTTTGCCTCGCGGAAAAATTCGATGTCCTTCGGGTTCGATCCCGGCCAGCCGCCTTCGATGTAATCCACGCCGAACTCGTCCAAACGCTCGGCAATTCGCAGCTTGTCGAGGCCGGAAAGTTGGAATCCTTCTCCCTGCGTGCCATCGCGCAAGGTCGTGTCATAGAGAAATACAGGTTTGGTGCTCATCGGCAGGGGCGCGGAGACTAAGGGCCGCTGCGCCAATGGGCAAGGGAGAAGCGAGAGTTCGGAAATTAGCGATTTGGCGAAAAATGCCGGATTTCAGGGCTTCAAATCGATTTTTTCGGGTTTGCCTTCGATCGTGACTTCGAGGGTCGAATAGGTCCAGGTGCCTGCGGATTTCTTGGCTTCGAGGTAAATGGCACCTGTGCCTTTGGGGCCGGAGATCGGGATCGACATGGTGGCGTGGCCCCTTGAACCGGCGGTGCTGACGTTACCGCTTAGGAAAAAACCTTCCTTGATCGGAACTCCTAACTGGGTTTGCACCTGCGGACTTGCGGCGGCTTTGGCGAACGCGTTTTTGCAGGGTTCCGACGATTTCATCATTCCGAAAATCCCGAAGAAAATCAGGAATACGAACCCGACGATGAGTACGACCATCGAGACTACCGTGGTCGGAACAGCCCATTTCCAATTCCTCGACCACCAACCGGGTGTGGGCGGTTGGGGCATGGGTGGTGGAGTGGAGGGAAGGGGATTCACGGTGCTTTAGGGGCTTCGATGTGCTTGAAGAGGCGGAACAGATCGCTGTTGGAAGTGAAGATGGTGGTGGTGTCCTTGTTGAGCGTCTTCTTATAGGTATCGAGGGTTTTGACGAATTGATAGAAGTCCGCAGCGGAGGGACTTGAGTTATAGGCGGCGGCGTAAATGCCGGTGGCTTGGGCGTCGGCCTTGCCTTTGATTTCCTGCTCCTTGCGATAGGCTTCGGATTGGATGGAAAGCAGATCACGCTCCTTGCGACCGATGATTTTCGCGGCTTCTCCGGCGCCTTCCGAGCGGAAACGGTCGGCGATCTGTTGGCGCTCGGAAGCCATGCGGGCGTAGATTTTATCGATCACGCCGGGCTTGTAGTTGATGCGTTTGAAGCGGACGTCGAGCAGCTCGATGCCCCAGGATTTCACTTTGGGTTGGGCGGCGGCGAGGATTTGCTCGTCGAGCACGCTGCGGCCGAACTGGATGGGCGGAAGGACGCCGACGGTGGAGTTTTCGGTCGTGAGGATCGTGTCGCGCTGCGGGACGCGGTCTTTCTGGCTGCGGATGACTTCGATGAGGTCGTGGGCTGCGATGATGCTGCGGGTTTCGCCGCCGATGATGTCGTCGAGGCGGGAGATGGCGCTGCGCTCGTCGCGGAGTTTTTCGTAGTAGGTTTTGGGGTCGTTGATGCGCCAGCGGGCGAAATTATCGACTGAAATGTAGAGCTTGTCGCGGGTGGGCATTTCGGTAGCCGGGCCGTCCCAAGGGATGATGCGTTTTTCGATGCGGTTGACGTCTTGAATGAACGGCGTTTTGAAATGCAGGCCGGCTTGGTTGACTTTCGGGTTGGCGTTGATCGGATCGCCGATGGGTTTGCCGAACTCGGTGATGAAGACCTGTTCGGTTTCGCTAACTGTGAAGACGCTGCTGGAAATGACGATGGCTGCCGCGCCTAGCAGGATCAGGATGGTGAGATGTTTCATGGTGGAAAAGATTGGAAATTATCGATGACGGGGGCGGCGGATCATTTGAGATTCATGAGGGGGAGGAATTGCTTGGCGTCCTCGTCGATGATGATTTTGGAGCCGAGCTGGGGCAGGACCTCGTTCATGGTTTCCAGATAGAGCCGCTGTTTGGTGATGGCGGGTGCCTTGTCGTATTGGAGCAGGAGTTCCTTGAATCGGGCAACGTCGCCTTGCGCTTCATTGATGCGCTGGACGGCGAATCCTTCGGCACCGGAGATGCGCTGGTCGGCAAGGCCCTTGGCTTTTGGGATGACGCGGTTGTATTCGCCGTTGGCCTCGTTGATCATTTGCTCGCGTTCCTGTTGGGCGCGGGTCACTTCATCGAACGACCGTTGCACCGGGCCGGGCGGGTGGACGTTCTTGAGTTGGATCTGCTCGGGGGTCACGCCCATGTTGAGTTTTCCCAAGATGCTCTTGAGGCGGATGAGAGCTTCGGTTTCGATCTCGGTGCGGCCGATGGTGATGACTTCATCCACTGTTCGATCACCGATGACTTCGCAGACGACGCTCTCGGTCAGAGCGCGAAGTGTGGGGCCGGGATCGCGGAAGTGGAACAGGTATTCCTTCGGCGAGGAGATGCTGTATTGGACGATCCATTCGACTTGGGCGGCGTTGAGATCGCCGGTGACCATGTCGCGTTCCAGATCCGGATCGGAACCCGACTGATCGGGGTTGCTCGCGCCGGGGGAAGCGAAGCCGAACTCCAGTTTAAGCTGACGTCGGATCGGCACGACCTTCGCGGTATCGATGCCGTAGGGTAGCTTGGAGTGCAATCCCGGCTCGGTGATTTCCGTGAATTTCCCGAAACGCTGCACGACGGCTACGGACTCCGGGCTCACGGTGTAAAATGAGGAAAAGATGCCGATTAACAGGAAAATTGCGACTGGGAGGATGAGCAGCCATTTGCTCGAAAAGTTCAGTTTCGGACGTTCGAAGGTGACGGTGTTGTTCATGGTGGGAGGTTGCGAAAGAGATTGATGAGCAGGAAAAAGCGCGGATTTGTTGGTTGATCCGCCGGGACCCTATCGTAAGCGCTGGCATTGGAAACGTTGAAAATTCGGCTGTAATTGTAGCCGCCCCTTGTTTTGGGCCAGCCAGCGGGGGGAAATGACCGTTGCACTGATAGGGTCTATTCCAATCGGCATGAATCGTCATCAACCCGGACAGACGTGCTGTTTTTTAACAAAGCGGAGCAAAGAAGTTCATGCACGCTCCTGAGTCTGCGGCAGAGGTCTCGGGAGATATTGAGCATCAGGATGGCGTATTGATCCGGCCAGCGGCGGAAGACCTTCAGGAGATCTCCATTCCGGAGAACATACATTTCGGTAGGTTCAAGAGCCCGGACGGTCGCCGCCCGCGGCATGCATTCCAGAATGCACATCTCTCCGAAAAAATCACCGGGACCCATGGTCGCGAGCATGACTTCATCGCCGGATCCGGAATGTTTGGTGACCTCCACCTTGCCTTGGACGATGACAAACATCTCGCTGGCCACAGCTTCCTGCTCCACGACGGCCTGTCCGGCTTCCGCATGAAGCTTGCGGCAGGACACTGCGAGAGAGTCCATCACCACGTCATCGAGACCGGCGAAGATATGGATGGTGGCGAGCAACGAACGGGTGGTTTCAACCGTGTCCATGGGGTTTCGTTATACGATGTGAAGCGGAATTTACCGAGGCTATTTTTCAGTCATCAGATGGATGGCGTCCCAGTCCGGATCGGGAGGGATGTTGATGAAGCATTCGCAACGGGAAAGATACATGCGGCACAATGCCCCGCCGGCGGATTGTTCTGCAAGGTTTCGGAAAACGCCGGCCGCCTCATGAAATTGCCGGCTGCGATAGAGCGTCACCGCGCGATGATATTCCGCGAGCCAGGGCGGGGGAGTTCCGGACGTTTCGCTGAGTGGAGTGAAAACCTCGATGGCCTGCGCCTTGCCCACGAACTTCACCCGATCCACGAGCTGATAGTGAAACCGGTTCCGCGTTTTTTCCTCCACCGATTGTCCAACGAGGACACTGCAACCGTAGTGCTTTGTCGCGGTTTCCAGCCGGGCGGCGGTGTTGACGCCATCTCCGACCACGGTAAACCGCATCCGCAGCGGGTGGCCGAGGCTGCCGACGAGGACATCTCCCTGATTGATGCCGATGCCGATGGCCAACTGCCTGCGTCCGGGTTGATCCGCCCACTCACGGTTGAGGGTTTCAAGCGTGGTCTGCATCAGCAGGGCGGTGCGAACCGCATGAAAGGCGCTCTCCGCGCGTTCCAGAGTTCGGGTGTCGCCCCAAACCGCCAGGATCGCGTCGCCGACGAACTGTTGGAGCGTCCCCCCCTCGGTCAGCACCGCTTCGACCATGCCGAAAAAATACTCGTTGAGCTGTGCGACCAGTTCTTCCGGCTCCGCTTGCTCGGTGATGCTCGTGAAGCCGCGGATGTCGGAAAACAGAGTGGTCACGCACCGCCGCTGGCCTTGCAGCGCGTTGGCAAAGGCGTCGCCCTCGGCGAGCACCAGCTCCACCACGTTTTTCGCCACATACTTGTCGAGCACGGACCGGATGCGCGCCCGTTCCCGTTGTTCGAGAAAAAAGTCCCAACCCAGGCAGCCGACTCCGCCGGTCGATAGTGCGATCAGCGGCGCGACGACCGGGATGAAAAGTCCCGCATCGCTATAAAGCATTTCCGCAGTGACGAGCCACGCCGCACCCGCGCCGGCTAACAATCCCAAACGCAGCAAGGGTCCGTGAAAAATATAACAGATCGCCAGAGCCAACGCACCGGCCGCGCCGATGAGCCACAAAGCCGTGTTACGGGAAGTCTCGTAGAGAAACCCTTGGTGCATCGCGGCGTTGATCGCATTGAGGTGCAACTCCGCCCCCGCCATAAAGCCGACGGGCGTGAGCTGGAGGTCGTTCAGGAAATTTCCTTCCGCGCCGAGGATCACGGTTTTACCGCGAAAAAACGCTCCATTTTGATACTCCGGCGAGTCCCACTTTTTCGCGTCGAACAGGTCGCAAGCCGAGCGGGCGCGAAAGGTGTTAGCCGGTCCGGCAAAGCGGATGCGCTGGGGTTCGGTGCCAGGCGGAAGGGCTTCAGGATGACCGTTTTTTTTCAACGACTTCGCCGCCAGCGAGTCGAGGATCTCTTCATCGGAAGCAGGCATGTCGCCAAAAACCTCCGCTGCCGTCCGGCGATAATAGACGTGGCGGATGACATCGTCCTCGTCCGGCCAGAAGTTCACGAATCCGACGCGCCCGTCGAGCGGAGCGGTCAGCTCGATGAGTGAGTCGGTGGGAAATTGGAGCGCCTGGTTTTCGCCCGCCGCGCGTTTTCCGCCGGTGAAATTGCAGCCGATGACGACTTGGTCGCGGCGACTGTCGAGGGCCGCGCGAAACTCCTCATCGCCGTCGCGCGGCGTCGAAAACACGATGTCGAGAACCACCACTTTCGCTCCTGCGTCGATCAAACGTCCGATGATCAGCGGATACAGAGACCGCGGCCATGGCAGTTCCTGTTTCATCAACTGGAGCGCCGGGCTGGCCGAGATTTCCTCCGGAGCAAATTGATCGAGGCTGGTTGATGGATGATCGATCGCGAGAAAGACCAGATCCGGATCCGCCGCAGCAGGCCGGCCGAAGAACCGTTGCAGCGAATCCTCGGCAAAGAGTTGGGCATCCAGCAGCGGCTTGAATTGCAGCAGGTGAAGCAGCCCCACCAGCAGCGTGCAAAGACCGCAGATCGCGAAGAACGGCTTGCGGGTGTAGCGGTGACGCCGGCGCGGGCCGATGCGTTTGGATTTACCCGGACCTCCCATCGCAGCCTCCGAAGGAATCCCATGCAAGGCTTGCATCGAAACATGTTATCCCAAGGCGACACGCCCCGCAATCTCCAAGCTTCTGCTTCCGATGGTAGCTATACTGGAAGCATCAGAATTTTGAATTCAGGTGACGCGAAGCTTTGGACTGCGTGCAGCCTGCTGCCGCTTTGCGTGAGCCAGCCTGCTGGCCACGACGGCTCGCAGCGGGCTGCGTGACCGAAAGCGGCCCAAGTCAAACCGCGAACCGACGTCATCGCCAGCGTTGGCAAATCCACCAATCGTCATGCGTGCCAGTATATTGCCGAAACCTGTTCCCGGTGATGATATTCTTTCCGCTGTCCGGAGTTCAAGCCTTCAGCTTGTCTTCATGAAGAGCACGCTGAAGACGTGAACTCCGGACCGCCGTTCGGCGGCACATGCCTGAGGGAGTTTCGGCGATGACTTCTGGCAAGCGGTCCAATAGAACGCCACTGATGGCGAATCGGGCTCATTTTCCCTAGGGTGGAGCCCCTGTGAAATTCGGTTGGAATGATTGGCTGAAACCCCGGAAGATTTCCCATTCCGGTCTTGAGCACGATCCGCTCTCTCTGCTATGCGTGATATATGGATTCTGATCTCGAACTGAGGGCAAGAATACTTGCCGGTGACACGACGGCGGTGGAGTCGTTCGTTTCTATCCAAAAGCCGATGTTGGAACGTTTTGTATCCAGCCTGGATTCCACCTCCTGCGGGGCATCGCAGGTTTTCGCGATGGCCAGCGACATCATCACCGACTGCTGTTCGGGAGGAAATCCCCTGATCGGGAAATTTTCCGGCACCGGTGAGGGCGGCATCGGGAGCTGGCTTCGGACCGTGGCCCGCTACCGATTCTACAATCTGATGCGATCACCGGCGCTCAAGAAGCGCACGGGCTCGGAAACGGCCTTGGAGGATGCGGTGGACGAAAATGATGCGTTCGCGGAAGATTCGGAATTGGCCGCGGTGGAGGCGTTGCGAGGCGCGGTGGCCTATGCGAATCATGTGGTGGGGCAGGCGAGTCCGACCGGGATCGTGCTGTTGCGGTTGATCCATCTGCACGGGATTCCGGGCACCGTTCTGGCCTCCTTGTGGGGTAAACATGCCGCCCAGGTGACCCGCCGCGTGTCGGATACCATGGAGGCGTTCCGGGCCGAAGTGTTGGGCGCGCTGCACGCTTGGGACCCGCTGTTTGCGATGAGTTGGGCGGATTGTGCGGCGCTCTGTCGCAAGCATCCGAGGCTGCTTCACGGCGATTGAAAATCTTTCTTCATGTCATTTCGCAATTCATTCCGGCAGCCGTGTCATCTTAGTGGAAGCGCGGTTTCCCGTGCCTCGCAAAACGATACGAACCCCTAACGAAAGCCAACCCTCATGAACTCTGACTTTGACGCGATTTTCAAGGTGACCCGAACCTGCGACGATGAAATCGCCGGTTTCGCCGCCGCCCCGCTGACGGACGTGGAACAAGGCCGCATCCAATCCCTGGTCGCTGGCGAGCGCAACCTCGCCAGCCTCGACCAACTGGCCCCGATGCTGCGCGATAACAGCACTGCCCTGGAATTCCTCGCGCAACTCCTGCGCGGAGCCGACCGGGTCCGATCCTAGTTCTCATGCAGGAACCCACCGGAAATGCCGATGGCGACGTGGTGAACTCAATCCACAGGATCGGGTTCACGAACTTGCTGGATTCGGGAATGGCGGCCGATCTGTCCGCCGCGTTTCTGGCGGCCAACGCGGATGAGGGCACGGTCTGGCTGCTCAGTCCCACCGGGGACAGTCTGGTGGCCCAATACAACACCGGTGCGGATGCGGTGAAAATCATGGGTTTCCAGCAACCCCTCGGGAGAGGCCTGATCAGCATGGTTTTTGAAACGGAGCAGGCATTTTGTGAAAATGACGTTCAACGGAATTGCGTTCAGGACAAGCGCCTTGATCGCCGCGTGGGCAAGTCCACGATGGCCTTGATCGCGGTGCCGTTCAGCGTGCGGGGAGAGATTTGCGGGGTGATTTCGTGCGTGCAACTGGAGGGGGGAATTTCCCGCAGGACCGGATTCACCGGGATGGATCTGGACCGGGTCATGCAGGCGGAACTCGCCTTGCACCAAGCGGTGGAACGCTCACTCGCCACAAGCCCGCCATGATTGAACCGAATGTCATTTGTTGGCCGGATGGCTCCGCGATTTTACAGGCCTTGCGTCAAGGCAGCGGGGCAGGAGTCAAGGTGGCCATTTTGGATTCAGGAGTGGAGATCGGCCATTCCGCATTCGAGGGGCACGTTCTAACGGACGATCTTGATTTCAAGGCCACGGCGGATGAGACGATCCTGCCAGGGGCGGGAAATGGCGAGGATACCTACGGCCACGGCACCGCCATCGCGTGGTTGATCTGGTCCATGGCGCCCGCAGCGCGGATCGGAAGTTTCCGGATCATGGGGGAGGGCAGATTGGCTTCAAAGCGTCATCTGGTGCGCGCGGCGGCTCAGGAAGCCCTGCGCCGGGGCTATCAGGTGTTGAGCTGCAGTTTCGGCCACCGGGCGGCGGCCCTTTATTCTCTGGATTACAAGGAATGGGTGGATGCCGCCTTTGTCGCCGGATGCTCGATTGTGGCTGCCTGCGACAACGCGGGTTCCCAGCATCAGGTGTTTCCCGCCCATTTCACGAGTGTCATCGGAGTGGATTGTTTGAGTCTGCCGGATGCGGAGTTTCTGGTGCGTCGCGCCGGGCACTTGGTGGAATTTGCCGCGCCGGGAGAAAACGTTCTGGTTCCTTGGAAGGACGGGAGCTGGAAGACGGTTACCGGCAGCAGCTATGCCGCTCCGCAGGTCACCGGCCTGGTCGCGCGCCTGCTTTCGATGCTGCCGGATCTCACCGCCGCCCAAGTGAAGGCCGCGTTGCAAGCGGCCGCCACTGCCGCGCGGCCTTCCCCATGGGGCGGGATTTGATGTGCCGGTGATTCCCGGGGTTGGGCGTTGAAAATTAGCGGGCCGGCGAAAAACATCCGGTTTTTTCGCAAGTCCGCGAAGGCCACGCCTCTCCTCTTTGAACGCGGCGACGCCGCCCCATCAAACCCAGCTCATGAAAAACAATCCATCCCGCCTCAAGGCCCGCCATTTTATCACCGCCGCCGCCGTCGCATTGCTGACGGTCGCTTGTGACCGGCAAGTGGCGTCAACATCCCACGGCACGACCCGGCATCCGCAACAACACGCTGCGGCCAAGGTTTTTTCTCCCCCGCCAGCGCTTCCCGGGGCCGCGGCTTTCAACTGGCATCCCGGCGATACCAGCAGCTTCACCCTCGAAGTCGGCTTCGCGTTCGGACCGGCGGCTGACGACACCGCCGTGCCTGATCCGGCGAAAGGAGGACTCGTCATCAGCGGCAACTATCACCTCGGAGTCCTGTCGGTGGAAGGCGACACCGTCACCCTGGCCGCCGCCCTCAGCGATGGAAAAATCCTGCGTGGCGGCGAACGGAGCCCGATCTTCGAGAACCTGGTCAACTCCACTCCCGCCGTGCTGACCCTGGCGAAGGACGGAACTCTCCAGCGGATCGCCTTTCCCGCGGACGTCCCCACGGAAGACCGCCAGATCCTCCGGGCCATCTTCGGCTGGGAATTCCAAGCGCGGTCCGGGGCCGCTTCCTGGACATCCAAGGAAACCGTCAAGGATACGGGCGGCAGCTTCCTGGCGACCTATACCGCCAATGGCGACGGCTCGGTGACCAAGGTGCGAAGTTTCATCCCTGGAGAGCAGGGGCCGGAGCAGAAGGTCGAGGCATCGCACTTCGCCGGGAGAGCCGGGCGCTGCGGACTCGATTACCTGCGCGGGCAGGAAATCACCACAGTCATTCTGGACGGCAAGACGGCGGGTGAGTCACTGATCAAGGTGTCTCTCGAACGGTCCGCGCCGGGCCCCCTGCCGGAGCTTGTCAAATCCATGCTCCGCTCGATTCCCCGTCCCGGCGAATTCACCGAAGAACCCACCGCCGCCGCTGCCCGCCGTCTTTCCGCCGCCGAACAAATCCGGATCGCGATGCTCCGGCAGAAGTATCGGGCCGTGCCTTACGAGCTGCTTTTCGGGGCGCTGGAAAAGGTCTCCAACACCGGTAGCCATGCCGATGCATTGCAGGCCCTCCACGATTTCCGCGACCTGTTGCTGGTTCGCCCGGATCTCGCGCCCCGGGTGGCGGAGAGTTTGAAATCCGGCATCTCCCCGCAATTGAGCGCCCTGCTCGCCCATGCTCTTGAATTGGCTAACACCGAAGCCACCCAACATACCTTGGCCGATATCCTCTCCCATCCTCATGATTTCACGCCCCCGGTCCTCGCCCAAGCGATCGTCGCCGCCGGTGGCCTCGGCCAGCTCAAGGACCCGGAAATCGCGGAAGCCCTTGACCAGATCCAGTCCCAATTCGGCGACACCCCGAATGAAATCCCTCTCAACGAGGCCGCCCTCTTCAGCCTGTCACGCCTTGCCACGGCCAATCCCGAACTTCAGGAACCCCTCATCGCAGCCCTCACCCCGTATCTTGCTGGCAGCAACGACGAAGACCGCTGCTCCGCCTTGCTGGCCCTGACCAACGCCCGGCTCTACACCCCGGATCTCCTCGGACGGGCGGAAAATCTGCTGGCCTCGCCGGAACCGCAAACCCGCAGTGCCGCGCTTGCCTACTTCGAGCACATCCCCGAGCTCAGCCCCGGCCAGACGCAGGCGGTCGCCAATCTCCTTCGCGATGCGAACGTCTCTGTCCAAGTGCAAGCCGTGGACACGCTTTCCGCCGCCTATCAACGCGCCCCCCGTCCGGACATTCTGGCGGAGCTCGCAGCGGTCGCCGGTGACGCGTCGGCATCTGCTGACGTCCGCGAAGCCGCTCGGCGTGCCATGACCAACGCATCCTCCACCGCCGCCAAATAAGCGGTTCTTATTGAGGCAGGAAACGCTGCATCGACCGCATCCCGCCCCTCTGACAAAGGGACGGGATGTTTCGTTTTCCGGCGGCCTGCACACACGCCAAGCAGGCAGCCCAAACGGCAGCGCGGAAATTTTTCCGGCTTTTTTCGCAAGTCCGCCAACGCCGCGTTTCCCCTGTTTGAACGCGGCACAGTTTCAACAGCCGCCAGAACAAAAACCAAAAACCACCAAACACATCATGAAAGCCTCAAATAAAATCGTTGCCCTGGGAATGAGCTCGCTGATTGCCCTGCAAATGACCGCAGTGCTCCAAGCGGCAACCAAAACCACCACCATGGGCAACAGCATGTTCGGTGCCACGCTCACCGGCACCTTTGATCAAGCGCTCTACGGCTCCACCTACGACGTTTTCGCGTCCGGGCGGGCGGATGGAAAGCTCCTGTATTTGTCGGTGAACCTGGCTTCCGGGGCTTCCAACTTCCGCGTGGATGGAACCAACCGGACGTCGGCCTGGGGCAATCTCAAGGCAGCGGGATACACGCTCGCGACTTGGAATAAATCGTTCTCCAATAACGCAAGTTTCACCACCGCTCCATTCGTCTCATTCCTCCCGGGGGGATCGGCAACCTTCTCGGTCGGTCCGGTTCCCATCACGGTGGGGGCGGGTGGATCGGTCATCATCTATGCTCAAGGGACGGTGGCTACGGGACTCTCGTCCAACGGGAAACCGGTGGTGACCGCAAACTTCGGACCCGTGGCAGATGTCGGGGCGTGGGGTTCGGTCGGAATCGGCGTGCCCGTGGCGGAAATTGGAGTCCGGGGTTCGCTGAGCCTCTGCCACATGGGGATTTCCGCTTCCGTGAACATGTTCCCGTCGTACGGCAAAGTCTATGCGAACTACGCCGCGACCCTCAACAGCGGCGCACCTTCCGGCAGTCTGTGTGCGTATGCCAAGATCGGCTATGGCTGGCTCTCCTACACGGCGACGAAAGACATTTTCACTTGGAATGGCAGCGGCGGTGCGAGCTACTCCCTCGCGTCGGGAAGCGTCGTGCTGCAGTAACATCCATTGGAAACTACCCCAGCATCCCGCCTCTTCATCGGAAGGGGCGGGATGTTTCGCAATTTCGCTTTCGCCGCGCTTCCCCTGTTTGGACGTGGCAATGTTACCGCCGCCGCCCCACCACAAAACCAAACCGATCCGCTACCACCATCATCAACAACTAACGAAATCATGAAATGAAACTCTCCCTAATAGTAAGTGTCCTGCCGTTTGGCCTCCGATAAATGGCTTGTCACGGGAGGAGCGTTTCCCCTAGTGTATAGGTTACTATAGATCGAATTGTGCCTAACATTACTGTCGGGCGCCTGCGTTTGCTTGATGCCTTTGGCGGCTCGCTTGCCAACAAGATGAAATCCCCCCACTCAAATTCCCGGTCTCTGCCCGGTCCTCGCGGATTCGCAGGCGCGGCCTCCCGGAGATCCAAAATGTTAACAGTCAGGCGGACGCTCGTGCTGGCGGGCTACCTGTCTGTTATCTCCGCCCACGCACAGAGTCCGGGCTTGATCGAGCAGGCGCGCCAGCGATCCGCGATGTTCGACTTCGGCCCGGAAGCCCAGCCGCCAACCGAAGCCGAAGCGGCCGAAAACATCGAAGGCGGCGCGCTTGAGACTCCGGGAGATTTCGATCTCGGCATACAACTCATCATGAAGCCGAAAGAGCGTGCCCACCCGCTGCGGTTCTTCGCCACCGTCGATGAATTTTACACCGATAATGTCGGGCTGGTGAAAGAGGACCACGAATCCGATAGCTATCTTTTTTCGGAAATCGGCGTGCGTTACGAAAACAAGCTGACGGATGCGATCAACCTGGAGGCCACCGTGCGGCAGGCCATTTTTCGTTACGACAAATTTGGCGGGCTCGATTTCGAGAGCATGAACGCGGGTGTGGGGTTGGCCTATAAGGTGCCCGAACTTGCGGACATCACGGTTTTCAGCCGCTATAATTACGAGCGGCTGACGAATGATGATTTCGGCAACGGTTTTTTCATGAACCAGACCTTGAGTTTCGGAGCGCAGAAGTCGTGGGTGTACCGGCAGACGAGTTCGTTCTACGCCGGCTATTCGAGTATGTTCGGCTTCTCCAAGCCGGTCATCTCCGAACGCGATGAACACAGCCTGTTCGGCGGTGGTCATTGGAATCTGGCCCCGCAACTCGAGGGCGACGTTTACTACCGGATCGCGCTCTTCGATTTCCAGTCCGGACAGCGCGACCTGAACCAGTCGATCACACCCTCGCTGACCTATCACTTATCCCCGCGGTGCGAACTCAATGCCTCGTTCAGCTTTGTCCTGAACCGCTCGAACCGCTCCCGGTTCGACTATGACGCCATCACGACAGGGGGCGGGGTCAGCCTTAAACTCCAGTTTTAAAATGAAATCCGGCCGGCACCCCGAAGTCGTGCTATCTATCCCCCTACCCAAAAATTCCCATGAAAACCCAGATCCGATCCGCCATGATCGCGGTGGCAGCTGTGGTCGAGATGGCAGCTCCGGCTTTTGCCGCGCCGCTGAGCGAGGCGCAAATCACCACCATCATCAAGGACGTCCGCACGGTCGATCCCGGGAAAACTCCGCGCCCGTCGGCGCTGAAAGAAACCCTGCACAGCAGCCAGGCGGTGCGAACCGGCATCGCTTCGCGCACGGAGCTGCTGTTCAATGACAAGACGCTCACCCGCATCGGCGCCAACTCGCATTTTTCGTTCACGGAAGGCACCCGCAGCGTGGAACTTTACCGCGGGGTGATCCTGCTCCAGGTCCCCAAGGGCGCGGGCGGAGCGCAGATCCACACCGCCGCCGTCACTGCCGCGGTCACCGGCACGACGATTCTGATCGAGGCGGGCCCCGGATACAGCAAGCTCATCGTCATCGAAGGCCAAGCCACTCTCACGGCCAATGGCGATAAATTTCATCGGAAAACCACCGTCAAATCCGGGCAAGAACTGATCATGCCAAACTCGGCGAAGACCGTCCCTCCGCCCGTTACCGTGAATCTCGCCGTCCTGGTGAAGACGTCGGCGTTGGTCAGCGGGACGTGGGCCGCGCCACTCAATGAGACTCCGATCAAGACTGCCATTACGAGCCAGGTGGCGGAGGGTAACACGCCGACCAATCTCGCCATCGTCGGCTCCGGCACCGATCTTGAAGTCATCGATCCCGGTGCCATACCGGTCCATATACCGGATCGGCGCGCTGAGGAGGTGCCGCCGGGCGAGACAGGCGCGCCGCCCACCATCGCGGGGCACTATGTCATCAAGGGCGGCACCCTCATCAAAACCGACCCGAGCATCACCACCGGCGGTAACACCCAATATGGTAAGATTTACCATGCCGATCCGGTGGTGGACGAGGCTGATACTCCGACGGAATTTGTCTTCGGCAAGGGGTCTGCGGCGCAGGAAAATTTCGACAAGGAATTTGCGAAGTTGAACAAACCGGCGGTCTTCCGGTTTGAGAGCCTGGAACTGCAAGACGGCCCGGTCATCGATACCAGCGGTGGTACTGGCGATCTGATGCTGGCGAGCTTGGGTACGATCACCTCCGGCGGCGACGGCTCGCAGACCGTCAATTTATCCGCGCTCGATTCGCTCACCCTCGCCGCCCTCGGCTCGATCTCGCTCAGCCCCGACCTTATTTTCAAAGGCTCTGACACCCAACTCTGGCTCTCCAATCACGAAGGTGACGGCAAGGACATCAACGTCAACTCGGAGATCGACATGGCCGGCCTGCGGATCGACTCGGCGGGCAATCTGGTCATCGGCGGCAATGTCAACATCGGGAGCGGCACCGGCATCTTGAACAGCGCCGGCCGCCTGTCCGGCACGGGCACGATCAACGCCGCCCGGATCGTCATCGATTCGGGAGATCCGCTCGCCCTGAGCCAGGCGACGGGTGGATTGAAATTGAATGGCATCGGTATCGGGACCGGTTCGTTGCAGTCTCTGAATCTGACCTCCGGCATCATCAACGGGGATACGGATCTCCTGCTGGATCCGGACATGGACCTGACCCTCTCCGGCACTATCAGAGGCAGCAACCTTTCGGGGGGGAATCTGATTTTCGGCGGCTCAGCGAAGTTTAGCGGCGATCTAACCGCCTTGGGCGCCATCGACGGCAAAAGCCTTTCAGGCGACAACCTCACCTTCAGTGGTCCGGCAACTTTCTCCGACACTGTTACCGCGACGGGGAATGTGACAACCGGGATGATTACCGGTACCAGCATTTCCGGCAACAACCTCACCTTCAACGGCGCGGCGAACTTCAGTGGAGGAGTGACCGCAGCGAATGCATTCATCGCCACCAGCGATTTCAGCGCCGCCAGCCTCAGCGCGGCGACGGTCAGATTCCCGAATGCCGAATCCCGCCCCTCGACGCTGAGTCAGTCCGGCGACGAACTTACTTTTAACAGGTTGCCGATCAACATCAGTCGGCTGACGACCCTCCGCCTCGGTGGTGACCCGCTTGAGATCACGGGCGGGATCGACCTTCCTGCCGTGGACTTGACCCTCAACGGCACGGTCCATGCGCCAACGAACGCCAGCCTCACCGCCCGCAACCTGACACTCGCCAATCTCATCGCTCCCGGCAATCTGACCCTGAACACCAGTGGCACTTTCACCCTCAGTGGTGATCTTTTTGCTAACAGCGGCAAGGTCGCCGCCACCGTGAATACCCTCGCCGGCACAGGCTCGATCAGCGCGGACCAAATCAAGATCACTTCCGGGAACCCGCTTGCGCTGAGTCAAACGACGGGACTGAACCTGAATGGCGTCACCATCGGACTTGGCTCATTGCAATCGATCAATCTCACCGCCGCCACGATCACTGCAACTTCTCTCGACCTTCCGTCCGCAGACTTGACCTTCAACGGCACGCTCAACGCATCGGCCAACAGCACCATCACCGCGCGATCTCTGACGATTGATAACCTCACGGCCCCTGGCAAGATCACCATCAACGCCGGGACGATCAATTTCGCCAATGGCTTCAGCAATACGGACCTCAGCGTGCTGACGAGCAGCTCCAGAACGGTGACGCTCGGTGGAGCCCTCCACGTAAAGAGCTTTGATGTGGACGCCCTCGACGAAATCAAAAGTACGAATGTGAATGCGAAACTGGATGCGGAGCTTGTCAGCTTGTATCTGTTCAGCAACGGAACCAATGCCACATTCGCACAGACCGGCCCTTCATCAGCGTTCTTCAAAAACTCCGCATCCTCCGACTCGCTGTTTCTCGATCTCAGTCGTACAACGTTTTTTCACGGCCTGGCCGACGGCGACATGACGGTTTCGGGCGATTTCAACGCGCCCCTCGCACTCGAATTGTCAGCAATTACCGGGAACATCAACTGCACCGGCAATATCACCGTGACGCGCAGTTTCGCGGCGAGCGCCGGCAACTCCATTTCCTTTGGTGGGAATGTCAGTGCCGGCGATATCAATCTCTTCGCTGTGGGGAATATCACCGGAACCAGCATCACTTCCGGCGGGGATCTCAAGTTTGGCATGGGCAGCACGGCTAACTTCTCCGGTGATGTGAGGGCCCTGGGCAATGCCAGCGGTGGCAGTCTTCGGGGAGACCATATGAACTTCGGTGGCACCGCCACCTTCTCCGATATCGATGCGGCGGTTCTAAAGATCAATACAGTCGCGCTCAACCCTTCGACGCTTGGCCAGTCCCTCACCGGACTCACCTTCAACAGCGGGTTGATCAAGACCAACCGCCTGACAACTCTCGACCTTGGAGGAAATCCGCTGACGCTCACCAGTGATCTTGCGCTGCCGTCCGTCGTTCTCAGCTTGGCCGGCAAGGTCAATGCACCGGCCAACAGCACCATTACCGCCCGGTCTCTGACGATCGACAACCTCATATCCCCCGGAGACATGACACTCAGCGCCGAAACTGACATGACTCTCGGCACCCTGAAGACACCAGGTAGGGTGACCATCGACACCGGATCCACGCTCACGTTCTCGAGCGCGATCGATGCGCCGGACGCCACCTTGCACATCGGCCAAACCAAGACCCGGGACCTCGTCGTCGCCGGAAACGTCCGCGTGAAGGAGTTCGGAGCGGCGGCCGCCAACAGCTTCAGCGGCGCGACGGTGGATGCCGATACGGTTTCCTTTTATCTCTTCGGCACCGGCAAGGATGGCACATTCACCAAGACCGGCACCGCGTCCGCGACATTCGATTCGCTGGCACTCGACCTCACCCACACCACCAACATCTCGCTGAATGCGGCGGGGAAAATGACCGTGAATCTTCCGACGGATTTCACGAACCAACCGTCGCTGGGTTTTGGCGCGCAAAACGGGGACGTCGTGATCAACGGGAATGCCACTTTGAACCTGAGCTCCTTAGGCGCGGGCACCAACAGTGGATCCATATTTGTCAATGGAGCGATCAATGCCAGAAACAACCTCGGCCTTTCAGCCCAAACAAGCGTCGGAATCACCGGTATCAACAACACGAAGGGACTGCTGTATCAGTTGTCCGGCAACTCCAATGCGAACTCCGCGCCGGCCTCGCTGACCCAGTCGGGCAGCATCCTCACCTTCACCTCGCAGGCGGGCGGCACCCCCCAGATAGCACGGTTCGATCTCGACGGTGGGTTCAAAACCACGTCGCTCCAACTAAGGGCGGTGCCACTGACGATCGACTCGGATCTGAACCTGCCCTCCGCAATCACCTCACTGGTCTTCGAGGGAGGGGGGCAGGCGGAAGTCCTGGCGCACGGCAACATCATCGCGCCCACATGCCGGCTGTTTTTCGGGAACGATACCCAATTGGGGAACCTGAGCGTCGCCGGCAATCTTTCCGTCGCCATGATTCTACCGGCGAGGCAAGGCGGGCCAACGCCCGTCTCCATCACGGCGGCCTCGTTGACGGTGCCGGGAGGAATCCAGTTCGGCGGCGGACAGTTCGGTGAAGTTTTCGGCAATGACGCTGCAAGGCCGGGCGTGACCCTCGTGCTGACAGCCACCGGACCCGACGAATTGCTTTTCGGAACCGGCGGAATCGCAAACGGGGGAAACCCGGCATTCTCGGCCGCGAACTTCAATGGCGGCGGCAGAGTCGACGGTGGGGTTGACCCGGCCCCGGGAACCACGCCCGACCCTCGGAACGGAGGAGCTTTCACCGTCACCGCAAACGGCGACATCACCGTGAATCTTCCGATCACGGCCACCACCGGTCGTAACGTGGATTCCACCAAAACAGGCGGCGTTGGCGGCACCGTGGACCTGACATCGGAAACCGGAACGATTGCTGTCAATTCCACCATCGAAGTTTCCTCGAACGATTCCGCCCAACGTCGTAAAAGCGCCAAGGGCGGCAAGATCCACCTCACCAGCCGGAAGCTCACCGGCATCGCGATCCACAGCACCGGCGAGCTCAAAGCGCTGCTCGATGCGGCCGCGCCAGGACCGGGTGGCGAGATCACCTTCGTCTCGGACGGAGGCGACATTCTCGTGAACGGTGGCAAGCTCACCGCGGACCGTGGGACCATCGACATCCGGAACAACGGCCAGAACGGACTCGTTCATCTGAACGGTGCCACCATGGCTGCGGATGTCGTAAAAATCGCCGCGCTCGGCTCTGATGGTGTGTTGCGCATCGGCGGCGGCTCGATCAACGCCGACACGACACTGAAACTCTATGCCGGGGGAAGCAACGGCACCGTGGACTTCGTGGACGACGTCACCCTTAGCGGCAGCAGTGTGAAATCCATCGCCGCTAACACGGTCAACATCGCCAACGGAAAAACCGTCACGGTGAAAGGGCCTGCCGCGAACGTTTACACCGACCATCCGAACTACACGGGCTCCGGCGGCAATGGCTCGAAAACCGGCGTCTTCGGCGGTTCCGGCGCAAGCACTTCCCCATTCGATCATCCCGGCAAACCCCGGTTCTGAGTCGAAGGCAATTGGCTTGAAAGCGGAACGTCGTGCTGAGCCTTATTACGTGTTTCCTGATGATTCGCTTTGACGAACTACGGTGATTTCCGTAGAAGAATGCGTCTTTGCAACCATGAAGTGCCCCCGTTGTGTCCAGCGCATCCACCGAGCTGCGGCGTCCTGCCCGCATTGTGGATTCACGCTCGCGGACGCGGACGCCCGCTTCGGCGATGAGGAAGTGCGGATCCGGTGTCTCACCGATAGCGCCGGCATCCTCCGTCGCGGCGATCGCGAGCGCGTGCAAGCGGCAATGGACCGGATCACGCGGCGTTTCCCGCAGGTTTTCGTGGCGATCTATACCGGCTCGTTAGGAGAAATTTCCAACATCCGGCAGTTTGGTTTCTGGCTCCTGAACCGGTCCGCTTTTGAAGACGTGCCGGTGAACAAACCGAACGAAGCGGGAATCCTGATCACCATCGATCCCGAGTCGAAAGCGGCGGGCATCGTTTTCGGTTACCTGCTCGATCCGTTTTTGGAAGAGTCCGATACTTTCGACTGTCTTTCCCGCGCCCACGCCTATTGGCTCGATGGCGACTATGCCGACGGGATTGTGAGATTGCTCGCGCATCTTGATGGCGTTCTGAGAAAGCGCAGCCGCCAGGCCCGCCGTGATCCGGAACATTTCGAACGCAAGGTGCTGCCGCCCGCGCAGATGGGCGACTTGGTCCGGCGAATTCGAGCCGGCCATCGTCCCGCCGCGACACCGGAAGAAACGGTGGAGGTGTCAAAGTGAAATCCTGTCCGGCAGTGGTTCTGCTCGGTCTGGCAGGAACGGTTTCGCTGATGGCGATGGATGAGCCGAAATTGCCGGCTTGGACTGGCAACGAGAAGAAAGAACTCGAAGCCGCCGGTTGGGTGGCGGGTGGTTTGCTTCTGACGAATGATCCCGTGCCGGATGATCCGAAACCGGAAGCCGCCGTGGAGCTCAAGGTCGAGCAACCAACGGCGGAGGAAATCTCACAGGACGCGGCACGCTCGCCGGAGATTCCCGAGAAATTCCTCCCTGCCTATTTCGCGGAGCGCCCAAAGACTTTTCTCGTGGATCCGCAAGGCCTGCTGAGCCCGGCGGTTTACCGCGACCGGCTGAGTTTCCTGAATTACAACTCGAGTGATTCTTCGATCGATCTGTTTGTCTATGTCATCGGTGGCGATCAGGAAATCCCGAGTGAAGTCCGCGAGGAGGAAATGATTGAACGCTTTTTCTCCGAAGGTCGTCCGGCGGTGGTGGTGTATTACTACCTCGGCGCGCCGCACCGCTCTGTCGTCTATCTGAGTCCATCCATCACGGATGCGGTGTCCGCTGCGGAACAACGCCGGGCCTTGGCGAGTTCGGTAATGCAGGCGTTTGAAAAAACCAATCCGTCCGATCAGATCGAAGCCTTCCTCGTCCAGATGTCGATTCGGATCTATCAGATGGAGCGCATGCTCGGAGTCGCACGTGCCTCGGGTGATCCGTTGCTCCTGCCTGACAAGGCGGCTGCCGCTGCGGCCGGAAAGGAACTGGCGAAAAGCGCCAAACTCGAATGGGCCCGCGGCATCGCGATGAAATTCGCCATGCCTGTTGGCGTGGTGCTCGCATCGTTGTTGGCGGCATTTGGTGTGAATTTCTGGCTGAAACGCCGCGCCCGTTACCACTTCCCGGACTTCGACGTGGAGCCCCGGCTCGGTGGTGCGCATGCAGCCGGAGTCGGCGCGGTGATTTCGTTCGCGAGCGCCGCAGTGCCACCCGCCTCCCAGCGCGATCAAGTGCCGGACTACCTGCGCCGGGCCTGAAGTTGTGGGATTTGTAAAAAGTAGATCCGCACGGGAGGACGCTTGAGGTTGACCACCCGGCGCGGTGGGCGTAGGCAGTGGCGCGAACTTTTTACCACCATGGACCTGACGACGACTGCATATGGAACCTGGAGCGGCGGACGCTTCATGCACTTTGGCGAAACCCTTTCTGAGGAACGGTTCATCGGCTGCATCGAGACGGCTTACGAAGCGGGAATCCGCACCTTCGTCACCTCGGATGTCTATGGAAATGGCAAGGCGGACGAGCTGCTTGGCCGGGCTCTGAAAGGGATCGATCGCGACACCTACAGCCTCGTCGGCATGATCGGCCACGATTTCTATGAAGGCCAGCGCCAGGGTAGCCGCGGCTACCCGCGCTTCACCGATCCGGAACTACGCGGACCGGACGGCTATGCGGATTTCATCAAAATGGCCACCAGCAAGGAATTGGAACGCTGCGGTGTCGATAAGTTCGACCTGCTGATGCTGCACAATCCGGATGAACTCGGCTACACCAGCGAGCCACTGTGGCAGGCGATGCGCGGTGCGAAAGAGCAGGGCCTGACCGACCGCCTCGGCATCGCGCCCGGACCGGCTAATGGTTTTTCACTGGATCTCATTTACTGCCTGGAGAAATTCGGAGAGCTGATCGATTGGTCGATGCTGATCCTCAACCCGCTGGAGCCATGGCCGGTCGGGCTGACCCTGCCTGCCTGCGAAAAATACGGCGTGAAAGTGATGACGCGCGTGGTCGATTACGGCGGCGTTTTCCATGACGACATCGGCGGCGCGGAGCACGTTTTCAAACCTGGCGATCACCGGACCTATCGGCCCGAAGGCTGGGTGCAACACGGCATGGAAAAAGCCAACCGCATGCGCCCGCTCGCCGAGAAATACGGCCTCACGCTTTTGCAATTCGCCTCCATCTGGAATCTCAGCCACCCCGCCGTCGAGAGCGTCGTGCCGACCTTCATCCAGGAAGCCGGCGAAGGCGCGCGTCTGATCGAAGACAAGATCCGCGACTTTGCGAAAATGCCCGACGTGCGTTTCACCGCCGAGGAAGTCGATTCCATCCGGAAAATCGGCGACAACACCGGCTGCATGACCCTCAAAGGTGCCAGCAAACGCCACGCCACCAGCGAGCGCCCCGACGAATGGCCGATGCGCGAAGACCTGCTGGAAATCGCCGGCCGATACGGCCTCGGAACCGAGTGGTGAACGCAATCATGGAATGGCGATATCGGATCGCCAAGCCGATGAAAAGCCAATGAGTCGACCAGACTCGCCATCTACGAACTCAACGATGGCTGTGCGGACCCGGCAAATTACCCATCATCCGCGCGGTAATCGACCAAGAGTCTCTGGCGGCTGACTCGACGGGGCCGGAACCTAGCATCGCCGCAACCGTTTGCGCGGCAAATGACGTCTTACTAAAACATCCAAACCGGATATTCTCGCACTCTCCCCCGAATCAGGGAGGGAGCATGGTCATGGCTTATGGTTTAACGACTTCTTGAATCTTTCGATAGGCATCGAGGGTATGCTGAACATTATCGATGCGAATAAAAGTCGTTCCGACGCGAGTCTGGATTCCTCCTCGCACCTTTTCAGAATCGTAGCGCGCAGGAATGTTCCCGGTATACTGCAAAGACTGTAAATTTCTGAGCGCGAGTTTCAGCGCATTCAAATACTTCTTTTCACGTGTTTTGTCTCCGACGAGCACGGCGACTTCATATGCATATGCGAGCCCTTCTGTGTACACTGCATCTGAAGCGGCGTGCGGCTTTCCGTATTGTGGAGTTTTCGCGTTATAAAACCGTCCGACATGCTTTTTCGTGTCCTGCATTACGAGAAGAATATCGTTCATGGTGAAAATAGCGTCCGCATATTTCTTCTCATTCGTAATTTTATAGAGCTTGTTGAGAGAAATGGTATGCCAAGGGACATACGCCGGATAATAGTTCTCTTTTAAATGGTTTACGTATCGGTCGAGATAAAATTCCTGGGCTTTCTTGGCATGATTCAAATACTCAGGACTTTCTGTTTTCTCCGCGTATTCAAGAAGACTTACGATCGCTTCACCTGAGTAGAATGTCAGTAAATAGTCTTTGTCATACGCATAATTCGGCTCGATGAACCATGGTCGAAGTGATCCGTCCTGCTGAATAAGTGAGACGATTCCATCTGCGAGTTTTTTGGCCTGTGCTTCGTATGCTTCAAAAAAAGGACTGTATACGAGGGTTCTGAGCAGCATCGCATTCGCTCCGAGTTTTGATTTTTCATCGAACCAGGTGTATCCATATTGTTTATCTTGTGTTTCGCGATACCAGTTGGTCATCAAAAAAGAGAGGTTTTTTCGGTGCTCTTCGGAGAGTTCTGGATTTTCTTTCACCATTTCAGCAAGCAGTCTCGCCGCCATGAATTGCCTGATGGCGTTATTTCCCGTCGAATCTGAGCCCGTTTCTGGATTATACTGATAGGTGAAAAGTCCTTCTTTCCGAAGACTTCCGAGGAACCATTGTTTTGCCTGGTTTTGTGAATCTTTGACCTCTTCCAAAAACTGCTCCGTCGAGATTTCCGACTTTATTTTCCCTTTCTCTTCTTCGGTACATCCGGAGAAAAGAAATACGAAAGAGCAGATGAAGAGTGCCTTCCAAAAAGGATGAGAAACAGTTTCCATGAAGTTGATTATGCCATTTGCTTTTGCCGAGTGGCAGGTTTTTCTTCGCTTCGAACATGGACTTGATCCATCGCAGGGGTCAGTATTATGAGGATAGATCAATACCGCGCATGTCCTTCTAGGGAGTTCCCTTATGTCCAGAATTGGTACCCCCCCTTCATGGTACGTGGAACCCCGGGTTGACCGGACGCCAATATCCGGAATAGTTAGGAATCTTTTGCAGAGAAGCACCTTGCATCGAAAGGCACCGTGCGAAGCCCCCCCGATCCATGGTATCATGGCCACTCGCAATACAACCAAATCCTTGTCAGGCACGAGCGGAGATGAGGCCAGATTGGCGGAACATGCTCCGGCCGAAACGCCGCATTTGCAAAGTTACCGGGAACTGGCCCTGAAGCATCTCGACAACGGAATCTGCTCGCTTTTCCGTGAGCTGACAGGCTTGCGGCTGCAAGTGGTATGGACTCCCTCCTGGCATCATCGTTGGATCGATGGCGATTTTCCCGCTCTTTGCTCCTGGTGCCGCCATACTGCCGCAACTTTGATCCCTGGGGGCGGATGCGGCCACAACGACGGCGATTCCCATCCCTTGGCCGGCGCTCTGAAACCGCAGCAGGAACCCAACTTCTCCACGTGCAGGCTGGGGATCCGGCACCAATGGCATCCCATGATCGTTCAAGCGAGCACTCTGGGGTTCCTTTTCATTGAGAGCATGGACGATTCCGTGAACATGCACGAAGATCGATCCAGCGAACCCTTGGGGGGCCACAAGGCTGAGGCTGCGAAATCGGCCTGCTGCTCGCCAGACAAGGTCATCACGCGTTTGGGCGCGGTGCAGCGCGAGCGCGCCGGGATGCTCTTGAAGCTGGTGGCCGCCAATGTCGAGGCCGCGACCCTGGCCTCATTGAAGGAGGCGGCCGTTAGCAACCCTACGCTTGATGCACTCGAACACCGACTCCAGGAAAACTCCCGACAGCAAACCCAGCGGGACCCGGGGCCGGATTTGCCTGCAACGGGTGCGGAACGCCAAGCCAGTCCCCACCACCAACAGATCATTCAACGCATGCTGGACTATCTTCAATCGAACTACCATCGGCCTATTCAACTGGGTGACGTGGCCGACGCATTGAAGATGAACGCCTGTTATGTTTCCAGCCTGTTTTCAGCCACGACGGGCGGGACCTACCAGCGTTATCTGGAGGAACTCCGGGTGGCAAAGGCGAAGGAACTGCTTGCCAATCCAGGCATGCACATCTGCGAAGTGGCTTGCGCCACAGGATTCACCACCGCAGGCACCTTTTGCCGAACCTTCAAGGCCCGCACCGGCCTCTCACCCCGCGCCTGGCGGAATTCGGAAGATGGCAGATAGTCCCGGCAAGGAGCGGAAAACTGCCCCATTGAAGATGAGCGGTGCCCACACTCAGCCAAACCCAAAGAATTGCTAACTTTTCCAAAGAAGCGCCTGTTGTGCCGGCCCCGGACAACTGATATAAACATGATGCTTTGAAAAACGTCCGCTGGGAGCGGACCTAAATGAACTAACTCATCGATATTATGAAAACCAAACAATTACCAGGAGGACGAAGACGAGCCGCGATGGCTCAGATCGTCGCATACAGGATGTCCAGGGGAACACGACGCGCTTTGGGGAATGCCCATGTATTGTGTTTTGCTGTGACTGCCATGTTCTCACTTCAGGACGCTACGGCAGTTCCGATAGTGGACCTTGGAACGGCCTCCAGCTTTGCCATTCTGGCGGGGTCCAATATCACCGACGCCGGTGGCGCAACGGTCATCGCCGCCGGGGATGTCGGATTGTCTCCGGCGTCCGGGGCCTTCATTGGGCTGACTACAGCTCAAGTCCTCAACGGGACGATCTATTCGGTAGATGCGGCTGGCCCTGCCGGTTCCTCAATCAACCCCGGCTTGCTGACTAACGCGAAGAACGACCTGACCACCGCGTATAACGACGCCGCTGGACGAACAGGTACAACTTTGGGCGGTGTCTACGATCTTGGGGGGGATAGCCTGTTCTCTGGCGTTTACGACGCCACCTCGGCGTTTTTCCTAACGGGAACTCTGGAGCTCGACGCACAGAACGACCCCGATGCCGTCTGGATTTTCCAGAGCGCGTCCACCCTTATCACGGCATCGAACAGCACGGTGGTCTTCAAGGACGGCATCGGCAGTGCTTGCAACGTTTTCTGGCAGGTCGGCAGTTCGGCGACGATTGGAACGGGCACCTCATTCATCGGTAACATCATGGCGGATCAATCCATCGCGCTCCAGACCGGCGCAACGGTGGTCGGCAGCGCGTTGGCACGGATTGGCGGGGTCACATTAGACCACAACACCATTACCCAAGACGATTGTCACGCCGGCGGCGATGGCGATGGCGACGGCGACGGCGACGGCGACGGCGACGGCGACGGCGACGGCGACGGCGACGGCGATGGCGATGGCGATGGCGATGGCGACGGCGACGGCGGTGGCGGTGGCGGTGGCCACAGTGTTCCAGACTCTGGCAGCACGCTGCCGCTACTTGGCTGCGGAGTGGCGATGCTGTTGGGGTTGAAGCGTCGATTCCTTACTCGGGCTTGTTAGCAGGGTCCACTTGAATCCTGAAGCCACCATCAACAAAGGTCAGCTTGGCGGGTTCCACCCCCGCCAGGCTGGCCATGTAATCTAGCAGTATGGCCTCGCATTTTAGTAAGCAATGAAAGCAAACACCACGTCATTTTCCGTCATGTCAAATTTGTTAAAGTCTGTTTTTTATTGTGCCGTTCTATCGATGGTTGGATGCGGCCGTGCCAAATCCGGCGACGGAACCCACTTGAGAAATGCGGAGAAATATTTTACCGCATATGACTATGAGAGCGCCGAGGTGGAATACAAAAATGCTCTGCGCCAGCCGTCTGGTAGGTTGGTCGCGTTGCGCCGTCTGGGTGCGATCTGGGAGGTCCGGGGCAGTGCCTATCAGGCTGGAATCTGCTTCAAGCAAGCCAGGAAGCTCGCTCCACGCGATGTAGAGGTAAGATTGGGACTGGCGAGGAGCTGGCTGGCGCTGAGAAATCCTTCCGATGCGCGGGCCGAAACGGTGGAAGCTCTTAACATCGATCCGACTAATGGGGATGCCTTGATTCTCCTCGCCAAATCGTCGTTCAACGAGCCGGACGTGAACGACACGGTTGCACGGTTGGCGGTGCAGGGGATGGACGAACATGCGTCGATTCACGTGGCGCGGGCCATCCTGGCGATGAAGGGGCAGGATTTGGAGTCAGCGGGAGCCGAGATCGAGCGCGCCTTGTCTCTGGCTGGTGATTCGCCTGAAGTGCTCGTCATGAAAGCCCAGTGGCATCTCGGGAGGCGGGAGGAGCCACAGGCGGAGGATTGCCTGAAAAAAGCGGCGAAACTCGCGCCGACACGCTCGCCGGAACGCATTGGCTATGCGATTTATTTGCTGAACCGGGGCAGACGAGCGGAAGCCGTCTCGCTGTTGGAAAAGACAACCGTGGAAGCTCCGGATTTCCTCACTCCCTGGCGGATGCTCGCCAAAATCGCGATGAGCGAAAATGACCCCGGAAAGGCGGAAAAACTGCTGGAGAAGGTCCTTGCGAGGGACGCGTGGGATTTCGAGGGAGGAATTCTCAAGGCGGCGATCCTGCTTTCCGAAAAGGAGAACGACGCTACGACGAAGGCGCTCGCCCTGTTGGATATGCTCAAGAAAGCGTATCCCTTCAGCGCCATGGTGGAGCTCCACCGTGCGCGGGCACATTTGCTGCAAGGGAACGTCAAATCCGCATCTGAAGCCATCGATCACGCGCTCGTTATGCAACCGGGCATGCACGAGGCCTTGGTGTTGCAGGGCAGGTTGAGGCTTTCACAAGCGCGTTTCGACGAAGTTGCAGGCTCGATGGATGTATTCCTCCAGCAGCATCCCGGCGATCTTGAAACGACGTTGATTCTATCAGAAGCCGAGCGCAGGCGAGGAAAGGCGGCGGCGGCAGCGTCGGCACTTGCAAAGATCACGGACCCGCCTGTCTCGGATGTGCGCTGGCATCTGGAGAGCGGCTTGGTCTCCAAGAATCTGGGCAAGACCGAAGACGCCCGCAGCGCGTTCGAAAAAGTGGAGACTCTCGAACCTGGCAATCTGGCAGCTGCGGAGGAATTGGTGAATCTGGACATGCTTGCCAAGGACTTTGATTCCGCGCTCCGGCGCACGGAAACCCAACGAAACCTCCACCCGGAATCCGCGTCGCCGCCTTTCCTGAGAGCGACCGTTCTGGCCCGCCAATCGAGGCTGAAAGAAGCGGAGGAGGCTTTGCAAGCGGCGCTAAAGCTGGAACCCGGAATGCTCGTCGCCTACGACTTGCTAGTGAGAATCTACTCGGCCACGGGAAGAAGGGAGGAGGCAGTCGGGCAGTTGGAACGGGTGCGCAAGATCAATCCAGGAAACCTCCAAGTCTTGATGATACTCGCAGGAGTTTACCAGAGCACCGGGCGGAAGGCAGAGACCTTGGAATGTTATGAGGAGGCGCTGAAAAAAGATCCGAACTTCGTCCCGGCCTTGAACAACCTGGCAGTCATTCTCAGCGAAACCCCGGGAGGGGATTTGAAAAGAGCCGTTCGCCTTACCCTCAGTGCCCGTTCGTCCAAGCCCGACGATGGAGGGATTGCCGACACGCTGGGATGGATTGTTTTCAAGCAGGGGGATTTCAAGCGGGCGCAGGGGCTTCTGAGTGAGGCGGTGGCTAAAGTCCCCGAGAATCCGTCGGTCAAGTTTCATTATGGCATGGTCTGCCGGGCGATGGCGGATGAGGCAGGGGCACGGGACGCATTCCGTCAAGCGATCGCGGCACAACCCGATTTTCCCGGCAAAAGCGATGCGATTTTGCACCTGGCCCGTCTTGAGGCAACGATCGAACCCGGGGAGCCGGGAATCCGGGACTTGGGGGAACAGGTCGCACGGGATCCATCTGACGTGATCGCCCGCCTGCGCCTCGGGGGGCTGTTCGAGACGGAAGGCCGGCACCGGGAGGCCGCCGAAGCGTATGCGGGAGCATTGAAAGTGAACAGTGAGCTTCATCGGGCGGTGTCGCGGTTGGCGCACCTTTACGCCGGCCCCCTGAACGATCCGAAGAAAGCGTACGAGTATGCGCGGAAGACCAGGGACTTGCATCCCGGAGATGCGCAAGCCGCGGCGATCATGGGGGCCTTGGCCTACCGCGCCGGGGAATACGAGCGGGCGGACATCATGTTTCGAGAAAGCCTTGCGACGATCAAGGACGACACCGGTCTGATGATCCAAGGCGCGTGGGCAGCCTACAGCCTGGGACGCTTGGACGAGGCCAGAAAACTCATGGAGAGTGTCGTCGCACAATCAAAGGTCAGCCAGGAGCAGGCTGACGGGAAACGTTTCCTGGAATTCCAGAGTGATGATAGCCCGGCCGAAGCGATTACCGATGCGCTGGCGTCTGATCCCGAATATGTCCCCGCGCTGATGGCCCGTGCTGCCTATGCCGTGAAGAAGGATCAAAAAGCCGCAGTTGAGGACTATGAGAAGGTGCTTAAGGTTTTTCCGAAGTTCGTGCCGGCCAGCATCGCCATCGAGCGCATCCGCTCGGAGAAAACTGCGCCACCCTAAGAGACCGGATCTTGCGGGCAATCATGCGTCCTTGGGCTGGTCCGGCGGCGGCGGAGCAAAATGACCGGATGCTTTGCCAAACTTGCGGAAAAGAACCAGCATGACGAGCAGGGGTAGCAAGGAGACGGCAAAAAACACGGGCCCGCCACGGTGGTGGATGGGCGAGTCGATCATTTCCGGACCATGGCGAGTGCACAACCAGCCGATTGTGACAATCCGGAGCGCATTGCGCAGGATACCGAGAGGGATCACGAGCGCGGCAAGGGCGGCACGTTGCCACGGACGCTCCAGATAGAGATAACCCGCTAGCAGGCTGGTGATGAATAATACGAGGGTCGAACGGATGCCGCTGCATTGCGGAGCCACCTGGATCGTGATGTTTGGCAGTTGGAATGCGAGACCAACGCGAAAAAACGGAACGTTGGCGAGAGGGAAAAACCACGAGGAAACCTCGGCGGATGCGTGCTGGAGTCCCCATTCCAGAGTTTCCACGGCGGCCGGCGGCAGCGGTATCATGAAGATGAGAAATGCGGCCTGAAAAATCAGGCAGGACATTAAGCGACGACCCAACGTCCAAACGGCGATGGCGATCCAACCGAGAACAAAGGACAGCATGCGGAGGCTGAGAGAGTTAGGGTAAGGACTGCCAAGCGCTCCGACGTGACGGAAAGAAAGTGCCAGGACCAGGGCGGCGATGATGCCGATTGCGAGCGCGATGCGGGACGAAGGAACAAACCGAAGTTCAAAATCACGCCAGGACCGGGGGATCATGAACCCTGTGATGAGTGGCACCAGCAGGATGTAGGAGAATAGATCCTCACGGAGACAGTAATGTAACAGATCCCACAGAGTGGGCGTGAATGCAGCGAATAGAATGACCGATGCGATGCAGAAGCGTCTCAAGTGGCAACGGAAATCATCCGGAATGTTCGAGGAGGTGGACAAGCGAAAGGGAGTCGGTCTTTTCACGCCATGTGGGGATAAACGAGGGTGCCGATGACCCTGGCGACAGGGACCGGAATGTGACGGAAGGCCATGTGGTGCCAGCGCTGCTGGGGATTGCGACCGCTCATAAAACCTCCCTGCGCGGGAAAATAGCGGTGGTATGACAATTCTCCTTCGGTAGCACCCCAAGCGAGCTTGAAGCGCCGGAGTCCGGGGTTGTCGATTTCGTTGCGGCCCAAATGAAAATCGTGCCTGCCTTCTGCGGCGAATCGCCGCATAGCCTCCCATATCAGGAGGTTGTTAGGCCGCAGATGCTGGAAGGCGGGATCGGAACAACCGTACTTGAACATGACGCTGGCACCGAAATGCAAAAAGATGGCCGCCGCGACAGTTTTGCCATGATGGGAGGCGAGGAGGATCGTTGCGAGGTCATGATCGAGGAGATGGCGGTGGATATTGTCGAAGAATGCGGCGGGCTGCGGTGGAACACCGAGGCGCTTGCGGGTGAGACAATGTAGCCGGTAGAACACCTTGATGGCGGAGCCATCGCGCCCGCTGGAGATGATCACGCCTCCGTCACGCGCCTTGCGGACCGCCCGCCGTGCCGCACCGCTCAAGCCACTCCAGATCGCGTCCTCTCCGTTCCGCAAACAAAGCCGATGGAGAAAGTAGCGCACGGTGACAGGTTCTGAGGGAGGAATTACCGGACCTCCACGGAATTCAATATATCGCCACGATTGCTCTTCGGCATGACGGATCGCGGCGTCAAGCAGGAGTTGCTGATCTTCGCCCGGCGCACCGAGAGGATCGCAGCAATCCGTGAACGGCAGCGAAACCCCGCGATTGCCCGTAACCCTGCTGGATACAGCCATCAGGGGTAGCAGGCTTTGAAACCCGTCCGGCCGGGTGATGGCAAAGCAGCACGGAGAGTAGCCGTAGGTGTCATGAAGCACCCGAGCCCACCCCGCGGTATGAAAACAGGTCGCTCCCGTCAGCGCGGCGAGCTTTTTGTCCCATGACGAATCCTCCATCGGATTGAGTTTTGCGATGATTCTCGGTTCCGACAGGGGATTTGCGACAGTTTCGCAAGGTTTTGTCTTGAAGAAGGACACTGGGGGACGGAGGGGGGGACGTTCACGAATCTGCTTGTGTTAACCCATGCAAGGTCAATTCCCGATGGGATGAATCCATGCTAGCAAATAATGGGTGGCATCCGGCAACGTAAACGAATATCGCGTTGCGGCAATCCAAATCGCCATCCAAATCGCCTGCCTCCAAAATCAGGGAACCTTGTCGCCAGGTCCGGGTGAGGTCTAGTCTATACCTCGGTCGCCGCGATCTCCCGGCCAGGATCGCGGCATGTCACGCAGACGCCAGATGCTCTTTCCGCAGAACCGCAGCAGATCGTTGATCAAGCCTATCAGGCATTGGAGCCGAGCCGAATTCCCCGGGTGTAGGTAGCTCCCGGGTCCCACACCCCTGCGTAAGGCTCCGGACAGGGCGGTTTCGGCAAGAGCTCAGTTAGGAAACTGCTCACCCTGCGATTTTTTGTGTTCTCTCTCAGGGGGTGACTGCCCTGTCAGCAGTTTTCATTTCATCGGTTCTGGCCGAGGGACAGCCGGATTGAGTGGCGGGTTTCGCATTTCAAACAGGCCAGAACCTCCAGCGGACAGGGATGGCTTGCGCCGTGCTTGGGGCTGGGTAACTTCAGGGCATGACTGATTGGGATGAACGCTATCGGGTTGGCGACACACCTTGGGAAAAGGGCGAGGCGGCACCGCCGTTGTTGGAGTTGTTGGAGCGGATGAGTTTGGACGAGTGGGGCGGTGGCCCGGTGCTGGTTCCGGGGTGCGGCTCGGGGCATGATGTGCGGGCATTGGCGGAGAAGGGACTGGAGGCGGTGGGTGTGGATTTGGCGGAGATAGCGGTGGAGCGGGCGCGGGCGTTTCCAACGGTGGGAAGCGAAAGTTACGAGCGTGGCGATTTCCTGGATCCGGCTTGGCGGGAAGGACGCAAATTTTCGGCGATCTGGGAGCATACGTGTTTTTGCGCGATCGATCCGGACCAGCGCCCACGTTACGCAGAAGCCGCGGCCGGGTTGCTGGATGCGGGTGGATTGCTGGCCGGGGTGTTTTTCCTAACTCCGTATGATCCGGGGGAGGAAAGTGCGGGGCCGCCTTTTGGGACGAGCATTGAGGAACTGGAGAAATGGTTTTCGCCGTGGTTCGAGCGGATCGATGGCTGGGTGCCGCAGCGCGTTTTCCCGGGGAGGGAAGGGCGCGAATGGATCGGATTATTTCGAAAACTTTCCCATGGATCGGAGACGTGAACTCGTTAGCCTGTCGTTCAACCACCGTGATGAAATTCCTCTCATGCCTGCTGATCGCCCTGCTGTCCTGGTCCGCCCATGCGGAGGAGGGGCGGCTTTATGTGAATGACAAGAAGGCTCCGGAAAACCGCAAGGATCTGGAGGCGATTCAAAAATCCCTGATCACGGTGCTTCCCAAAGCCCGCGCGGCGACAGTCTGCATCGAGATTTCCGAAGGGTCTGGCAGCGGTGTCATCGTTTCCGCCGATGGTCTGATCCTCACCGCCGCCCACGTGGCGACCGGGGTGAAAAAGAAAGTCACGGTAGTGCTCGAGGATGGCACGAAGGTGAAGGCCGAGACGCTCGGGCTCGTCGCGGATACGGATGCGGCGATGATGAAAATCACCGAAAAGGGAACCTACCCCTTTGTGGACCTCGACCGCACGGAATCCACGAGACTCGGCGACTGGGTTTTCGCGCTGGGGCATTCCGGCGGCTTTGACAAGGAACGTGGCTCGGTGGTTCGGCTCGGCCGGTTGGTGCGGATCGCGAACTCCACTTTCCAATCCGACTGCACCTTGATCGGTGGCGATTCGGGCGGGCCATTGTTCGACCTGAGCGGAAAATTGATCGGAATCCATTCGCGGGTGGGCCAGCAGTTGCAATCGAACATGCATGTGCCGATGCCCGAATTCATCAAGAATTGGGATGCTCTCATGAAAGCGGAATTCATCGGTGAAGGTTCCTTCGCCAAAAAGCCGGAAAAAGGCACCGGCTTTCTCGGTCTCGCCACCGAGGCGCGTTCGGGAGGCGGCTTGCGTGTGACGAAGGTCGGCGCGAAGAGTCCTTCCGAAGAAGCGGGCATCAAGGAGGGCGACGTGTTGCTCAAGCTGAATGACACGCCGCTGGAAAAACGCGATCAGCTTCAGGATCTGCTCAAGGAAATGGCCGCCGGCGACGAGGTGAGACTCGACATGCTCCGCGATGGCAAACCGCAAACCTTTACCCTCAATCTCGGTGAACGCTAACTGGATATTTTCCGTCATTTTCAGCGGCCTGATGTTACCCGTGATGGGCCAGCAGAGCCTTGAATCGAATTTCCGCACCACCGGGCCGGGTGTGGTTGCCGCCTTCGAAAGCCAGCGACAGGTCTTGCAAACTTCGAGTGCGGTGATGCTCGATGGCCGCAAGGAAATCGGATACGGCGTGGTCATTTCCGCAGATGGATATGTGTTGGCCAAGGCGAGTGAGATCGGGGAGATCAAAGGTCTCTCGGTGACGATCGATCAGACGAACTATCCGAATGCGAAGGTCTTGCTCATCGATCCCACGTGGGATGTGGCGCTCGTGAAAGTGGAGGCGACTGGTTTGGTTCCGGTCGTCTATGCGGCGACGAGTGCGGTTCCGCAAGGTTCGTGGGTGATGGCGAATGGCGCGACCACCCGCACGAACCGGAGATTGTTAGCCGGAATCATCAGCGCGAAGATCCGTGAGATTCCCGCGTCAGGCGGCGCTGCGCTGGGGGTGACTTTGAGTGCGAAGTCCAAGGCTCTTGAAATTGATGATGTCAGCGAAAAGAGCGGTGCCCATGAGGCCGGACTGCAAAAAGGAGATGTGATTTTGGAGATCGAAGGGAAGAAGGTCGGCAAAATCGAGGATATCACCGAGCTGCTCAAGGACCGCAAGGAAGGCAGCATGGTGAAGCTGACCTATCGCAGAAAGAACGAGCAAAAAACCGTGGAGGTCAGACTCGCCGCGCGTGGTGAGCTGTTTAACGAGCAGATGAACCGCAACGACCAGATGAGCGGCGATTTTTCCCCCCGACGTAGTGGATTTCCGAGAGTCATGCAGCATGACGTTCTGGGTAGCAGACAGGTGGAGGGCGGTCCGTTGTTGGATCTCGATGGGCATTGCATCGGCATGAACATCGCCCGAGCCAGTCGAGCGGAGAACTATTCGATTCCGGTGGAAGAGCTCAAGGAAATCGCAGCACGGATGATGAAGCAGGCGGCGGGAAACTGACGAGGTGGTTTGTGGTTGAAGCGAAACGCGGAGGCGGAGAGGTCGCGGAGGGATACGCGGGGAAGAGGAGCTGGGTAGGTTCGAGAAGAAGCCGCATCGATGATTTTCAGACGGTCTCTGTCTCAAATCCCATCCGTGTTCAACCGCGGTTCTTTTTTCTACTACCTGAACTCCAGAACCCGGCCGAGGAAGCGCTTCACACCGGGATCTTTCGGCGAATCAAAAATTTCGCGAGGTGCGGAACACTCACTGATGCGGCCATCCGCGACAAAGGCCACCGCATCCGCCACGGCGCGGGCGAAGCCCATTTCATGCGTACACAAAATGACATCCTGCCCGCCGAGAATCAGCTCGCGGACGAGTTCCAGCACTTCGACGGTCATTTCCGGATCGAGAGCGGCGGTCGGTTCATCGAGAAACAAAAGCTCGGGGGAGGCAACCATCGCGCGGATGAGCGCCACCCGTTGCTGCTGTCCGCCGCTGAGTTGAACGGGGAGTTTTTCCCCATGCTGAGCCAGCCCGAAGCGCTCGAGATTGGTGACCGCGAGTTGCTTCGCTTCTGCGGGAGTTTTCCCATGAACCTCCACGAGCGGAAGAATGATGTTCTGAAGCGCCGTCAGGTGGGGAAAAAGGTTGTAGCCTTGGAAAAGAAATCCATTCCGCCGACGAAAATGACGGAGTGCGTTTTCGTCGGGTGATAGGAATTTCCCATTCACTTCGATGCTGCCGGAGTCCGGTAGTTCGAGACCGCCGAGGTGCCGGAGCAGGGTGGATTTTCCTCCGCCGGACGGTCCGATGAGTGCCAGACAACGGGTGCCTTCCGGCAAATCCAATGAGAGACCGTCGAGCGCGCGTTGCGTCCCGTAGTTTTTGACCAAGTTGCGGACGTGCAATTTCATCGGGCCCTCCATTTCATTTCCAATCTCCGCGCCAGCCAGCTCAGCGGCAAAGTCAGCGCAAGGTAGCCGATCGCCATCGGGATGTAGCCTTCCAACGGCGAACTTGAGGAGCCAACCGCAACGTCGGTCTGTTTCGCGAACTCCGCCACGCCTAACACGCTGAGCAGGCTGGAGTCCTTGACCAGCGACGCGCATTGGCCGGCCATTCCGGGAAGGACCCGTCTGAATGCCTGCGGGAGAATGACAAAACGCCATGTCTGCCTGCGGTCAAAACCGAGCGCGCGAGCGGCGTCCCACTGCGCCTGCTCGATGCTGGCGACACCGCCGCGCATGATTTCCGCCATGTAGGCGGCCTCGAAGGAGGTGAGCAAAATGATGCCGGCGAGGATCTTGTTATCGATGTGAAAGGCGGCGGCGATGACGTAGTAGCCGAGCAAAAGTTGGGTGAGCAACGGCGTTCCACGGATCAGCTCGATATAGCCACGGCAAACGACGCCAAGAACGGGGATCTTGGTTTCCTGTCCGATCGCGAGCAGAAGACCGAACAAAACCGTGCCGACCAACGCGCCGGAGGAAATCAGGATCGTCAACCCCCAGCCACGCAGCAGCAATTCCCGTTGTTCCCAAATTCCCGCCCAGTTCCAATGATAGCGCAGCGAGGCCAGCACCTGCCAGCTAGCCAAACCGAGGGCGAGCAACACGAGTGAACCGATGAGCAGCGTGCGGATTTTCATTCCAAAACAAATGGCACGCTGCGTTCCTTGAGCGCGGTTTTCTCCGCCTTGAGGTATTTTTCACCGAGCGCATCCATGCCACCGCTGGCGCGGAAATCCTTGAGGAACGCGTTGATCTGCTCTTTCAGTTTGGAGTCGTCCTTGCGCAGGGCCATTGCCCAGGACTCGGTTTGCAGCGGCTCCAGCAGGGCTCGGGTGTTTTCGGGCTGGGCGAGATGGAGTTTTAAAATGGAGAGCTGGTCGTAAATGAAAGCATCCGCCTTTTTCTGGGTCACCTCCAGCAGGCACGCCGCATTTTGATCGAGTAAAATCAGCTCGGCTTTGGGGAAATGGGTTTTCACAAAATCGACAGCGGTGGTGCCGAGGCGGGCGACAATCTTGCGCCCGGGCTGATTCAGATCGGCGGCGGCGTGGACGTCGGAATCCTTCGCCACCAACAGGGCGAGGCCGATCTTGCAATACGCGTCCGAGAAATCGATCGATTCACGGCGCTTCGGCGTGTCGCTCATGCTCGAAAGGATGATGTCGATTTTTCCGGTTTTCAGCGCGGTTTCCAATCCTTTGAAGGCCATCACCTCGATGTCGAGCGGGCGGCCGAGTTGTTTCGCCAGAGCCTCCGCAAGCCGGACGCTGATGCCATCCGGGTTTCCAGCGCTATCGGCCATTTCAAATGGCGGCGTGCTGAGTTCCATCCCCACGCGCAACGGCTGCGGGCCGCTGGCGGATTTCGGGCTGCAGGCGAACAGGCTGGCGATGATTCCACACAGGAAAAAATTTCTCACGCGGGAGGCTAGCAACGCGGTTGGGTTTTGCACGGCCGGAATTCTCAGTCCGTCCAAAGTGACTGCACGAGTGATTGTTATGTGAGAATGTCGGCACGAATGGGAAGAATTTGAACCGCAAAGACGCAAAGGTCGCCAAGGGGCGCGAAGTCAAATGCTGGGTTTTTTAGGGTTGGAGCCTTGGCGGTGAGGACGTTCAGCGGCCGCCTTCGCGGTGCTTTTTGAATATCACCAAGGTCCGCTCGCGTTCGGTTTTGTGGTCGATGCAAGGAAGCGGATAGTTTTTCGCGATGGGTAGGCCGTTTTTCGGCGGTTCCAGAAAAAGGGACGGATGGACATTCGCAACTTCGGGGACCCAGCGCTTGATATAAATACCGTCGGGATCGTATCGGGCCGTTTGCGACCATGGATTTTGGATCCGGAAATACGGTGCGGCGTCCGCGCCGGTCCCGGCGGACCACTGCCAGCCGCCGTTGTTGGAGGCGATTTCACCATCGACGAGATTTTGCATGAACCAGGATTCGCCCTGTTTCCAATCGACGTGCAGGTCCTTGGTGAGAAACATCGCGGTGATCATGCGGACGCGATTGTGCATGAATCCGGTCGCCTTGAGCTCGCGCATTCCCGCATCGACGATCGGGAATCCGGTGCGGCCTTGTTTCCAGAGTTCGAATTTTTCGCCCGGCTCGTCCCACGGCAGCCCGCGCCAATCGGGGTTGAACTCCTCGTCGAGCACGTTCGGGAAATGGTGGAGGATCGCGAAATAGAATTCCCGCCAGGCGAGTTCCTTGATGAAAACGTCGATTCCGGCCTGCTCGTTGAGATTTGCTGCTGCGCGTGCTTTCAGGATTTCCGCATGGACGGTGCGGATCGAGATGAGGCCGTGGCGCAGATCCTGCGAAATCCGGGACGTCCCGTTTTGTGCCGGAAAGTCGCGACTCGCAGAGTAATTCTGGATTTTTCCGGAAATCGCCTGCTTCAGACGCTCGCGGGCCGCCCGTTCGCCGGGGGCGACCATTGCGGTTTCAGGAATTTCCAAACCCCACGTCGCGACGGTCGGAAGCGGCAGGGATTTCAGATGAGCGGGAGTCCGCAGGGTTTTTGGCTTCGAAACGGGCGAAGCTTTTGGCAGCGCGAGCCAATTTTTGCTGTAAGGAGTGAAAACCCGGTAGGGCAGGGCACTTTGGGTTAGCACTTCGTCCGGGCGATGGAGGGAGGTATCCGCGTGGACGTGACATTCCACGCCGAGTTCGGAACAAAGCTGACGGACGGCAATTTCCACGGATTTTCCAAATGGATCCGGGTCCGCATTAAAATGGAGGGCCACCGCGTGGCATTCTTCAATGAGCTGGCGGAGAACTTCCACCGCTTTTCCCCGCCGGACAATCAGTCGTCCCTCAAGTGCCTCAAGATTTCGAGCGAGCGATTCGAGGCTCTGGCAGAGGAAATGTTGCCGATTCGGGCCTGTCCAAGCGTGCGACTTCTGCCACTCGCTTATTATATATAGGGGAACAACCGATAAATTGGGTTTCGCCGCGTGGCTCAAAGCCAGATTATCTGCGATTCGCAGATCGCGGCGAAACCAATGGATTACTGATATTCTTTCTTCCGGCATGTCGGAGTCAGCTAGTCTTGCATCCAAATTGGCGCAAGGCCCGGAAACTCCTGCCGAATGAATCAAGCTTCCGAGAGGATCTTCTCGGCCTTCTTGATGGTGGATGCGCTCAATTTGCCATCAACGCGCTTCGCACCTTCAATCAGTGTTTTCACTTCAGCCAGGACGATTTCAGCAGCCGCGAGCGATTTCTTACCACCGCCAAACTTCTTGTCAGGGAAGTATTTGGTGAAGGTCGTACCGGCACGGCTGATGCACAAACGCCAGCCCTCGAATGCTGCTGTTTCGTAGGTGAAGCGAGTTAGATTTTTCTTTGATTTCATAGTGTTGTTGTGGATTGCAAACAAGAGATGCACCATAACTGATAGGAAATCCAGCGATTTTTTCGCCGATAGAGCCGAAATGGTCATTTTTTTCGTCCGATAGGGGTGAAATGGGCGAATTTTTTCGTCGCAAAGGTAGAAAATTGGGTTGCAAGAGGCCCCCGGGCGTCATTTATTCGCGCCCCCGCGGGCAATCTCACAATCGCCGTCGGTCCTCTGCATCGTCTCATTTTTGAAACGAAGCGCCCGCAAGAGGGTAACCCGGCAACCAAAACATAACATGTCAGCAGTCAAACTCGCTCGTTTCGAGCTACCTAACCGCCTCGTTCGCAACGAGGAAACCGCCACCGATACCTACGCCCAGTTCAGCGCCGAGCCATTCGAGCGCGGATACGGCCACACCATCGGCAACTCACTCCGCCGCGTTCTTCTCTCTTCTCTTGAAGGCGCATCCATCACTTCCGTCCGCATTGCCGGCGTGCAGCACGAATTTTCCAGCCTCCCAGGCGTTGTGGAAGATGTCACCGACATCGTCCTCAACCTGAAAAAGGTGAAATTCAGCCACAACGAGAAGGATCCACGTATTCTCACGATTAAAGTGGAAAAAGAAGGCGTCGTCACTGCTGGCGACATCATGCCTGACCACATTTACGACATCGTCAACAAGGACCAGATCATCTGCACCCTCGACAAGAAGGTGAAATTCGACTGCGAATTCGAAGTTCGTGTCGGACGTGGTTTCTCCACCGGCGATGAAAACAAGCGCAAGGACCAACCGATCGGCGTCATCGCCATCGATTCGATCTTCTCGCCTGTGACCCGCGTCAAATACTCCGTGGAAACAACCCGCGTCGGCCAAATGACCGATTTCGACAAGTTGATCCTCGATATCTGGACCGACGGCCGCATCACCCCGCAAGACGCGCTTCTCCAAGCCTCCGCCATTCTCCGTCACCACCTCGACGTCTTCGTTAATTACGACGAAAACGCCGTGGACTTCGAAGAAGCACCGGCCGAGTCCAGCGAAGAAAACGCCGCTCTCAAGAAGCTTCTCAACATGTCGGTCAACGAAATCGAACTCTCGGTTCGTGCCGCAAACTGCCTCAACAACGCGAACATCACCTCGGTGGGCCAACTCGCGATGAAGTCAGAAGCAGAAATGCTCAAATATCGCAACTTCGGCAAGAAGTCCCTCAACGAGATCAAGGACAAGCTCGTCGAGCTCGGCCTCGGCCTCGGAATGTCCTTCGAATCCTCGTTGCTTTCCGGCCCAGCCGCAGCCTCCCGTGGCCCACGCCTCGGTGCGGAAGACGAAGCGCCAGTCGGCCTTGCCGATCTGATCGCTCAAAACCTCGACGACTAATATTTAAAATCTAGAAACGGAGCAACCGATGAGACATCGCAGCAAAACAGTAAAACTTAAACGCAACGCAGCCCAACGCCGCGCCTTGCTATCCGGCCTCGCATGCAACCTGATTGAGCATGGCCGCATCAAAACCACCTTCGGCAAAGCCAAAGCGCTTCGCCCTGTCGCCGAAAAGCTGATCACACTCGCCAAGCGCGACGATCTGCACTCGCGCCGTCAGGCCATCGCTTTCCTTCGCCAGGAGAGCATCGTGAAGAAGCTTTTCTCCGAAACAGCACCTGCTTCGAAGGACCGCAAGGGTGGCTATTGCCGCATCACCAAGCTCGGCGCCCGCATGAGCGACTCCGCACCGATGGCAATCATCGAGTGGGTTGACGCCCCTGTGAAAGACGAGCCGGTCGAAGAAGTCGCAGCCGCAGCGGAAGAAGTTCCAGCAGCCAAGCCAGCGAAGAAGGCAGCCAAGAAAAAGGCCGCTGACGAAACGGTCGAAGTCGTCGCTGAATAAGCCGACTCAGATAAAATTCACAAAAACCGCCTGTGCCAACGCGCAGGCGGTTTTTTTGTGGGTCTTATGAGTCTTATCGGACTTATAAATCCTCGCCGATCTCCCGCTCCCCCGCTAAAACCACGCCATGAGCGATTCGATTGCCGCGCTGACCGCGCAGATTCAGACATTTGTTGATGCCCGGGAGTGGCGGAAATTCCACAACGCCAAGGATTTATCCGTGGCCATCGCTGCCGAAGCGGGCGAACTGATGCAACATTTCGTCTGGCAGCAGGAAGATCAGATCCAGGAGCGCGTGAAAAAACGCCGCGCGGAAATCGCTTCAGAAATCGCAGATGTCGGCATTCTGCTTTTCGAACTTGCTGATAATCTGGGATTTAAACTCGGCGATGTGATGGAAGCGAAAATCGCCGACAATGACATCCGCTATCCGGTGGAAAAATCCCGCGGCAACAACCTGAAATACTCGGAACTGTGAGCGAGGAAACACCACGCCCGCCACGTCGCAAGCGCTATAGCGGGAAAAATCCGCGTCGTTTCGAGGATAAATACAAGGAGCACAATCCGGACCGCTACGGTGAGACGGTGGCCAAGGTGATCGCCTCTGGGAAAACTCCGGCAGGCACCCACATCCCGATCATGGTCGCGGAATGTCTTGAAGCGTTAGCTCTCGGGCCCGGTATGGGCGGAGTCGACGCCACTCTCGGATACGGCGGACATGCGATGCGGATCTTGGAAAAGATTTCACCGAATGGAAAACTGATCGGCCTCGATATTGATCCGCTGGAACTCCCGAAAACCGAAGAACGGATCCGTGCCGCAGGTTATAACGGCGACCAATTTGAAGCGGTGAAGTCGAACTACGCCGGAATCGCCAAGGCGCTGACATCGCGCGGGATTTCGGAAGTGGATTTCGTTTTCGCCGACCTCGGATGCTCGTCCATGCAGCTCGACGATCCGTCACGCGGCTTCAGTTTCAAAACCGGCGGTCCCCTCGACATGCGGATGAATCCCAGCCGCGGGCTTTCCGCTGCCGATTGGTTGGAAAAAGTCAGCGCGGAGAAACTCGAAATCGCACTCCATGTGAATTCGGACGAACCGCGGGCTGAATCCATCGCGAAGGCACTCGCCGGTGGGAAGTTTGCAAGCACCGCCGCATTTGCCCGGGCGATCCGCGAATCGGTCCGCATCAGTGACGAGGAGGAGATCGATCTGACCGTGCGTCGGGTGTTTCAAGCGGTTCGGATCGCGGTGAACGAGGAATTTGTCGCACTCGATGCGTTTCTCCGGGCTCTGCCGAACTGCCTGAAATCGGGTGGCCGTGCGGCGATTCTCACGTTCCATTCTGGTGAAGATCGGCGTGTGAAGCAGGCGATGAAGGTCGGAATCCGCGATGGGATTTTCTCGGAAATGAGCGATGCCGTCGTTATGGCCAGCCACGAAGAACGCCGCATGAATCCACGCAGCAGTTCGGCAAAGCTGCGCTGGGCCGTGAAGGCCTGAGAAAACTTGTTCGTAGTCCAACCCTTTAGGGTGTCTTCATGACGCAACGAAGACACCCTCAAGCAGCGGTGTTTCATGCAAGTGAAAATTGTGGATTGGCGAGGAGTTTGTTGAGGACGGTTAGCATTTTCCTCATGACCGCGACGATCGCCACCTTGTGCGGCTTTCCCTTGTCATTTCTGAGCCG